>JBBRVU010000269.1:0-4407 GCA_038246575.1 Actinomycetes bacterium | reverse complement strand
GCCAGGTCGGCCTTCATCGCCTCGGCGTCCTTGCACATCGTGCGGAACTTCCACATCCGGAAGCGGTGGTTGTGCCGACCGGTGCGCCGCTGGGCGAAGAAAACCGGTCCCGGCGAGTCGAGCCGGACGGCCACGGCGCACAGCAGCAGGAGCGGGACAACCAGCGGCGCGGCCAGCAGGCAGACGCCGATGTCGAAGCCTCGCTTGAAGGTCGCGTAGCCCCGACTGGGCGCCGGGATCCGCCGCATCCGTTCGGCGTAGGCCGCCCGTCGCAGTCGATTCGGGTCGGCGACCCGGCGCATCCGGTCGGCGCCGGCCGACCGGCTCAGGCGCTCGCCGTAGCTTGTGGTGCGCAGCCGCTCGACGCTGGTGACGCGGCGGAGGCGATCGACATGGGTAAGGGTCATGACGCGGACGCCTGCTCAGCCTCGAGCGTAAGCCCGGACGTGACCGGTCTCGGCTGCTGAGTGGTGATGTGCACCGGCGCCGCCGAGCGCGCCCGGTGCGGCGGGTGGAGGGCGTCGATCAGGGCGCCGAGCGTGAGCACGTCGGACGGAAAGGAGGCCACGACCGGGGCGCCGGTCAGGTCGACATCGAGCGCTTCCGCGACCCTGTCGAGCGCCACCTGCGCGGACTCGGCGTCCTCGCCGGGCATCAGCATGAACAGCGACCGAGCCTCGAGCCACGCGGCGTCGCTGCCGCGCAGCACCCGCTCGGCCCGGTCGGCCACCGACCACCTCGTTCGGGCCGAGGATCCGGCGAGCGGGAACCGCGCCAGGGTCACCGGGCTGTCGTAGCGACGGGCCCGGTCGATCTCGAGGCGCACCTGGTCCCACCCGGCGTTGCCGCGGGATGCGGCGTACTCGGCGCCGGTGACCCGGCGCGCCGCGAACGTCAGCGCAATGACTGCCAGGGCGCCGAGCCCGGCACCGAGCCCCCACTTCGCCGCCCGGAAGGCCGCGTCGGCGCTCACCCCGAGCGCCCCGGCCATGGCGAATGCCAGCCACGCCCAATGCGTCACCGAAGACTTGGTCGTGCTCATCGTGCCCCCCACGCCTAGCTGCCCGCCCCCGGACACGTCGCCTCGTCAGATCGGCGACCCATCTCTCACTGTCGAATGCGGCTTACCCTACCTCCGAAGAAACAAATCGTGAACCAAAGAATGACATTGGATGTCGGCGACGGCGCCGAGAACCCCGGACAACTCGGGCATCCGGGCGATCGGGCAATCGGGTGAACGGTGAACGCCGAATTCGGGGCCGGGCTGACGTCGGCCCGCGGCTGACGTACCGTCGTCACCCGTGAGCAAGATTGCGGTTTTCGGAGCCGGCTATGTCGGGCTTGTCACCGGCGCGTGCTTTGCCGAGCTCGGGCACGACGTCATCATCCGTGACGTCATCCCCGATCGGGTCGCAGCACTGGAGCGCGGCGAGGTGCCGATCTACGAGCCAGGGCTCGACGATCTGCTCGAGCGAAATGCCGATCGGCTTAGCTTCACCCTCGACGTCGCCGAGGCGGTCTCCGGCGCCGATTTTCTCTACGTGGCGGTCGGCACACCACCCACCTACTCCGGCGACGCCGACCTGTCCGCGGTGTGGACGGTGGTCGACGAGCTCCACGGCCTCGACGAGGGGGCCGTGCTGGTCATGAAGAGCACTGTTCCGGTCGGCACGGGCGCGCGGGTGCGCGACCGCCTGGACCGGGCCGGTCTGTCCCACATCGGCTATGCGTCCAACCCCGAGTTCACGGCTGAGGGCGCAGCCATCCGCGACTTCCTGCACCCGGACCGGATCGCGATCGGGTCCTTCGAGGACCGCCACGGCGACGCCGTCCAGGAGCTGCATGCCGGCATCGACGGGCCGGTGGTGCGCTGCGACGTCGCCTCGGCCGAGATGATCAAGCTTGCCTCCAACGCCGCCCTGATGACTCGCATCAGCTTCATCAACGAGATCGCGAACGTCTGTGAGGCCACCGGAGCCGATGTGGTCCAGGTCGCCGCGGGTGTCGGCCTGGACGCCCGCATCGGGCCGTCCTTCCTGCGCGCAGGCATCGGCTACGGCGGCAGCTGCTTCCCGAAGGACTCGCTGGCGCTCAAGCAGCTCGCGGCCAACTCGGGATACAACTTCCAGCTCCTCAATGCCGTGATCGAGGTCAACGAGCTGCAGAAGCGCCGCGTGATCGGCAAGCTCAAGCGCCGCCTCGGCGACCTCCGTGGGGTGACCGTCGCCCTGCTCGGACTCGCGTTCAAGCCGCACACCGACGACATGCGCGAGGCCCCGAGCCTGGTCCTGGTGGGTCGGCTGCTCGCCGAGGGAGCCGAGATCCGTGCGTGGGACCCCATCGCCGACGGCGCCGCCGTGCTGCCCCAGGCCGCCGTGCTGTGCTCGAGCCCGATGGAGGCTCTCGCGGGCGCAGACGCCGCGGTGCTGGTGACCGAGTGGCCCGAGCTGACACACCTCGACTGGGAAGCGGCGGCCGCGTCGATGAAGCAGCCACTGCTCATCGACGGCCGCAACATGCTCGACCCCGACACGATGCGCAAGGCCGGCTTCACCTACGAGGGCATGGGTCGCGGATAGGGATCGTTCGGTGCCTCACGATGGTCCGAAAGGGCTAGTCCCACACGGGGTTTCCTCACTGTGGGATGAAAGTCGATCACGTCTTGTGACATGAGTTGACAGTCTCTTTACCCGCACTCATGCTGATCTCCAACAGGGGTGTTTTGGGGCGTTCGGCGTGCGCGAAAGCGCGCCCGGCAACAGGTGGGGGATCTCAACGGTGAAGATCATGACGACGTGGCGCCCGGTCGGGCTGGCGCTGGCGATGACGGCGGCGACGCTGGTGACCGGGCAGGTCCTGGCCTCGCCGGCGCAGGCAGAGTCCGCACCCATCACCTATGAGGACTTCACCTACCCGACCTCGGCCAACTCCTCGCCGACCCAGGACAAGCCGCAGAGCAAGCTCTGGTACCAGGACGGCTCCTGGTGGGGGCTGTTGGTCCCTACGGGTGGCGGCGGCGTCTACATCCACGAGCTGGTCGGGCACACCTGGAAGTCGACGGGTGTCCGTGTCGACTCGCGCACCACCAGCACGGCCGACGCGCTGTGGGAGGGCGGCAAGCTCTACGTCGCCAGCCGCACCAGCGGCGGCGCCCTGCGGCTCTACCGGCTCTCGTACGCGTCGGGGTCGCGCAAGTACTCCCTTGACTCGGGATTCCCGGTCACCGTGGCCACCGGCGGCTCCGAGAGCGTCACCGTCGCGCGCGACGGCACCGGTCGGCTGTGGACGACCTGGACCAAGTCCTCGAAGATCTACATGTCCTACACGACCTCGTCGGACACGAGCTGGTCCGGACCGGTTCTCGTGCCCGTCCCGGACGTGTCCGTGGCGGCGGACGACATCTCTGCGGTGATCTCGACCGGCCCGATGGTCGGCATCATGTGGTCGGACCAGGCGTCCACCTCCTTCCGGTTCGCGGTGCACCCGGCCTCTGCGTCCCCGACGTCGAGCTGGACGATGGAGACCCCGCTGTCGGGCACCCGGCTGGCCGACGACCACCTGAACCTCAAGAGCCTGCTCACCGACGACAACGGCCGCATCCACGCGGTCGTCAAGACCAGCCTCGGTGACTCGTCGAGCGACAAGCCGACCGACCCGTCGCTCGTGGTGCTCAGCCGCAACTGGGACGGAACGTGGACGAAGGCCACGGTCACGACGGTGGCCGATAAGCTCACCCGCCCACAGCTGCTGCTGGACAGCACCAACAAGGATGTCTACGTCCTGATGACGACCGAGGGCGGTGGGACCGGCTACTACAAGAAGGCCCCGCTGACCGATGTCGCCTTCGGCTCGGGCAAGGGCACGATCTTCCTGTCCGCGCCCGGCGCCAAGATCAACGACCTGACGACCACGAAGGACCCCGTCAACTCGACGACGAACATCGTGGCGCTGGGCAGCGCCGGCAACATCCGCACCTACTTCCACTCGGAGATGGCCCTCGGCGGCGGCGGGAGCACGCCACCACCGACCACGACCGCACCTCCGACCACGACCGCACCCCCGTCGACCACGGCACCGCCGAGCACGACCGCACCGCCGTCGACCACGGCACCGCCGACCACGACAGCGCCGCCGACCACGACGGCTCCGCCGTCCTCGACTCCCCCGCCCTCGACGGGTGGGGCCGTGTTCCACGGCGCATCTTCCGGCTCGACGGACGGCGGAACCGAGGTGACCGTGGCGGTGCCTGGCAACTCAGCCCCCGGCGACCTGCTGCTGGCGGGGGTCACGGCCCGCGGCAACCCGTCGATCTCGGCTCCTGAGGGCTGGACCCAGGTCCGCTACGACGACAACGGGAACGTGTCGCAGACCGCGGTGTTCTCCCACGTCGTGAGCGGCTCGGACCCG
>JBBRVU010000268.1:0-4428 GCA_038246575.1 Actinomycetes bacterium | reverse complement strand
CCGAGCCCGCGGCCGTTGCCGTAGCCCTGGTAGCGGACGACGACCGGCAGGTCGCCGTCGATTCCCGCCGGGCGGTGGTACCACGCGTGCACCGGGTCGCCGCCGAAGCCGCTGAAGATGACGTCGAACGTCTCGACCAGCGCCAGCCCGGTGTCGACCCAAGCAACCTGCACCGGCTCGGCCGCCTGCCGGGACTCGTCCAGGGTCGTGGACCAGAAGGTGTCGAGGTCCGGCGGCGGCTCGGTCCGCGACCGGTAGGCCTCGAGCTCAGGCAGCGCAAGGTCGAACTGCGGCATGGCGTCTCCTCGTGGCTGCTCATGTCTGCTGCGAACGGGCGGGGGGCGACACGAAGGATATGGCGTGCTCACGCGACAGGGCCCGTCCGGACGTGGTGTCCGGACGGGCCCTGTCGTCGTTGCGCGTGGTGGTGGTGGTGCTACTCCTGCGGTGCTGCGGTCTCCACCGGCGGCGCATCGGGCAGCGCGGCTTTCTGCTCACCGGCGAAGGTGAACTCGGCCTCGTCCCCCTCACCGGTGGCGTCGACCAGCACGATCTGACCGGGGCGGATCTCGCCGAAGAGGATCTTCTCCGAGAGCACGTCCTCGATCTCGCGCTGGATGGTCCGGCGCAGCGGCCGCGCACCGAGAACCGGGTCGTAGCCCTTCTTCGCCAGCAACCCCTTGGCCGCGGACGTCAGCTCGAGGCCCATGTCCTTGTCGCGCAGCCGCTCGTCGAGCTTGGCCAGCATCAGGTCGACGATCTCGACGATCTCGTCCTCGCTGAGCTGGTGGAACACGACGATGTCGTCGATACGGTTGAGGAACTCCGGCCGGAAGTGCTGCTTGAGCTCGTCCTGGACCTTGTTCTTCATCCGCTCGTAGCCGGACTTCGTGTCGTTGTCGGCGGCGAAGCCGAGGTTGAAGCCCCGCGAGATGTCCCGGGTCCCGAGGTTCGTGGTCATGATGATCACGGTGTTCTTGAAGTCGACCACCCGGCCCTGCGAGTCGGTCAGGCGACCGTCCTCGAGGATCTGCAGGAGCGAGTTGAAGATGTCCGGGTGGGCCTTCTCGACCTCGTCGAAGAGCACGACGGAGAACGGCTTGCGGCGCACCTTCTCGGTGAGCTGGCCACCCTCCTCGTACCCGACGTAGCCGGGAGGTGAGCCGAACAACCTCGACACGGTGTGCTTCTCGGAGAACTCCGACATGTCCAGCTGGATGAGTGAGTCCTCGTCGCCGAAGAGGAACTCGGCCAGCGTCTTGGACAGCTCGGTCTTACCGACGCCGGACGGGCCGGCGAAGATGAACGAGCCGCCGGGACGCTTCGGGTCCTTCAGACCGGCGCGGGTGCGCCGGATCGCCTGGGACAGCGCCTTGATGGCCTGCTCCTGGCCGATGACCCGCTTGTGCAGCTCGTTCTCCATGCGGAGCAGCCGCTGGGACTCCTCCTCGGTGAGCTTGAACACGGGGATGCCGGTGGCGACGGCGAGGACCTCGGCGATGAGCTCCTCGTCGACCTCGGCCACGACGTCCATGTCGCCGGCCTTCCACTCCTTCTCCCGCTGCGCCTTCTCCTGGAGCAGGGTCTTCTCGCGGTCGCGCAGGGACGCGGCCTTCTCGAAGTCCTGCGCGTCGATCGCCGACTCCTTCTCCCGGCGGACCGTGGCGATGCGCTCGTCGAACTCGCGCAGGTCCGGCGGCGCGGTCATCCGGCGGATGCGCATCCGCGAGCCGGCCTCGTCGATGAGGTCGATCGCCTTGTCCGGCAGGAACCGGTCGGAGATGTATCGGTCGGCCAGCGTGGCCGCGGCGACCAGCGCGGCGTCAGTGATCGACACCCGGTGGTGGGCCTCGTAGCGGTCGCGCAGGCCCTTGAGGATCTCGATGGTGTGGGCGAGCGACGGCTCGGCGACCTGGATCGGCTGGAAACGGCGCTCCAGCGCGGCGTCCTTCTCCAGGTGCTTGCGGTACTCGTCCAGCGTCGTGGCGCCGATCGTCTGCAGCTCGCCGCGGGCGAGCATCGGCTTGAGGATCGACGCGGCGTCGATCGCGCCCTCGGCCGCGCCGGCCCCGACGAGGGTGTGGATCTCGTCGATGAACAGGATGATGTCGCCGCGGGTGCGGATCTCCTTGAGGACCTTCTTCAGCCGCTCCTCGAAGTCACCGCGGTAGCGGCTGCCGGCCACCAGCGCACCGAGGTCGAGGGTGTAGAGCTGCTTGTCCTTGAGCGTCTCGGGCACCTCGCCCTTGACGATCGCCTGGGCCAGGCCCTCGACGGCGGCCGTCTTGCCGACGCCGGGCTCGCCCACCAGGACGGGGTTGTTCTTGGTGCGACGGGACAGCACCTGCATGACCCGCTCGATCTCTTTCTCGCGTCCGATGACCGGGTCGAGCTTGCCCTCGCGCGCCTGCTGGGTGAGGTTGCGACCGAACTGGTCGAGCACGAGCGAGGTCGACGGTGTGCCCTCGGCGGGGCCGCCGGACGTGGCCGGCTCCTTGCCCTGGTAGCCGGACAGCAGCTGGATGACCTGCTGGCGGACCCGGTTGAGGTCGGCGCCGAGCTTGACCAGCACCTGGGCGGCCACGCCTTCACCCTCGCGGATCAGGCCGAGCAGGATGTGCTCGGTGCCGATGTAGTTGTGGCCGAGCTGCAGTGCCTCACGCAGCGAGAGCTCGAGCACCTTCTTGGCGCGCGGGGTGAAGGGGATGTGCCCGGACGGTGCCTGCTGGCCCTGGCCGATGATCTCCTCGACCTGCGAGCGCACCGCCTCCAGCGAGATGCCCAGCGACTCCAGCGCCTTCGCGGCGACGCCCTCGCCCTCGTGGATGAGGCCGAGCAGGATGTGCTCGGTCCCGATGTAGTTGTGGTTGAGCATCCGGGCCTCTTCCTGGGCCAGGACGACAACACGCCGCGCGCGGTCGGTGAACCTCTCGAACATTCGTGCGCTCCTCACGAGAGCGGTCGGGCAGGCAACGCGACCGGCGCCAAGCGCCAGTCACCTGTCCTCAAGCATGCTAGTCCTGCATGCAGACCGTTCTGTCGGTTGTTCCTTTGCTAACTACTCGACCCAACTGCCCCGGACCTGAGGCTGTTCCGCGATCCGGTCTCGGATGACGTACGCCCGGAGCGAACACCGTCGCCCCGAGGCATGATCACGGGATGGTCACGACCAATCCCCTACCCCCCGCCGGGCAGCTCCACCCCGAGAACCGGTCCGCAGTCCTGGCCTCGGCCGTTGCCGCCTTCGCCACCGACCCGGTGTTCCGCTGGGTGTGGCCCGACGACGAGCGCTACCAGCGCTGCGCCCCGCTCATGCTGGGGACGCTGCTGGACCTGCGGATGGTCGGCGGGGAGGTCTGGACGGCCCGGCCGACTGCGGCGGTCGCGATGTGGAACCCCCCGGGCGGCCTGTACGCCGAGCCGGACGAAGACCCCTGGCCGCTGGGCTGGCTCATGCGGCGCGACCTGGTGACCGTCGATGACTGAGGCAACGCAGTCGGGTGGTGCCGCGCAGGTGCTGGTGGTGGTCGCTGCCGGTCCCGGGCTCGGTCTGGCGGTCGCCGCGCGTTTCGCCCGGGAGGGCTGGTCGGTCGGGCTCGTCGGCCGGTCGGCGGAGAAGCTGGCGGACCTGGCCACGGAGGTACGTGGAGCCGGCGCGCGCCGGGTCGCATCAGCCGTGGCGGATGTCGGAGACGAGGACACGCTCCGGGCCGCGCTGCGCTCGCTGACGACCGAGCTAGGGGCGCCAGGGGTGCTGGTCTACAACGGGTCGGCTTACGTCCAGGGCTCTGGCTTGTCCCTGACCACCGAGCAGCTGCACCTGGCGCTGGACGTGGGGGCGACCGGAGCGATGGTTGCGGCCCAGGAAGTCGCGCCGGCGATGCAGGCGGCCGGGACAGGCACCATCCTGCTCACCGGCAGCGTGGCCGCCGATCGGGCCTCGACGAGCGCCGCAGCGGTCGGGGTGGCGAAGGCTGCCCTGCGCAGCCTGGCCCGGTCGCTGCACAAAGAGCTCGCGGCAGACGGGGTGCGGGTGGTCACCCTCACCATCGATGGCGTGCTCAGCGGCTCGAGCGCCCTGGATGTCGACGCGATCGCGGACCTCTATTGGCGCCTGCACACGCAGCCCGGCGCGCCACCGGACGTTGTGACGTTCCCCAGCTGACCGGCCTACGGCGTCCCCTAGGTGCCCACCACCACCACCACCCGCAGGGTGCGCGGGCCGTGTACCCCCTCGACCCGGTCGAGCTCGATGTCGCTCGTGGCACTTGGTCCACTGATCCAGGTCTGCGGCCGCACCGGATCGAGCGCTGAGACCGCGTCCGGCAGGCCGTGCACGATCTGCTGCTCCCGGACCACGCAGACGTGCAGGTCGGGCACGAGGGACAACGCCCGTCTCCCCTGCCCGGGGCCGTGGTCGAGCACGAT
>JBBRVU010000267.1:0-4437 GCA_038246575.1 Actinomycetes bacterium | reverse complement strand
GTAGGAGTCTGGGCCGTGTCTCAGTCCCAGTGTGGCCGGTCGCCCTCTCAGGCCGGCTACCCGTCGTCGCCTTGGTAGGCCATTACCCCACCAACAAGCTGATAGGCCGCGACCCCATCCCTAACCGAAAAACTTTCCAGACCAAGTGATGTCACTCGGTCTCGTATCCGGTATTAGCTCCGGTTTCCCGGGGTTATCCCAGAGTTAGGGGCAGGTTGGTCACGTGTTACTCACCCGTTCGCCACTGATCGCCCGGAGCAAGCTCCGAGGTCACCGTTCGACTTGCATGTGTTAAGCACGCCGCCAGCGTTCGTCCTGAGCCAGGATCAAACTCTCCGTAAATGTCTTTGTTGGCACCGCTCACTGGTAAGCGAACGGGACCGACACTGTTGAAGAGCGCTCGTGGTCTGGCAAGACCGTTGAGCGATCTGGCAATGAAAGACGTAACTAGCAAATAGTCAATCGTCTGTCATGTACCAAAGGAATTCCGTTCGAAGGACGATTGGCGTCAGCACCCGAAAGGTGCATCGACCAGATCCCCCGGACGGGGTTTTTGGCATTGACTTTTGGCACACTGTTGAGTTCTCAAGGATCGAACGCGCACCAAATCGGGCCTTTCGGCCAGATCTCGGGGCAACCGTTCTAACTTACAGAGGCGCTTCCGGGCTGTCAAATTGACTGCCGGGCCGTCCTCCCCCGCGCACACCCCGACCCCGCGGCCATGGCCTCGGTGTCGGTCTCGCGTGGGCCCACCCCAGGAACGGCCACCGGAATCCGGTGTCCGTCGCTCCCTGCAGGGCGACAGAGAGAACAGTAGGCAGCCCTCGCTGCGGATGCAAATCCGCAGGTCAGCGGCCGGTTCCGACGTCCACGGCGGCCAGGTTGCGCTTCCCCCGCCGCAACAGCAGCCAGCGGCCGGCCAGCAGGTCCGGCCAGGCCGGTCGCGCGTCGGTGTCCTCGACCCGGACGTTGTTGACGTACGCACCGCCCTCCTCGACAGCCCGCCGGGCCGCCGAGCGGCTCGGGCACAGCCCGGAGTCGGCCAACAGCTCGACCACGCTGGGCATCCCGGCCCCGTCGTCCAGGCGTACCGACACCGTCGGCACCTCGGCCAGAGCCGCGCCCAGGGTCGCGGCGTCGAGCTCCTCGAGGGACCCGCGACCGAACAGCGCCAGGCTTGCCGCCGTGACCGCGTCGCGCTGCTCCCGCCCGTGCACCAGCGCCGTCAGCTCCTCGGCCAGGGCGCGCTGGGCGGCCCGGGCAGCAGGTCGCTCGTCGACGGCCTTCTCGAGCTCCTCGATCTCCTCCCGCGACCGGAACGAGAGCACCTTGAGGTAGGTGATGACGTCCCGGTCGTCGGTGTTGAGCCAGAACTGGAAGAACGCGTACGGCGACGTGAGCCGGGGGTCCAGCCACAGCGCCCCGCCCTCGGTCTTGCCGAACTTCGTCCCGTCGGCCTTGGTCAGCAAGGGGGTGGCGAAAGCGTGCACCGGGGCATGCTCGACCCGGTGGATCAGGTCCAGGCCGGCGGTCAGGTTGCCCCATTGGTCGCTGCCACCGAACTGCAGCGTGCAACCGTGCCGGCGCCAGAGCTCGAGGAAGTCCAGCCCTTGCAGGATCTGGTAGCTGAACTCCGTGTAGGAGATGCCCTGCTCCGAGTTCAGGCGGGCCGCGACGGCGTCCTTGGTGATCATCTTGTTGACCCGGAAGTGCTTGCCGAGGTCGCGCAGGAAGTCGATCGCCGACATCGGCGCGGTCCAGTCCAGGTTGTTCACCATCACGGCGCCGTTCTCGCCCTCGAAGGACAGGAACGGCTCGATCTGGCTGCGGATCACCTCGACCCACGAGGCGACGGTCTCCTTGGTGTTCATCGTCCGCTCGGCTGTCGGCTTGGGGTCACCGATCAGCCCGGTCGACCCTCCGACCAGGGCCAGCGGCCGGTGCCCGGCCTGCTGGAGCCGGCGCGCGGTGAGCACCTGCACCAGGTGGCCGTGGTGCAGGCTCGGCGCCGTCGGGTCGAAGCCCACGTAGTAGGTGACCGGGCCCCCGTCGAGGGCCTCACGCAGGGCACCGAGATCGGTGCTGACGGCAATGAGGCCACGCCACTGCAGGTCGTCGAGCAACTCGTCGGCACTGGTCACGGCGACAGCCTGCCCGATGCCGACCCCCGGCGGCGACGCGGTATCGCCGGGCGGTACACCGAGACGGTCGGCTCACCGTCCAGCCAGAACCGCCAGGGGTGACCTGCGCCGTCGCCCGAGACGCCGACCCTGGGGCCGGTCCGCACGTCCCGATGCCGGCTCCCCACGCCGCTCGACACGGTGAGTCGGGACCCTGGGTCAGTCGCGTCCACGCCGCCGAGCTCACCGTCGACCCCGAGGGCGACGGTCAACCGGGCCGGCCCGCGCGCGAGGTCGCGCGGCGCCTTCGAGGACGTCCGCCGGGACGCCGCGAGGTCAAGCCCCTCCACGACCTCCCCGGCGCGCAGGAGCACGGCCGACGCCCTACCCGCCGGACCGCACACCACGTTCATGCACCAGTGCATGCCGTACGTGAAATACACGTACAGCCGGCCCGGCGGGCCGAACATCACCGCGTTGCGGGGCGTGCGACCGCGGAACGCGTGCGAGCCGGGATCGGACTCCCCGTCGTACGCCTCGACCTCGGTCAGCCGGACGACCACGTCCCCGACCGGGGTCCGGTGGCGCACGGTGCCCCCCAGCAGGTCCGGGGCGACGTCGAGGACTGGCCGGTCGTAGAACGACGGAGGCAGCGGGTCAGCCGCCACCGCTGGCCCAGGCGGCGTGGCTGTGAGCCGTGTCGGCGAGGGCGGCCAGCTGCTGGGCCACCCGGCTCGGCGCGGTCCCGCCGTGCGCCGAGCGGGACTCCAGCGCCCCGCGTACGGACAGCACCGACCGCACCTCCGGCGTCAGCCTCTCGTCGATGGACGCGAGGCCCTCGTCGTCGACCTCCCACAGCTCGAGGTTGCGCTTCTCGCAGTACGTGACCATCCGGCCCGAGATCTCGGGCGCGTCGCGGAAGGGCACACCGGAGCGGACCAGCCACTCGGCGACGTCGGTCGCCAGGGCGTGCCCGGTGGCGGCCGCCGCCGCCAGCCGCTCCTCGCGGATGCCCAGCGTTGCCACCATGCCGGCCATCGCGGGCAGCAGCAGGAGCAGCTGCTCGACGGAGTCGAAGACCGGCTCCTTGTCCTCCTGCAGGTCCCGGTCATAGGCGAGCGGGAGGCCCTTGAGGGTGACGAGGAGTGCGGTGAGGTTGCCGACCAGCCGGCCGGACTTGCCGCGGGCGAGCTCGGCGACATCAGGATTCTTCTTCTGCGGCATGATCGAGGACCCGGTGGCGTAGGCGTCGTCGAGGTCGACCCAGCCGAACTCCGTGGTGGCCCAGAGGCAGATCTCCTCGCCGAGGCGGGACAGGTGCACGCCGAGCAGGGCAGCGACGAAGCAGAACTCGGCGACGAAGTCGCGGTCGCTGACCGCATCGATCGAGTTGTCGATGGGACCGCGGAAGCCGAGCTCCTCAGCAACGGCGACGGGGTCCAGCGGGAGCGACGAGCCGGCGAGCGCACCGGCCCCGAGCGGGCACAGCGCGGCCCGCTCGTCCCAGTCCTGGAACCGGTCGACGTCGCGGGCGAACGCGTGCACGTGCGCGAGCAGGTGGTGGGCCAGCAGCACCGGCTGGGCGTGCTGGAGGTGCGTCATGCCCGGCATCGGGGTGCCGCGGTGACGCTCGGCGAGCCCGACCAGCGCGGTCTCGAGCTCGGCGACGCGGGCCACGACCAGCCGGGCCGCGTCGCGGAGGAACATGCGCAGATCGGTGGCGACCTGGTCGTTGCGGCTGCGGCCGGCCCGCAGCTTGCCGCCGAGGGTCCCGACCCGCTCCAGCAGGCCGCGCTCGAGTGCGGTGTGCACGTCCTCGTCCTCGGTCGTGGGGCGGAACGAGCCGTTGCGCACCGCGGCGTCGAGGTCGTCGAGGGCACCGAGCATCGCGGCGAGCTCGTCGTCGGTGAGCAGGTCCGCGCGGGCCAGCACCCGGGCGTGCGCGCGGGAGGCCGCCAGGTCGTACGGCGCGAGTCGCCAGTCGAAGTGGACGCTGACCGAGAGGCGGGCCAGGACCTCGCTCGGCCCGCCCCCGAAGCGCGCGCCCCACAGCCGCGTCGGCGTACCTCCCGACGTGTCACTCACCGGTCTTGTCACCCCTCACGTGTCGTCTCCCCTGCCGCACCCGCCACGTCCCACCCTTGCGCAGTCGACCACGTTTGGCAGGTGTGTGATCGGGTGGATTCAACAGGTCGTCGCAACATCGCTGGGTTTCAGGCTGCTTGGGACAGTAGTGCGTTGAGTGCCTCGGCCGGGGTGCGCCAGTTCAGGGTCTTGCGTGGTCGCCCGTTGAGTCGGGCGGCGACGCGGGCTAGCT
>JBBRVU010000266.1:0-4457 GCA_038246575.1 Actinomycetes bacterium | reverse complement strand
TGCTCGGTGGCTGTCGTGGGCCAGGGCTACGTCGGGCTGTCGGTCGCGGCGGGTGCGGCCGCCGCGGGCATGACGGTGTCCGGCATCGACAGCGACGCGGCCCGCATCCGCGCGCTGACCGACGGCGAGCTGGTCGTGCCGGGCGTCGACGAGTCGGCGTTCGCGGAAGCCGTCGCGTCCGGTCGGCTCCGGTTCACCACCGACACCGCCGTGGCGGCCACCGCCGACGTGGTGCTGGTCTGCGTCCCGACCCCGGTCGCCGACCACCGACCGGACCTCAGCTTCGTCGAGGCCGCCGGCCGCGCCGTCGCGGAACATCTGCAGGCCGGGACGCTCGTCATCCTGGAGTCGACGACGTTCCCCGGCACCACCGAGAACCTGCTGCGGCCGATCCTCGAGTCGGGCGGCCTGCGCGCCGGAGACGACTTCGCGTTGGCCTACTCCCCCGAGCGCATCGACCCGGGCAACCCGAAGTACGGCCTGCGCAACACCCCGCGCATCGTCGGCGGTCTCGACCCGACGGCGACCGAGCTAGCAGCCGCGTTCTATCGCACCGTCGTCGACGACGTCGAGGAGCTCTCCTCGTGCCGAGCCGCCGAGATGGCCAAGCTGCTCGAGAACACGTTCCGCATGGTCAACATCGCCCTGGTGAACGAGCTCGCGACCCTGTGCTCCAGCCAGGGTCTGGACGTGTGGGAGGTCATCCGGGCGGCCGCTACCAAGCCGTTCGGCTACATGCCGTTCTACCCCGGGCCCGGCGTCGGAGGTCACTGCATCCCGCTCGACCCCACCTATCTCAGCTGGCAGTCTCGGCGGGACACCGGGCGACCGTTCCGACTCGTCGAGCTCGCCCAGGACATCAACGCGCAGATGCCGACCTATGTGGCGACCCGCATCGTCGACACGCTCAACGACCGCGGCATCACCATCCGGGGCGCGCGCATCCTCGGGCTCGGCGTCACCTACAAGCCCGATGTCGGTGACATCCGCGAGTCCGCCGCACTCGAGGTGCTCGCGCTGCTGCACCGCCGCGGCGCCGAGGTGCTCTACTCCGACCCGTTCGTCGACCAGGTGTCCGAGCACGGGCTCGAGCTCGCGTCGACGGTCGTCGACGAGGAGCTGCTCGCGGGGGTCGACTGCGTGGCACTGCTGACCCCGCACGAGGCGTTCGACTACACCGGGCTGTTGGCCGCGGCGCCGCTCGTGTTCGACGCCCGCAACGCGCTGCGCGACCGGACGAGCCCCGACGTGGTCACGCTGTGACGGCGGCGCGCGGCTGTGGCGGCGAGGTCTTCCAGCGGGCCGACGCCGTGCTCACCCGGCGGGTCGGCAGCTCGATGCTGCTGCTGGTGCGCGGCAACGCCGAGCTCGTGGAGGTCTCCGGGGCCGGGGTGGCCCTGTGGGACTCGCTGGCCCAGCCACGGTCGGGCGCCGACTGCGTGCGACTGCTCGCCAGGTCCTACGGGGTGGACGAGGACACGGTGCGGCACGACATCGACCCCGTGCTCGGTGACCTCGTCGAGCGAGGTGCCCTGCGTCGCCAGGACGTGACCCGATGACGGTCACCTCGGCCGCGCCCAGCCCGGCGTCGGTGGCCTCGCTGGGGCTCGCGGGCACGGAGCACTCAGTCCCGGGAGCACCGGTCGCCGACACCGACTGGGTCGCGTTTCGATCCACGGTCCGCGCCGGCCGGCTGACCGGGGTGCTGCTCGCGGCGGTCGACGCCGGCGCCTTCCCGGTCACCGACGACCAGCGGGCTGGCCTGGTGCAGGACCACCTCGCGGCGATGTCCGGGGCGCTGGTGCTGGAGCGGATGCTGCTCGAGGTCGCCGACGCCTTCGATGATCGCGCCATCGAGCTGCGGGCCATCAAGGGCACCGCCGTGGCCCACCTGGACTACCCCGCCCCCGAGCAGCGGGCCTACGGCGACGTCGACGTGCTCGTCCGGTCGGAGCAGATCGACGATGCCACCCGGGCACTGGCCGACCTCGGGCTCACCCGGGCGTTCCAGCCACCACGGCCGGGGTGGGACGCCCGCTATGGCAAGGGCGCGATGTTCCGGGCGACCGACGGGTCCGAGGTCGACCTGCATCGCACCTTCGCCACCCCGCCGATGGGACTGCGCATCCGGCTCGACGACCTGTGGACGTCGTCGCAGCCGCTGGAGCTCGGCGGCCGGGTGGTGCTCGCCCTCGACCGGGAGCTGCGGTTGCTCAACGCCTGCTACAGCGCAGCCGTCGCCGACACCGAGCCCGCCCTCGCCACCCTGCGCGACATCGCCCAGCTGGCGCTGCACGACGACCTGGACTCCACCCGGGTGACCGAGCTGGCCTATCGCTGGGGCGGGCGGGCCGTCCTCGCGTCCGCTGTGCGGTCGACCTGGACGCGGCTGCGGATCGGTGACGTCACCGCACTCTCGGCCTGGGCCGAGCGCTACCGACCCTCGGAGGTGGAGGTCCGCGAGCTCGCGCTGTACCAGCAGGTGCGGGCCAGCGAGACGGCTCGCGCTCTTGCGACCGCAGCGATGCTGCCCACGCTCGGCTCACGGGCGGCCTACCTGTGGTCGCTGGCCCGCCCGGACGCAGCCTTCAGCCGCGCCAGTCGACGTACGCCCTGGCAGCGCGCCACCCGAGCCGCGCGCGACCTGCGCCGCGCCCGGAGATCGCCGTGACGGCCCGCATCCTGTGGCTGACGAAAGGTCTCGGCCGGGGTGGCGCGGAGCGCCTGATCACCACGTGCACCCCGCACCTGGACGCCGGGAAGTACACGATCGAGGTCGCCTACCTCCTGCCAGAGAAGACGGCCTACGTCGACCGGCTGCGCGACCGCGGCGTGACCGTGCACTGCCTGGACGCGCCGCGCGACCTCAACCTCGGCTGGACCCGCCGGCTGCGCAGCCTGATCCAGCACGGCGACTTCTCGATCGTGCACACGCAGAGCCCACTGCCCGCGGCGGTGGCCCGGGTGACCACGTCGTCCCGGGCCACGCGCATGGTGCACACCGAGCACAACATGTGGAGCCGCTACCACCGCGGCACCTACTGGGCCAACGCCCTGACCTACCCCCGCAACAACGCCGTCATCGCCGTCAGCCAGGCCGTGGCCGACACCATCCCGTCGCATCATCTCGCCCGTCAGGTGCGTCACGACGGGGTCGACGTCGTGCTGCACGGGGTCGACCTCGACGAGGGACCGGTCGCCCCCGACGCACGCGCCTCGGCGCGCGAGAGCCTGGGGCTGCCTCAGGACGCGCTGGTGGTCGGCACGGTCGGCAACCTGACGGAGAAGAAGGACCACCGGATGCTGCTGCAGGCCTTCGCCGCGCTGCACCAGCGAGTGCCGCAGGCGCGACTGTGCATCATCGGCAGCGGCCCGTTGGAGCACCGCGTCGCCGGCTGGGTCGACCAGCTCGGGATCCGCGCGGTCACGACGCTGCCGGGCTCGCGGGACGACGCGCGCGAGCTGCTGCCGGCCTTCGACGTCTTCGCCCTGAGCTCGCGCTTCGAGGGCCTGTCGATCGCGCTGGTGGAGGCGCTGGCGGCCGGGCTTCCCTGCGTCAGCACGCGGGTCGGCGGCGTGCCCGAGGTCCTCGAGGGCTCCGACGCAGGTGTCATGGTTCCCGCGGGCGACGCCGCAGGGCTCACCCGGGCGCTGCAGACCGTGCTCGCCGACGAGCAGCTGCGCGGGCGCATGGGCGAGGCAGCCCTTGCGCGTGCGGCAGCCTTCGACGTGCGGCGCTCGGTGCGCCAGATCGAGGCCATCTACGAACGGGTTCTCGCCGCGTGAGCACCGCGACGGGCGAGCTGACCTACCGGACCCTGCGCCGCGACGACGAGGGAGCGGTGCTGCGGCTGCTGACGACGGCTCTCGCCGGTGGCCCGACCGGCGAACGGACCGCTGACTTCTTCCGCTGGAAGCACGTCGAGAACCCCTTCGGGCCCAGCATCGGCCTGGTCGCCGAGGACCAGGGGCAGGTCGTCGGCGTCCGGCTGATCATGCGATGGGCCTTCCGCTGCGGCGGGCAGCGCGTGACGGCCGGGCGCATGGTGGACACCGCGACCCACCCCGACTACCGCGGGCGTGGGATCTTCCGCGACCTCACCATGACCGCGCTCGAGGTCGCCCGGCAGGACGCCGACGTCATCTTCAACACCCCCAACGCAGCCAGCCGGCCCGGCTACCTGTCGATGGGCTGGCACGACGTGAGCCGGCTGGAGACTTCGCTCTCACCCGTGCGACCGCTGCGGCTGGCCCGGGAGGCCAGGGCCGCGATCGGCCGGGCGCAGCGCCCCGCACCTGTGCTGCCACGGGCCACGCTGCCCACTGTCGGTGAGGTGCTCCAGGCCCATCCCGACGAGCTGACCAGTCTGCTCGCGGCCCGGACCGCAATGGCGGGGCGGCGCCTGTGCACCGACGCGGACCTCGCCTACCTGACCTGGCGCTACGTGTCGCCGACC
>JBBRVU010000265.1:0-4461 GCA_038246575.1 Actinomycetes bacterium | reverse complement strand
GGTGAGTCATCGGCCCGCCTCCAGCTGGGTTCGCAACGCGGACATCCCCCGGGATGCGTGGCTCTTCACCGCGCCGCGACTGATCCCGAGGGTGTCGGCGATGTCGGCCTCGGACAGGTCGCAGTAGTAGCGCAGCACCAGCACCTCGCGCTGTCGGACGGGCAGGGCGCGCAGGGTCGTGAGCACTTCCGCGTGCTCGAGCGCCTCGAGCGCCCCGTGCTCGGCACTGGCTGCGTCCGGCGCTGCGAGTGGCGCGTGCCGGTCGGCGACGGCTCGGCGTCGAAGCGCCGACCGCGAACGGTTCACGACAGACTGGCGCAGGTACGCCAGCGCCTTGTCCGGGTCTGCCAGCCGCCGCCAGGCGCCGTGCATGGCGACGAATGCGTCCTGCACGACCTCCTCGGCGACCGCTCCGTCGCGCAACAGCACGGCCGAGAGCCGCACGAGCGACCGGTAGTGCGCGGCGTACAGGTGCGTCACGGCCTCGTCGGCACCCCAGGAGGGGGCGGCGGCGTTGCCGCTCATGGCGCTCCTTTTCCCGGTCGCGGGTTGGCTGACCCGCCGGGCCCGGGGGAGGGCTCGGCCGGGCGCGGGCGCAGCTGTCACATGAGTACGACGCGGCTCTCGCCCGTCCGGTTTACCCGGTCCGCGCCCGGTTCTGGGCCACGGCACGCCGTAGGCGGCGTCGCTAGGGTGCCGACATGCCCGAGAGCGACTGCCTGTTCTGCCGGATCGTGTCCGGCGAGATCCCTGCTGAGCTGGTCCACGAGGGCGACCGGGTCGTGGCCTTCCGCGACATCAACCCGCAGGCCCCGACCCACGTCCTGGTCATCCCGCGGGACCACCACCGCAACGTCGCCGAGCTCGCTGCGAGCGACCCCGCCGGCCTGGCCGAGATGGGTCAGGCCGCGGCGCAGATCGTCGCTGCCGAGGGGCACGACGACTACCGGCTGGTGTTCAACACGGGAGCGCAAGCCGGCCAGACGGTGTTCCACGTGCACGGACACGTGTTGGCCGGCCGGGAGCTGACCTGGCCACCGGGCTGAGCCCCGGCTCACACCCCGTACGACCAAGATCCCCATTCCTGCATGATCGACGGGGGTTCTTGGGGCGCTGACCAGGGGCAATGCCCAAGATCCCCATTCCTGCATGATCAACGGGTGGGGGGGTGGGGGGATCGCCTACGATGGGCGGGCCAGGACGTGCCCCGAGACCGGAAGCAGGGCGAGCAGCGGCCGCGAGCGGCCGACCCATGACCGAGCTACCCCAGACCCGAACCACGATCGTGGTGCCGGCCAGCCAGCCGATGGTGTCCGTCCTCGGGCCGCGTGACGACCTGCTCAGAGTCGTCGAGGAGGCCTTCCCGAACGTCGACATCGCCGTGCGCGGCAACGAGATCAGCCTCGGTGGCGACGCCGGCGAGGTCGCGCTCGTCGAGCGGCTCTACGACGAGATCACCACGGTGCTGCGCACCAGCCAGGGGCTGACCACCGAGTCGCTCGACCGGATGATCGCGATGCTGCGCACCGAGACCGGCGAGCGCCCGGCCGAGGTCTTCACCCTCAACATCCTCTCCAGCCGCGGCCGCACGATCCGGCCCAAGACGCTGAACCAGAAGCGCTACGTCGATGCGATCGACAAGCACACGATCGTGTTCGGCATCGGCCCGGCCGGCACCGGCAAGACCTACCTCGCGATGGCCAAGGCCGTCCAGGCGTTGCAGGCCAAGCAGGTCAACCGCATCATCCTGACCCGGCCGGCCGTGGAGGCAGGGGAGCGGCTCGGGTTCCTGCCCGGCACGCTGTACGAGAAGATCGACCCCTACCTGCGCCCGCTCTACGACGCGCTGCACGACATGGTCGACCCCGACTCGATCCCGCGGCTGATGACCGCCGGCACCATCGAGGTGGCGCCGCTTGCCTACATGCGCGGGCGCACCCTCAACGACGCGTTCATCATCCTCGACGAGGCGCAGAACACCTCGCCCGAGCAGATGAAGATGTTCCTCACCAGGCTCGGCTTCGGCTCGAAGATGGTCGTCACCGGAGACGTGACCCAGGTCGACCTGCCCGGCGCCACGCACAGCGGGCTGCACGTCGTGCAGGACATCCTCGAGGGCACCCGGGACGTGAACTTCTCCTGGCTCGCCAGCCAGGACGTCGTGCGGCACCGGCTGGTCAGCGACATCGTCGACGCGTACGGGCGGTGGGACGCGGTGCAGGCCCAGGAGCAGGCGACCCGCCAGGGCGGTTCCGGCCCGCAGCGTCGCGGTCGACGGTGACGACCGGACCGTCCCGTGACACCACCGAGGGCAACGACATGAGCGTCGACGTCAACGACGAGTCCGGCACCGAGCTCGACGTCCAGCGGCTCTCCGCCCTGTCGCGCTTCGTGCTGGACCGGCTGCGGGTCCACCCGCTGGCCGAGCTGTCGGTCCTGGCAGTCGACATCGACACGATGACGACCCACCACAAGCAGTGGATGGACCTGGACGGGCCGACCGACGTCATGTCGTTCCCGATGGACGAGCTGCGACCGGGGTCGGAGGACGAGGACCCGGAGCCGGGTCTGCTCGGCGACGTCCTCCTGTGTCCCGAGGTCGCGGCGACGCAGGCCCGCGAGTCGGGTCACAGCACCGGTCACGAGCTGGACCTGCTGTGCACGCACGGAATCCTGCACCTGCTGGGCTACGACCACGAGGAGCCGGACGACCACCAGGAGATGTTCTCCCTGCAGACCCGGCTGCTGACCGACTGGTGGGCCGACCGCGGCCTGCCGGCCGGGGTGACCCCGCAATGAGCCATCCCTGGCTGCTGCTCGTCATCGCATCGCTGCTCGTCGTTGTCGGCGGTCTCTCCGCCGGCGCCGACGCCGCGCTGTCCCGGGTGTCGCGGACGACCGCTGAGGACCTGGTGCGCGAGGGCCGCCGCGGCGCCGACACATTGCAGCGCGTGCTCGCCGACCCGGCGCGCTACCTCAACCTGCTGACCCTGCTGCGGGTGACCTGTGAGCTGCTCGCGACGGTGCTCGTCACCGTCGCGACTCTCGAGCTCTTCGGCCGGGTGTGGCAGGCCCTGGTGGTGACCGGCATCTCGATGGTCGTCATCTCCTACATCGCCATCGGTGTCTCGCCGCGCACCCTCGGCCGCCAGCACCCGGCGCCCATCGCGCTGCTGAGTGCCCGCGTCGTGCACCCGTTGGCCCGGCTGCTCGGCCCGTTGCCGCAGCTGCTGATCGTCTTCGGCAACGCACTGACCCCCGGCAAGGGGTTCCGGGACGGCCCGTTCTCGTCCGAGGCCGAGCTGCGGGACCTGGTCGACCTCGCCGAGGAGAACCAGGTCATCGAGGGCCGTGAGCGCGAGATGATCCACTCGGTCTTCGAGCTCGGCGACACCATCGTGCGGGAGGTCATGGTGCCGCGCACCGATGTCGTGTTCATCGAGCGGACCAAGACCCTGCGTCAGGCGCTGTCCCTCGCATTGCGCAGCGGGTTCAGTCGCATCCCCGTCATCGGCGACGGTTTCGACGACGTCGTCGGGGTCGTCTACCTCAAGGACCTGGTGCGGCGAACCTACGTCCACCGGGAGGGCGAGTCGGTCGAGAAGGTCGACTCCGTCATGCGCACCGCGGTCTTCGTGCCCGAGAGCAAGCCGGTCGACGAGCTGCTGCGCGAGATGCAGGCCAAGCAGTCGCACGTCGCGATCGTGGTCGACGAGTACGGCGGCACGGCCGGCCTGGTGACGATCGAGGACGTGCTCGAGGAGATCGTGGGCGAGATCACCGATGAGTACGACGTGGAGCAGGCGCTGGTCGAGGAGCTGCCCGACGGTGTCCTGCGCGTCAGCACCCGGCTGCACATCGACGAGCTGGCCGAGCGGCTGGACATCGAGCTGGCCGACGACGACGTCGACACCGTCGGCGGGCTGCTGGCCAAGCACCTCGGCCGGGTGCCGATCCCCGGTGCCCAGGTCTACGTGATGGGTCTGGAGCTGACGGCGGAGGGCGCGCGGGGTCGGCGCAACCGGATCGGTACCGTTCTGGTCCGCCGGCTCGAGGACGCCGTCGATGCCGAGCACGGCGACGGGGTCGAGCAGAAGGAGGCCGCGGATGTCGGCGAGCCCTGACCCGGACCTGCCGCCCGAGGACGCCAAGCTCGTGACGCTGGCGCGCTCGGCGCGAGCCCGGGCCTCAGCACACGAGGGTGCTGCCGTCCGCGACGACATCGGCCGCACCTACGTGGCCGTGACCGTCGACCTGCCGTCACTCCGGCTGACCGCAATTCAGGCAGCGGTCGCCGCTTCGGTGTCCAGCGGACAGTCGGCGCTGAAGGCCGCCGCCGTCGTCGGGCCCGGTGACGTCCTGGCCGACGACGACCGGGCGGTGCTCGCCGACCTCGGCGTGGCCACGGTCGTGCGCGCGGGGGCCGATGGCGTGGTGCGGACATGATCGGCCGGAGGAGCC
>JBBRVU010000264.1:0-4485 GCA_038246575.1 Actinomycetes bacterium | reverse complement strand
GGTGCTGGCTCTGGTGGCGCCTGGACCGGTGCTGGCTCCTGGACCGGTGCTGGCTCCCGCACCGGTGCTGCCGCTGGCTCCTGGGCGGCTGCTGACTCCGCAACGGGCACGGGCTGCGACGCCGAGGCCAACCGGGCCAGGATGGCCCTGTCGAGGGTCCGAGGGCGCGATGACTGCGCCGGTGGCCGAGGTTGGGCAGACGGCGAAAGAGCTGGTGGCGAGAACTGGTGGATGTCGGGGTCCAGATCGTTGTCCTGGCGTGGATCGTCAGGCTCGTCAGGATCGGCGATCAGCTCATCAAGCACTGCCGCCGTGTTGAACTGTTCCAACCTCTGCGCTGGTAGGTCCTCCGGCGGGAGGAAGGGCTCGGGATCTGCGTCCTGTGCCGCGACGTCGGCGAGGGCTGTCTCGACGGCGGCGAGGAGCGCGCGCCGGGTCGCAGGGGCGTTCAGCAGGCTGACCGACGGCTGTCGCAACAGGTCGCCGTCGACCTCGTCGTCCTCGGCTGCGGGCAGCAGCACGACCGGGGCCAGCTTTCCGTGGGCTCGCAGGTTGGCCACTGCGGCAGCCGTGTGGCCGGCGCTGCCCAGATCCAGCACGAGCGCGTCCACCTCACGCGGTGACTCGATCCAGGCGCCGAACTCGTGCGGGCTGAGCTCGGTCACCGCATGGTCGGCCCAGAGCAGGCCCATGGCCAGGCTGCTGCTCTTCGCGACGACGAGAACCTCTGCCATGCGCCTAGAGCCGACCGCTGAACGAGTGGAAGATCGAGATGGCTGCCGGACCGAGGATCACGACGAAGAGCGCGGGGAGGATGCAGAAGATCAACGGGAAGAGGATCTTCACCGGGACCTTCTGTGCCACCTCTTCGGCTCGCTGGCTGCGCTTGATGCGCATCTCACGTGCTTGGACCCGCAGCACGGCCGAGATGGGGATGCCGAAGGAGTCTGCCTGCACCATGGCGGTGACGAAGCTGCGCAGCTCGGCGACATCGGTTCGCTCGCTGAGCGCCCGCATGGCATCGGATCTGCCGAGGCCGATCTGCATCTCCTGGAGCACCCGGAAGAACTCCTGGGCTAGCGGGCCGGTCGACTTCCGTGCCACCTGGGAGACCGCGGCGTCGAACGCGAGGCCTGCTTCGACCGAGATCGAGAGCAGGTCCAGGGCGTCGGGAAGCTCGCGCCTGATCAGCTGACTGCGGTTGTAGCTGATCTGGTAGAGCGCCATGTTCGGGCCGAAGTAGCCGGCCACTGCAGCCGCAACGGCCACGCCGAACAACGTCAACGGGACAGCGGCGAGGAGCAACGAGACGGCCACAGCCAGGAGAGCTCCCGCGATCATTCCGAGCATCTTCAGGGCGAGGACTCGATCGACGTCCCACTGCGGCGGATTTCCTGCAAGCTCGAGTCGGTGCCGAATGCGCGAGACCTGGTCACCTTGGGTGAATCGGCGGCCGAGCCGGGTCAAGCGCGCCAGACCGGGGGTCAGCACCCGCTCGGCGAAGGGCTTGTTCAACTCGCGCTGCATGGACGTGGGTGCGGCGCGCATAGCCCTGACAGCGGACAGCGAACGTCCCACCTGCTGGCGTTCGGAGGTGATGACCCCGAAGGTGGCGAGGGAGACCACGATGGCCACGAAGATGCCGCCGAGGCCGAGGGTCAGGAGCAACAGTGGGTCCACGTCACACCTCCACCTTCACGGCCCTGCTCAGCCACAGGACGCCGACCACGAGCAAGGTGACCCCGGTGCCGACCAGAAGCCATCCCAGGGCCTCTCCCACCAGTGGTTGGAGGTACGCCGGGCGGACGAGCAGGAGGTAGGCCGTGAACACGATCGGCAACAGTCCCAGGATCCATGCAGAGAGCCTGCCCTCGGCGGAGAGCACCTTGACCTGGCGGCGAAGGCGTTCGCGCTCGCGAAGGGTCTCCGAGACCGTCGTCAGCAGCTCGGCGAGGTTGCCTCCGACCTCACGCTGGATCCGGATCGCCAGCACGACCCAGGAGAAGTCCTTGCTGTCCATGCGCTCGGCGATCCCCTCCATCGCGTCCTCGATCGGCACACCGAGCCTGGCCTCGACCAGGGCGCGGTTGAACTCGGTGGTCATGGGCTGGGAGCCCTCGCGGACCACGGTGTCCATCGCCTGCGGGATCGAGTATCCGGCGGAGAGGCTTCCCGACACGAGCTGGAGGGTTTCCGGCAGCTGCGCGAGGAAGGCCGACGTACGCCTGCTCCGCTTGACGGTCAGGTACACGTACGGGGCGCCGAGCCCCAGCGCGAGCCCGAGGATCGTGGGGAGGATGGCCCCGCCCGAGACCAGCAGTGCCATGACGGCGGTGGCGACTGCGACCCCGACATGGATCAACATCCACTCGGCCGCGCGCAGCGGCACGCCGGCCGCCTCGAGGCGCAGCGCAAGTCCTTCGTCGAACCCGCGCCGGTTGACCACCCGTCCGGCAAGCTCGACCGCGGACCGGGCCACCTGGTTGGCGCCCAGCTTCGTCGTCGTCTCTTCCTGCTTGATCGGACCCCGCCCACGAAGGGTGTAGAGGGAAAGCCGACGGCGGACCCGGCCCTTGCGCTCATCACGGCTGAAGGTGCCGAAGGCGACGTAGAGCAGCACCAGCGTGCCGACGAAGAACGCACCGAGAACGATGGGCAGGATGTTCTTGTCGACGAGGTAGGCCGTGGCACCGACCTCGACAGGCAACGGTCCCGAGTTCTTGGGTGGCTTGGGATCATCCTTGGTGAAGAAGGTTGTGAAGGCGCGACCGATGACCTGGCGTCCATCGGCACGAGCGCTGACGACGATGTTGCCGGACGCGGCGGTGCCCGCCGGCAGCACCGCGGTCACCGCCAGCTGATTGGCGATCGCCTCGGCGAACTTGGAGAACACCTTGTCGAGGCCGGCTGGCGTGCTGGTGACGACCTCCCCCTTCGACGCGGCGATGAGGTCCGTGAGGTCACCAGGAGCCTGGCCGTCCCCGATGTAGACCGAGTTGAGCTTCACGCTGCGGTCGCGTGCCGCGGACAGCGCGTCCTCGAGGGAGTTCAGGCTGTTCCCGAACTCGTTGCCATCGGTCAGGAGAAGGACGTCGCGGCCGCCGACGTTCCCCGTCTGCTCGGCAGCGAGGGTGGCCCCGTCGTACAGCGCCGTTCCCACGGTCGTGTTGAGCGTCAGCTCGCTGATCGCCTTGCGCACATCCGCCCGGTCGGCCGTGGGACGCACCGCGATCGTGGCCGCATCACCGAAAGTCACCAGGCCGACCCGGACGTCGGGAGGGAGCCGGTCGAGGTAGGTCAGCGCGGCGGTCTTGGCCGAGGCCAGCCGGTCGCCTTGCATGCTCACGCTGTTGTCGATGGCCAGCACGGTGGTGCGTGACGAGGCGGGGTCGTTGGCAAAGGGCTCGGCCGTGGCCGCCGCCGGTTTGCCGTCGACGGTGACCTCGACCGAGTCGGGGTCCAGCCGGACGCCGTCGGGCAGTTTGTCGGCCTGGAAGGCGAGAGTGATCGTCGTGCCGTCGACCCGGGGATCGACCAAGCGCCCGGGGAGGGGTCCTTCGGCGGCAGCGACGGCAGCGGAGGCCGTCACCACGAACGCCAGCACTGTCATGAGTGCCCACGAGAGCCACCGCATGGCTATCGGAGGAAGGTCTCGAAGGCGAACGACATGGGGTCCACCTGCACTCCGCTGGCGGCCAGCTTCTCCAGGAACTTCGGTCGCAGGCCCGTCGACTTCAGGATGCCGAGCGCCGTGCCTTCGTCGTCGAACCCCATGCTGTGGTCGAAGATGAAGATGTCCTGGAGGGTGATCACGTCGCCTTCCATGCCCACGACCTCGGTCACGTGCGTGATGTGGCGAGTTCCGTCCTTGAAGCGGCTCTGGTGCACGATCAGGTCGATCGCCGAGGACACCTGCTCCCGGATGGCCCGCATAGGGAGGTCGACTCCGGCCATCAGCACCATGGTCTCGACGCGGGACAGCACGTCTCGAGGGCTGTTGGAGTGCACGGTGCAGATCGAGCCGTCGTGACCGGTGTTCATCGCCTGCAGCATGTCCAAGGCTGCGGCGTCCCGGATCTCGCCGACGACGACCCGGTCCGGGCGCATCCGCAGGGAGTTGCGCACCAGGTCACGGATACGCACCTCGCCGCGCCCCTCGATGTTCGGCGGGCGCGCCTCGAGCCGCAGCACGTGGGCCTGATGCAGCTGCAGCTCGGCGGCGTCCTCGATCGTGATCACGCGCTCGTTGGACGGGATGAACGAGGAAAGCACGTTGAGCGTCGTCGTCTTCCCGGCTCCGGTCCCGCCGGACACCAGGATGTTGAGCTTGCCGCGCACACAGTGCTCGAGGAAGTCCGCGACCTCGCGGGTCAGCGTCCCGAACCCGACGAGGTCCTCCACCATGTACGGGTCGGCCGCAAACTTGCGGATCGTCAGCAACGACCCGTCGATGGCCAGCGGCGGGATGATCGCGTTGACCCGGCT
>JBBRVU010000263.1:0-4511 GCA_038246575.1 Actinomycetes bacterium | reverse complement strand
GCACCCGACGGTGCCGCGGTTGGCCATCTACGAGGCGCTGCGCAGCCCGGGGGAGCGCGGCATCGCCCAGTACCAGCACCGCTGGGACGGGCACCAGCTCTCGGCGGTGGGAGCGTGATGGCCGGGCCGGGTGGGTCCCACGACGCGGCCGAGCCTGGCGTGGCTCGTATCGCGCCCGGGCCTGACCTTTGGTGGCGTGTCCCCGACCTCGCCGGAGTGTGGCGGACGATCTGCGACCGGCTGGAGCGTCGCGGACTGGTCGCCGAGGGCCGGGTCGTCCTGCGCGGCCTGGATCGTGCCGAGCGACACGCGGTCGGTGACCTGCTGGGCCGGCCCGTCACGGGCGAGCGGGTGGCCATCGACCTCGCGGCCCTCGACGCACGGCTGGGTGAGCGGGCCGGCCTGGGCCTGGCGGAGGCCTGCGCGCAGGTGGCCGGACGTCCGCTCGTGGACCGTCGAGCGGCTGCGCGGGAGGGTCAGGCGCGGGCGGCCGCTCCTCGGGATGCGGCGGAGCGCTGGCTCGCCGATCACCCAGAGGTCGACTGGCCGTGGGTGGACCCGTGGCTGGCGCGGCTGCGTCGTGACGGCAACCTCGGCCGGGACGACGACCCCGCGGCGACGGTGACGTCGGCGCTCGAGGTGCTGTGGTCCCGGCGGGGTGCGCTCGCTGGGTCGCCGCCAGCGCCGGTAGCGCGGGCCGACCTCGCGGCGGTCACGTGTCACGACGCGCACGCGCTCGACGACGACCGGCGGCTGGGTGTCTACGTGCTCCGGGCCGTCTCGATCGCACGAGGTCTCGACGTCCCCAGCGACGCGTTCTCACGCCGCGCCACGTGGGCCGAGATCGGGGTGCTGTCGGACTCGGTCTCGGCCACCTGCCTGGTGTGGCACCTCTCGGTCCGGTCCACGGATGCCGACGGCCGCCCGGTGCCGCTCGACACGTCGATGCCCTTCCATCTCACGTGGTGGCAGGTCCGGGCGGGGCTGCGTGTCGACGGCGGCCGTCGAATCCTCGTCTGCGAGAACCCCCGCGTCCTCGAAGCCATCGCGGAGGCGGAGGTCGACGACCTCGGAGTGGTGTGCACCAGTGGTCGGCCGAACCTTGTCACGCAGCACGTGCTCGCGACGCTGGGCTCGTCGAGGACCCGCCTGCTCTACCACGGCGACTTCGACTGGCCGGGCGTCGCGATGACCAATGACGCTGCAGCCCGGTGGGGTGCCAGGCCGTGGCGGATGTCGGTGCACGACTACGAGGCGGCGCCCGGGGCGCTGCCCCTCGGTCCGCGCGTCGTCGAGCCGGCCTGGGATGACGAGCTCGGTGCAGCCATGCGGCGGCGGGGCGTCGCGGTACACGAGGAGGCAGTCCTCGACGACCTCCTGGCCTCCCTGTAGGGGGGTGCGACGAGTCGTGAGGTCGAGCTGCTCCGACCTCGGAAGGTCGCCAGTGTCGCAGCTGGCATCCCGACAACGGGCTCGATCGACGAACCGCTGTGGTCCTTGGGCGGCAGGCGGACGTGAGCGAGCGCATGCCGGCATCTGCTCAAGCACCCGCTGAGATGTGGGTGCCACCTGCCACGATGCACGGGTGACGGCACACGGCATCCCGGGGGACCCTCAGTTCGCGACCGAGTCCGAGCGGGAGGTGTGGGGGACCCTGCTCAAGCAGGGGCACGACGACTGGACGGTGCTGGCCAACGTGCGGCTCACCGACGAGAAGAAGGACCACGAGCTCGACCTCATCGTGCTGATGCCCGACACCGGCGTGGTCGTCGTCGAGGTCAAGGGCGGTGACCTGCGGGTCGAGCAGGGGGAGTGGGTGATCGGCTCCGGCACGGGTCGGCGGGTGGTACACCCGGTCGACCAGGGGCGCGACGGCAAGTACGCCCTGCGCGCCTACATCGAGCGCGACCCGCGCTGGAAGGGCTCGAGCCGCACGCGGGTGCGGTTCGGCCACGCGATCTCGGCCCCTTACACCGACCTCGCCGACGACTTCGAGACGCCCGACTGCCCGCGCTGGATGATCAATGGCCGCGGCGACCAGGGCGACCTCGCCGGCCGGCTGTGGGACGTCGCCGCCCGGCAGGAGGGCGGCCACCGGGTGCCCAACCACGACGACTGCGAGCTGATCCTCGAGATCCTCAAGGGCCGCAACCTTCCCCAGCGCACCCTGCTCGCCGAGGCCGACGAGCGCGAGTCACGCGCCGACCGGCTCACCATCGAGCAGGCCACGATCCTCGGCGTCACCCGGCTGATCAACCGTGTCGAGGTGCGCGGCGGAGCGGGTAGCGGCAAGACGGTGCTCGCCCTCACCCAGGCCAAGGAGCTGACGCGCGGGGTGCACGGGATGCCGGCGCGGCGGGTCGCGCTGCTCTGCTACTCCGTCGGGCTGGCCAGCTGGTTCAAGCGCTACATGGGCACGGTCGACCGCAAGCACCGCCCGGCCTTCGTCGGTACGTTCGAGGAGCTCGCGGCCTACCTGGGGGTCACCGAGTTCGGGGGGCGCGACGACGCCGACTTCTGGGAGAACCGGTTGCCGGCGCAGATGGCCGAGCGCGTCGGTGACCTACCCGACGGCAAGCGCTTCGACGCGGTGGTCGTCGACGAGGCCCAGGACTTCGCCGACGGCTGGTGGACGCCGATCATGCGCTGCCTGCGCGACGAGGCCGAGGGTGGTGTGTACGTCTACAGCGACGAGAACCAGCGGGTGTTCGCGCGGTTCGGCCGGCCGCCGGTGCCCTTGGTCCCACTCGTGCTCGATTCATGCTTGCGCAACACGCGCCAGATTCTCGAATGTTTCCAGCCGCTGGCGCCGATGCG
The DNA here is from genome assembly GCA_038246575.1 of Actinomycetes bacterium. GTDB lineage: Bacteria > Actinomycetota > Actinomycetes > JACCUZ01 > JACCUZ01 > JACCUZ01. Next base: position 1,694 of record JBBRVU010000263.1, on the reverse strand, counting down.
GATGTACGCGCGTGGCGGAGACGGCCCGGAGGTGACGTACGTCGAGGCGTCCGCAGAAGATGCCCTCGACGTGGCCGACGACCAGGTCGACCCGCTGCTCGAGCAGGGGTGGCGGCCCGAGGACGTCGCGCTGCTGACCACGGGCGCACGGCATCCGGAGCAGGTGGCGCTGCAGGAGTCGGAGGGACAGGACGGCTACTGGCGCACCTTCTGGGACAAGGACTGCGTGTTCTACGGGCACGTGCTCGGTTGCAAGGGCCTCGAGCGCAAGGTCGTCGTGCTGTGCGTGAACGAGCGGATGCCGCGGGAGCGGTCGCGCGAGCGGCTGTACGTGGGGCTGTCGCGGGCGACGGACAAGCTGGTCGTCGTCGGACCGGCGGACGTGATCCGGGAGATGGGCGGCTCAGCGGTAGCCACAAGGCTCGGCATCCAGTGAAGCCCCATCGCGCCTCCTCGGCCAGGCGTCCCCGAGGCCCTCTCTCATGACAGCGGATGCGATCGAGCTGGGGCAACGTGTCGTTGCCCTGCTCGAGACCGGGCGCAGAACAGCCACGTACAAGCTCGCGCTCCTGATGGCCCTGGTGGATCACAGCGTGGAGAACTACGTCGGCCCCGAGGACCCTCTGGAGATCTCACTTGATGCTCTCGGCAGCCGAGTCATCGAGATCTACTGGCGCCAGGTCAAGCCGATGAACGGCGTCGGAGCGCTACGCCAGACAACGCAGCCACGGGCCCGGATCCTCGCGGTAGTGGCAGCTCTACATCTGCGAGGGGTGTCGCTGGGAGTGTCAAGCGCAGACGTCATTCGGGACCGAGAACCACAGGCCTTCCAGGAGGCCCTCAACTCGGTGGTGTCCACGCTCGTCCGTCAACCGCTCCCGCGGCTTCAACGGCTGCCCGGGTCCGAGCAGTCCGATCCCTTCCTCTATGACGACGGATGGATGGGTGAACACGTCACGGAGCGGGCACTCGACGCACATGGCAGGGCGATTACGCTCCGTCCGGGCGTCGCGCACGGCCTGGCACGGATAGCCGGCCTCGTCCGGCCGGTCATCGAGATGCTCTGGGTCGAGGACGTCGTCCGTCTCAACGCGGGCCTGCGTGAAGGACGGGACGACGTAGCGGGCCATCTGTTCGGCAGGGAGCGACTCGGGTTGGGGCGCGTACGCGATGCTCTCCACGGGGGCTTCGGTGCGCGGTGCTTCTACTGCGGCAGCCGACTGACGGCGGCGAGCCCCGTCGACCATGTGCTCCCGTGGTCGCGCGTCGGACTCGACGGCTTGGCGAACCTCGTTCCCGCCTGCAGTGTCTGCAACGCATCGAAGAACAGCACCTTGCCGTCCGCTCGACACCTTGTGGCTGCCTTGCAGCGTGACCGCGCAACGCTCGAACAGATCGGTAGTGAGATCGGCTGGCCGGTGCAATGGGAGCGCACCAGAGACACAGCTCGCGGCCTGTTCCTGTCGAGTTCGATCGGCACACCGTTGTGGGAAAGACCGAAGCACTACGCGCGTGTGGAGGTCGCCTGGGATCCCGACCTGTCGATCATCCTCGCTGATCGGGCATTCGGCTGGCACAGGCAAGGTGGGGACGGACCGCGATCGGCGAGCTCGTCGCCACCGCGTCCGGGCTGACGCCCGGCGCCGTTGGCCCGCCAGAAGCGGCAATTGCGCCGACAACACGATTGGAGGGTG
>JBBRVU010000262.1:0-4669 GCA_038246575.1 Actinomycetes bacterium | reverse complement strand
GGCCTACCGCGTCCTGCAGCCGCCGGCGCTGACGAACCCGTACGCCGCTGTGCCCAGTCTGCACGTCGGCTGGGACCTGCTGATCGGGCTGGCGCTGGTGACCGCGGGCGGCTCGCTCCTGGTGCGGGTGATCGGCGTCGCTCTGCCGGTGACGATGGCGATCGCGGTGGTGGCCACTGCCAACCACTACCTGCTCGACGGCGTCGCGGGCATCGCACTGGTCCTGGCCAGCCTCGCGGTGATGACGCGGATCGCTCGTCGCGGCGCAGCAGGAGGCGCAGCAGGCGACGCAGACCTGCCCGAGCAACGCGGCCGGGCCGAACCGCGCGGCAGCGCCGATCGCCCAGCGACGAATTCGGCGACAAGTGAGGACACCCGGACTGGGACCCTGTCCCGGTGCCCGCCTCGATGAGTGCCCGCCCGCCAGGGCTGCTCACCGTCGCGCACCGCCGGGGGAACACTGTTGAGGGGCTGCGCGCCGCGCTCGACCTTGGCGTCGACCTGGTCGAGGCGGACGTGCACGCTTTCCGTGGGCGCCTGGAGGTGCGGCACCTCAAGACGATGGGCGTGCTGCCCTGGCTGTGGGACCGCGGCGAGCTGGTGCACCGCCGCCAGCATCGGCGCTTCGAGCTGGTCGACCTCATCGCCGCCCTCGGCGAGGACCGACGACTGATGATCGACCTGAAGGGTCTGCACCCGCGGCTGGCCCGGTCGGTGTCCGAGCTGTTGCACGAGCAGACGCCGGACCACGCGTTGACGGTGTGCACCAAGAGCTGGCGGATGCTCGAGGCCTTCGACCTGCCGGTGCAGCGGGTGTTCTCCGCGGCCAGCCGTCGCGGCCTGGGTCGGCTGCGGGCGCGGCTGGCGCGCGGACCGGTGCACGGGGTGTCAGTCCGCCGCAGCCTGCTCTCGCCCGAGGTCGTCGACGAGCTGCACCGGGGGACCGACCTGGTGATGACCTGGCCGGTGGACACACCCGAGGCGCTGGCCGACGCCCGTCGGCTGGGGGTCGACGCAGTGATCAGCAAGGATCTCGACCTGCTGCGCGCGATCCTCGCCGACCGCGTCTGAGCCGCCCGGCCGGCCACCAGCTTTTCCATGATCGGAGCCGGATCGCGGGATAGAGACCTCGATCGATCTCCGATCATGGAAAACCGGGGCTGCTTCGATGCGGACGGCCTGCGCTCAGCCCTCGAGGGGGCCGGCCCAGCGCCAGTCGCCGGCCGGCCCGAGGTACTCCACCCGCTGCACTCCGTCGTCCGTCTCGTCCTCGTCACGTGCCCAGGCCAGCGCCGCCGCGTGGTCGGCGTGCTCGTCCTCCGCGACGACGTCGCCCATCGCGTCCAGGAACCGGTAGCGGGTCACAGCCGCGAGATTCGCTCGATGTCGTCGTTGAACTCCGCGACCATCGCCTCGGTCAGCGTGCCGCGGGTGTCCTGGATCGCGACGAGGTAGTCCTCGGTGCACGGCCCGCGCAGCTCGCTCGCAGCGCTCATCGGCTCGTAGACCGCCGACTCCAGCGCGCGCTGCGACGCCTTGCGCGCGGCGAACTCGATGTCGGCCGGCGTGAACAGGTGGCTCGCCTCCACCAGGGCGTCGATGTCGACCTGCGCGGACACGGCATCGGGCACGTACCGTCCCCAGATCGCGCGCCGGGCGGTGTCGTCCGGCGGCCCGATCGGGATGACGTAGTCGAACCGGCCGTGCCGCAGGAAGGCCGGGTCCAGCGCCCGGACGAAGTTGGTGGCGCAGACGAGCAGCCGGCCGTCCTTCTCGCGGAACCCCGCGATGCACTTGAGCAGCTCGTTGGTGACGCCCTGCATGGGCGACGGTGGCCGGCCGCCGCGCTCCGCCGCGATCTCCTCGACCTCGTCGATGAAGACCACGGCGTGCTCGAGGTCGGCGATCTCGGCGAAGGTCTCGCGCAGCGCGTTCGCCAGCCCCGGGCCTTCGGCCGCCAGTCGCGACGGCAACACCTCGACGAACGGCCACCCGAGCCGCGAGGCGACGGCCTTGGCGAACGTCGTCTTCCCGGTGCCGGGCGGCCCGAACAGGACGACTGCCTGCGGCGGCAGGACACCGAACTCGTCGGCGAGGTCGGGGTCGGCCAGCGGCAGCACCAGCCGCCGCTCGATCAGCGTCTTCTCGTGTGCCATGCCCGCCATGGCGTTCCACAACCCCTCCGGCAGCATGTGGCCGCCGAGTCGCTCGAGCAGGCCGAACTCCTGCGGCTGCAAGGGCACGACGCGCTCGAAGTAGACGAGGTCGCGGGTCTGGTAGCCCCGGTTGCGGAACGCCTCGACCCCGGTCTCGCCCTCGGGCAGCAGCGCGGACAGGCGGTGCACCCCGCGCTGGACGAGCCGTCGCTCCAGCTCGGTGAGCATCGCTGACCCGACGCCCTTGCCGCGCCAGTCGTCGGAGAGCGCGAGCATGTTGACCCAGCCCCGGTCGCCGTTGATTCGGGCGATGGTCGCCCCGACGACGGTCTGCCCGACGACCGCGACGACGGCCGCGCCCTCGCCCCGGAACGCAGCGAGGATCTCGGCCAACCCGTAGACCGGGTCGATGCCCGTCTTGCGCGACTCCTCCCAGACCCGCACGACCTGGTCGAGGTCGTCGTCGTGGAAGTCGCGCACCCGCCAGGTGGTCATGGCCGGTCAGTGTGCCAGTGAGCGACCTCGGGTGTACGTGATCCTGCGCGGTCCCGGCCGGTACCCGGCGCAGGTCGGCGTTGCCTGCGTACCCCCGTCGGCTGCCCAACATCCGCCGGTGCGCTTTTCCTTGATCGGAGGCGGATCGCGGGATAGAGACCGCGATCCGCCTCCGATCACGACAGCGCGCGGAGGGCGGGAGGGGGCATGTGGAGCCGGGCGGCGGTGGTTCGCCGCTAGGTTGACCGACCATGGAACCGGACGCGGCGCCGCGGCTCACCTACCTGCTGGTCGACGGGGAGAACCTGGACGCCACTCTGGGCACCGACATCCTCCATCGGCGCCCGACGCCGGACGAGCGGCCCCGGTGGGACCGGGTCATCGAGTTCCTGCGCCAGGAGTGGGGCCAGGAGGTCCGCGGCCTGTTCTTCCTCAACGCGTCCTCCGGCACGCTGCCGATGCCGTTCGTGCAAGCGCTGGTGGCCATCGGCTACCGGGTCATCCCGCTGGCGGGAAGCAAGGACGAGAAGGTCGTCGACATCGGCATCCAGCGCACCCTCACCGCACTGGCCGACCGGGCCGGGGACGTCGCCCTCGCCAGTCACGACGCCGACTTCGAGCCTCACCTTCGCACCCTTCTCGACGGTCGACGCATCGGCATCCTCGGCTTCCGCGAGTTCCTCAGCCAGCGCCTGGCCGAGCTCGAGGCGCTCGGCGCGCAGTTCTTCGACATGGAGGGCACGGTCAAGGCGTTCAACGTCCCGCTGCCCAGGATGCGCATCCTCACCCTGGACGAGTTCGACCCGGTCGACTTCCTGACCTAGCACCCGCTCGTCAGCCGCCGCGAGCTGCGGCGGCCTCGGTCCGGAACCACTGACTCGTCACTCATCAAGTCCTTCGCGTGGCTACGCTTGCGCGATGACCTTTCGTGCCGAGGACCGGACCGACCCACCGCTTGCAGCCGATGAAGCAGCCACGCTGCTGGGTTTCTTCAACTACCAGCGCGACACGTTGAGGTGGAAGTGCACGGGCCTGACGGCCGCCCAACTCGCCAAGGCGTCGGCGCCTTCGACCATGACCCTCGGCGGCCTGCTCAAGCACCTCGCCGTGGTGGAGGCGGGCTGGCTCAATCTGACCTTCGCCGGTGGCGTCGCGCAGCCGTCCTGGTTCGAGGATCTTGACCAGAGCGACCCGGACTGGTCGTTCGCCTCAGCGGCGGGCGCAGCACCCGAGCAGTTGTTCGCTTGGTTTGACGAATCGATCGCGGTGTCGGATCGCGTCATCGCAGGGGCGCTTACGAGCCCCGACGGTCTCGGATCCTTGTCCGAGGAGGACGACGGGCAGCGCTACTCGTTGCGGTGGATCATCTGTCACCTGATCGAGGAGTACGCGCGCCACAACGGTCACGCCGACTTGCTTCGAGAGTCGGTCGACGGGCTCACTGGCGACTAGCGGCAGCCTTGACGCCCGGCAACTGGAGCAGGCCGGTATGAGCCTCGGTCCCGGCACTCTCTACGGGGCGTTGACGACGCTGGTGGATCGGGGGCGCTGGTGTCGGCGGTCAGCTCGCGACGTGGCCCCCGGTCGTGCAGACCGGCCGAGCCCGGCTGGCCCCGTCGTGATCGGCGTCGACCTGCCCGACATCCGGACGGACGTGACCCGGACGCGCTGCGTCGCGCCGGTCGAGCGTGATCGTCCCGATCATCGCTCCGTCGAGATCGTCCACGAAAGGCCAGGGCGCCACCTGGGCACCTCAGGCACCGCGCGCAGACTACCGATGGTCACACGACCGAGAGCGGCAACAGCCCAGAACCGGTGAGGCCGATGTGGGTCTCCAGCTCGCGTCTTCCGTCCTCAACGAACTTTCATGCCGCGACGAGTCGCGTTCACCTGGACTTCGGCTATCCGGACGCGAAGCAGGGCCTGAACCGCTGGTTGCCACTGGTGAAGTGGTTGCTCGCGATCCCGCACTACCTCGTCCTCGCCGTTCTGTACCTCGGCGCGACCTTCGCAGTGAT
>JBBRVU010000261.1:0-4709 GCA_038246575.1 Actinomycetes bacterium | reverse complement strand
GGGCCCGCGGACGCCAGCGAGCAGCGGCGGCACCTGGTCCGGCGGTGCGTCGAGCTTCACCTCGTCGAGGTGCACCTCGCGGCCGTGGCTGGTGACGGTCTCGCCGCGCAGCAGCGCGGTCACCGCCACCATGACCTCCTCGAGCGTGGTCAGCGGCGACGGTGTCTTCGCGCCCATCTGTGCCATCCACTCCTGCACGCCGTGACCGATGCCGGGCAGCACCCGGCCCGGCGCGAGAGCGCACAGGGTCGCGATCTCCATCGCGGTGATCGCCGGGTTGCGCGCGACGGCGGGCAGGATCCCCAGCCCGACGGTCAGCCGCTCGGTGCTGGTCAGTGCGGCGGCGGCCAGGCTGATCCCGCCGGTGAAGAAGCAGTCCTCGATGATCCACAGCTCGTCGGCGCCGCCGCGGTCCAGACGTCGGGCGACCTCGATGACGAAGCCGGCGGGAAAGGTTCGGTCGAAGGCCATCCCGATCGCTGCGTGGTTCGGCATCTGGTGAAGGCTAGGCCCGTCAGGCCCGCGACTGCCAGAGGGCCCACAGGTAGGGCAGGACCAGCAGCCCGAGCGCGACACCTCCGACGGCCCCGACCGAGGCGGTCCCGAACCAGAACAGGTTGCCGAGCACGTACCCGAGCCAGGTCCAGGTCAGCAGTGCCGCGGGCACCGACTCGTCCGCCCGTCGGCGCGGATCGTCGCGCGGGAGGACCACGGTCAGCACGAGCATCATCACGGTGCCGACCACCAGCCAGCCGGCGAAGTTGCTGAGCGGGATGCCTGGCACGCCCGGTAGTGCCGGCGTCGGGTTCGCCCACCGCCAGTGACCGTCGCCGACCATCTGCGGGTCCAGCAGCACGTCCCACGCCGTCATGCCCAGCCCGCCGACGAGCGGCGCCCACCGGCGGGTCAGTCGCCGGGCCGCGAGCAGCACCGGGTAGGCGATCATGATCCAGGCCAGCGGGACGACGACCGGGACGGCGGCGACCTCCGGCCCGAGGGTGCCGGTGTAGCTGTAGGCCCCGAAGGGCAGCCCCGTCCGCACGCCGACGGCCTCGGCGATCAGACCGCCGCCGCCTGCAACGACTGCCAGCCCGACCGCCCAGCCGAGACCCCGGTGGACGCCCGCGTGGACCACGCATGTGGTGGCGAACAGCACCACGACCGCGATCGTCACCCGACCAAGGGCTGCGCCCTCGAGCAGGGGGTACGCGATCTGCGCGCCCAGCGTCGTGAGGGCCAGCAGCCACGGGAGCGCCACGGCAACCGGGGAGCGAGACCGGCGACGGCGGCCCAGCGCGTACGCCCCGGTGCTCACGACCAGGTCCGGCGTGCGCTCATGACCACGCGGGCAGAGGTACGCCCGGACGCACCGAACACGCCACCGCCGGGATGGGTGGAGGCCCCGGTGAGGAAGAGCCCGCGAACGGGTGTGCGGTAACCGGCGAGCTCGGGCAGTGGCCGGTAGGTGAACATCGAGTCCAGTCCCATCTCGACGTGCATGACGTTGCCGCGGCGCAGGCCGAGCTCGCGCTCGAGGTCCAGCGGCGTCTGCACATAGACGTGCTCGATGCTGCTCGCGAAGCCCGGAGCGGCCTTCTCGACCTGGCCGATGATGCGGTCGGCCTCGCGCTCGCGGATGTCGTCCCAGTGCTCGCCGGTCGAGAGCTCGTAGGGGTGCCACTGCGCCCACGCGGTCACGTTGTGCCGGCCAGGCGGAGCGATGCTCGGGTCGAGCGCGGAAAAGGTCATGAGGAGCACCGGTGGATCGGTCGGCGCGCGTCCGGCACCGAAGTCGCCGTACGCCGCGCGCAGCTGTTGCCGGCTCGTCGCGAGCAGCTGCATGCCACGATGCGGCGCCGCGTGGTGCTCTGCTGACAAAGATGTCGGCAGAGCACCAACGCCAGTCCCGGTGCCAGTGCCAGTGCCGGTGCTGTGGGGCGGCGCGTGGTGCTCTGCTGACGGATATGACGGCAGAGCACCAGTGCCGAGGCGGACGGCCATGCCGATGCCGTTGCCGACCCGGACCGCAGTCGTCGCCCGCGCGAGCAGCGCCTCGTCGCCGAGCAGCTCGAGGGTGGTCAGGACGTGGCAGCCGGCCACGACGGCCCGTGCGCCCACCTGTTCGCCGCTCTCCGTGCGGACCCCGGTGACCCGGTCGCCGGCCCGGGTGATCGCCGCGGCGCCGTCGCCGAGGCGCACGGTGCCGCCGAGCCGCCGCAGCCGCTCGGCGAGCGCACGGGTCAGCGCGCCCGAGCCGCCGACCGCCCGCCCGCCGGGGACCTTGTGCATCAGCGCGTTCCACCCGACCAGGTCGGCGGTCGCGACCTCGTGCGCAGGGGGTCCGGACTGCGCGGCCAGCCACGCCAGCGCCGTCTTGAGCCGCTCGTCGGTGAAGTTCTCGTCGAGCAGCTGGTCGCCCGGCTGCAGGAACTGGCGCGACATCTCCAGGCCGCCGACGGATGCCGACTTGCCGGCTCCCCACAGGTGCCGTCCCAGCCGGCCCGCGGTCGGGCGGTCCTGGAACGCCGCGAACACGGCCTCGTTGCGCGCGGCCCAGTCGGTGACAAAGGCACGATAGGCGGCGGCGTCGCGCTCGCCGCACACGGCGGCGATCGACTCGCAGGTGCGGTCGAGGTCGACGTGGAAGGTGATCGCCTGCTGCTCGTCAGCCGCGCCGAACGGGGCAAAGGCCCACGGGTCCATGTCGAGGTAGGTCAGGCCGCACTCGTCCAGGCACAGGTCCTCGACGATGCCCGTGTGGCGGATCATGATGTGCGCGCTCGACCCCCGGTCGACCGCGTACCCGGGCCAGCGCTCCACCGTGCTGACGGCGCCGCCGAGCACCGTGTCGCGCTCCACGACCTCGACGTCGAGGCCCTCCCGCGCCAAGTAGCAGGCCGCGACGAGGCCGTTGTGGCCACTGCCGATCACGACGACATCCCGGGCTGCCACTTGCGGAGTCTAGGAGGCGGTACGGGCCGGTCCGCGTGGCCCGCCATGTGGACAGGAACGGTCCAGGAGCATGGAACCCGAGCCGATGGGGTAGTGAACGCTCTGAACTCGTCCGCCGTGGCTGTGCTGCCCGGTGGTGCCCGACCGGAAGCCTGCCTGTGACCCCTGAGCTCGCCGCGGCCCCGCCGCGCGTGACCCGTCTGCGTGCCGCACGAGTGCTGATGATCGTCGGCCTGGTGGTGGCTGTCGGCGTGTCGGTCTGGAGTCTGGATCGGGTGCCGCACGCCGCTTGGCAACCGGCCCTGCTGGGCCTGCTGCCGTGGATCATCGGCAAGTACGTGCTCTGCCCCCTGCGCTGGCACGCGCTGTCCTGCAGCGGCAAGAGTCGGCGCTGGCACCTTCGGGTCTACGCCGAGAGCGAGCTGCTGGGGCTGGCCTCGCCGGCCCATGCTGGTGCGGACCTCTGGCGGATGCACCGCCTGCGCAAGTGTGCGGGGATGAACCGGCCGTCGGCCATCGCCGAGGTCGGGCTGGACCGCCTGGTCGGCGCCGTCGGGCTCACCGTGTTCGTGCTCGCCGCCGGCTCGACGCTTCCGCCCCGGCTGCTGCTCGCGGCTGCGGGGATCGCCGTGCTGATCCTGTTCGCGGCGCTGGTCCTCCGTCGGCTTCGTCCTGGCCTGCTCGCTGGCCGGCCACTGCCGCCACCGCGCGTACTGCTCAAAGGCGTGCTGCTCTCGATGGCCTACCAGCTGACGATCGTCGGTCTGCTGGTCGGCACCCTGGAGGCGCTGGGGCAGGAGGTGCGTCCGCTGGCCCTGCTCGGCGTCTTCGGCGCCAGCCAGGTGGCCGGGATCATCCCGGGCGTCAACGGCGCCAGTCCGCGCGAGGGAGCGCTCGTCGTGGGCCTGGCCGCGCTCGGCGTGAGCTGGTCGGCCGCGCTCGGAGCCGTGGCGCTGACGGCGACGCTGGCCTGGGCGCCCGCGCTGCTGATCGGGGGCGCAGCGCTCGTCCATCGCCGGCTGAGTGCCGCCCAGCCCGCCTGATCCCGGGCGGGACCTGTCGGAAGTCACTTGCCGTCGTCGGTGTTGAGGATCACCGTGGGGCAAAGGCTCTGAGGTGAGAGACATGGCAATGGGGCGGGTGGCCCGCGACCGAGCGCCGGTGCGGCGCAACGACGACGCGGCCGGCAGGGCCGCCAGCGCGCGCTGGCGGGCGCTGCCCCGCGAGGCTCTGCTCATCACCGGGGCCGTGCTGGTGTACTTCGGGGTGCGCGGCGTCACGGTCGGGGACAAGGCTGCAGCCTTTGCGCACTCGCAGGACGTGGCCGGACTCGAGCAGTGGCTCGGGATCGACGTCGAGCACTCGGTCCAGCAGCCGTTCCTCGACTCCAGCCTCGCGACGGACGTCATGAACTGGGTCTACATCTGGGGCCACTGGCCGGTGATCGTCACCGTCCTCACCTGGCTGTTCCTGCGTCACCCGGGCACCTACCGGCTGACGCGCGGGGCCATGCTCATCTCCGGCGGGGTCGGGCTGCTGATCGTCAGCTTCTACCCGGTCGCGCCGCCACGGCTGGCCGACCCGGCGCTGCTGGACACCGTGACGGAGTACTCCCGGGCCTACCGCGTCCTGCAGCCGCCGGCGCTGACGAACCCGTACGCCGCTGTGCCCAGTCTGCACGTCGGCTGGGACCTGCTGATCGGGCTGGCGCTGGTGACCGCGGGCGGCTCGCTCCTGGTGCGGGTGATCGGCGTCGC
>JBBRVU010000260.1:0-4761 GCA_038246575.1 Actinomycetes bacterium | reverse complement strand
GGGCACCTCGTACTCCCAGCTGACCTCCGCCGCGCCGTCCGGCGGCGCCTGCACGGCGGCCTGCGCGAAGGTCCGACCCTCCTGGTCGACACCCTTCTTCACCGTCGAGGCAAGGTCCACGGTCGGCTGCTGCGTGATCTTCGCGCCGGGCGGCATCAGGCTGATGACCAGGTTGGTGGCGTAGCGCGTGGTGTAGCCGCGCTTGGGGTCCGGCGCGGTCCCTACTGCGGGTGGCGTCGGGTTGTCGAGCCGAACCGTGCGTCGCACCGTGGCCGACCCGTCCTCCTTGAGCGTGATCACCTCGTCGATGGTCCGCTTCTGGAACACGTCGAGCTTGCTGCCGTTGCCGTTCTGCGTGTAGACGGCCGTGAGGTTGCCGGTCTTGGGTGTGGGGATGGCCCCCGCGACGCCACGGTCCAGCGCGAGCTGCTGCAGCCGGGGGTCCCGGAAGTACATCTGCAGGTGCCTCGAGGGAGCAGTGGCGAGCAGCGCCTCCGCCTTGCCGCGCAGGTTCCCGCCGCCCATCACCTGCGAGAGCACCGTGGACATCAGCGCGTCGTTGCGTGCCTGCCGGCCGACGATGTCGCTGCCCTGCTCGGCGTAGGACTTCACCAGCAGCTCGTCCACCAGGTTGTCGGCGGTGAGGATGCCGAAGTCCGACTCGACCGGGCCGATGACGCGCAGCAGGTTGGCCAGCGCCACGACGTCGAGCGCGATCACGCCGTCGGTCTTCACCCCGAAGAACTCCGGCGTGGCGCGCATCATCTGCTCGCCCGACATCCGGAAGTCCGGGTTGAAGCCAGTGTTGACGAACCGCTGGGGCTGACCGGGCGGCGGCTGGAAGGGGTCGCCCTTCGCGCGCTTCCACACGACGTTGGGGCTGTCGCCGAGCAGGCCCTCGGGCGAGTTGACGTAGTTCGAGGACGTCGTCCCCTTGACGGGAATCGTGATCTCGCCGTCCTTGACCTTCACCAGCGCCATGCTCAGCGGCGCACCCCCCGACGCCCTCATCTCGGCCGGGTTCATCACCGCGACGAAGTAGCGCTTGGTGCCGGCGGCTCCGAGAGCGTCCGGCAGCGCGGCGATGAACGGCGCGAACGGCGCCAGCTGGGCCTGGACCCCCCGGATCTGCTTGAGCCCGGTCTTCTTGCTGTCCAGGGCGTCGCTGCCGAGGGGCCCGTCGCCCTTCACCTTGCGCAGCTCCGATTGAGCGCGATCCATCGCCTCCGTGACGTTGGTCAGGGCATCTCGGCCCTTGACCAACGCGTCGAGGTTGACCTTGCCGTCCGCGAACAGGTTGGAGCGGTCCCCGGAGAACTCGGTGTAGAGAGTCAGGCCCTGCTCGGCCGAGCCGACGATGACCGACGCCGCGTTGAGCAGGTGGTCCAGGTCAGAAACGGTGCCGCGGGTGTACGGCCACAGCTTGGCGATCCGGACCTGGGGCACGTCCGCCGCCGACCTCGCCTCGTCGATCGCGCCCTGGGCCACCCGGAGGTGCCTGCGGGCTGCTGGCTCGTCGCCGGCCTTCACTGCCTTCTCGAACTTGTCGAGGCGGTTCTGGACGATGTCCGCCCGGTCCTGGACGGTGTTGGTGACCTTCAGCAGCCCACCGCCGAGCCACCAGGAGTAGACGAACGCGGCGACGATCGCCACCGCGACCAGCACCAGCAGCGGGCCCACGACCCAGCGCATCCGGCCCTTCGGGAGCCGCCCGCGCCACCGGTCCAGCCGCGACATGGGTCGCCCGTCGACCTCGGGGTCGACGGGCGGTCGGGTGGGCGTGCTCGTCACTACAGCGCGGTCCTGGTCCGGGGACGGGGGAGGGGGAGGAGGGTGTCGCGCCGATCGGCGGCGGAACCCCGACAGTCTAGACGCTGGAGCAGGTGGTCCGGTTCCTCGCGGAGACGAGGGATTGCTCACTTGAGCAGCCGGGACAGCCTGCGGTCGGCCAGCGGCTTGCCGCCGGTCTGGCAGGTGGGGCAGTACTGCAGCGACGAGTCGGCGAACGAGACCTCCCGCACGGTGTCCCCGCACACCGGGCACGGCTGCCCCGTCCGGCCGTGGACCCGCATCGAGGTCTTCTTCTCCTTCTTCAGCTGCCCGGCGGCGAGCCCGGAGGCACGCGAGACCGCGTCGCGCAGCACGCTCTGCAGCGCCGCGTACAGCGTGGCCACCTCACTCTCCGTGAGCGAGTCCCCCAGGCGGTACGGGGACAGGTGCGCCGCGTGCAGCACCTCGTCGGAGTAGGCGTTGCCCACTCCCGCGAGCACCGACTGGTCGCGCAGCAGCCCCTTGACCTGCTTGCGGGACCCGGCCAGCAGCCCGGCCAGCTCGTCGACCCCGAAGCCGGCCGCGAGCGGGTCCGGACCCAGGCGAGCGATCCCCGGCACGTCGTAGGGCGAGCGGACGACGTACATCGCCAGGCCCTTCTTGGTGCCCGCCTCGGTGAGGTCCCAGCCGGACTCGTCATCCAGGCGTACGCGGGCGGCCAGCGGGCCCTTGCCCGGCCGCACCGGCCCCGTGGGCAGCGAGTCGGACCAGCGCAGCCACCCGGCCCGCGCCAGGTGCATCGCGATCAGCAGCCCGGAGACGTCGACCACCAGGAACTTGCCGTGCCGGGTCACCCCGGAGACCTCGAGCCCGGCCACTGACGTCACCGGCGGGTCATAGGTCTTGAGCACGCTGATCGCGGCTAGATCCACGCGGGCCACGACACGTCCGACGGCGCGGGCACGCAGGAAGCCGGCGAGCGCCTCCACCTCGGGAAGTTCAGGCACCGGTCAAGTCTGCCGCACACGGTCACCCGTTCGGCGGCGTCCAGCCCACGGGTGTCCGGGCCGAATCACTAGGGGCAGGCAAAACGGCCCTAAACCCCGCTCGGGGATCCATCGACGGAGGACGACACCAGTGCTCACGGCGACACCCCACCGGACCGCGATCGCCCTCCCGGCGCCGGTCACCGACCGGGCCGCCGCGTTGCTGACCGCCTTCGCCATGGTGCTGGGCCTGCTGCTGACCGGAGCCGTCGCGGCGAAGCCGGCCAGCGCGAACAGCGTCGAGGGCGCCTTCACCGCCAAGATCAACGACGCCCGTTCGTCCCGTGGCCTGCCGCGGCTGAGCACCCGGTCGAGCCTGGTGTCCGTCGCCCGCGCCTGGGCCTCCAGCATGGCCGGCCAGGCGAAGCTCTACCACAACCCGAACCTCACCCGGCAGGTCAGCAACTGGCGCTGGGTCGGGGAGAACGTGGGGTACGGCCCCGACGCCGACACCGTCCACGTCGCGTTCATGAGCAGCCCCGCGCACAAGGCCAACATCCTCGACCGCGACTACACCGAGGTCGGCGTCGGCTCCGTGACCCGCAACGGCCGCGTCTGGGTCGCCGAAGTGTTCCGGCGCCCCCAGCAGGTGACCACCAGCGCAGTCCGTAGCACCTTCCACAGCCTGCGCATGGGCAGCACGGGCCACAAGGTCACGAAGGTCCAGAGCCGCCTCGGCGTCCCCCGGACCGGTCGCTACAACCGCACCACCAGGACCGCGGTCTCCAAGTTCCAGCAGCGCCAGGGCTGGCGGGGCCGCGGCAACGTCGGCCGCAAGACCTGGGCCCGGCTGTTCTGACGCGCCCCACGGGGCGCCCCTGAACGACGGCGCCGGTCGCGGGAGGAGGGGCCCGCGACCGGCGCCGTTGCACGTCACCCGACTGGAAGGACCGGACGTCGTCCGGTTGCCCCTTCCGCCGGGACCCTTCGCTGGCCGAAGATGACCCCGTGGTCGACACCGGCCGTTCGCAATCCGCCCAGATCCTGGCGCTCCCGGCCATCGGGGTGGCGCTGGCGGACGCCCGCGGCGACGGCCGCTGGATGCGCGTGACCTGGCACGACGAGGCCGGCGTGGTGGTGCTGAGCCTCTGGCGGGACCGGACCTGCGTGGGCACGATCCGGCTGGAGCGCGGGGAGGTCCCGGAGCTGGTCGCCGCCTTGGTCGAGGGGCTGGCGGCCGAACCGTCGAGCCACGACGTGCCGAAGGCTCGCGCCCGTACGGCGGAGTAGGTCGGCGGCCCTTCTCCGCCCGCCGCTCGCGACCGGCCACGGCCCCCCCCCGCCGTGATCGGAGACGAAGCGAGGCCACTATGCCGCGATCCGTCTCCGATCATGAAAAGCCGCGGCGGCTGCGGCAGAAGCGGTAGCCGCGGCCGGGTCAGCCCTTGGCGACCCAGGGCGTGAAGGTCTCAGGGGCGGTCAGCCAGTCGACCTCGGTCGGGCCGGGCGTCCTGCTGCCCTTCGGGAGCATCTCCGCGCCGGTCTTCACCGCGACCCGGACCTTGCCGGGGTTGCCGAGCACGACCCGGTCGATGGCGATGCGCGCCACGTCCCGGCCGAAGTCGAGCCGCATCAGGTAGCTGCCCCCGTGCAACGGGGCCTGCCGGTTGCCCGCGGCCTGGAAGCCGTCCGCCTTGAGCAGCGCGTAGTCCCCGCCCTCGAAGGTGGCGCCCTGGAAGACGTACTCGGGCCCGCTGCGCTTGGCGTCGGTGTCGAGGTACACCGCGATGCTGCTGCCGCTGCGGAAGGAGCGGACCAGGTCGCGGTGCGTGACCTTCACCCGGACGCGCTTCTCGTTGACGACGCGGACCTTGTGGATGTCGGCACCCTGGGACATGTCGCCCCGGGCGTCGCGGAAAGCCGCAGCGTCGGCCGTTGCGGTCCCGGCGACGCCGAGGCTCGCGGGGATGCTCAGAGCGGACACCGCGGCAGCTGCTGCCACGCG
>JBBRVU010000259.1:0-4783 GCA_038246575.1 Actinomycetes bacterium | reverse complement strand
GTGCCCAGCTCGACGAGCGGGTAGCGGGCACTGATCCGGGCGTCACAGTCACGGCACCGGCCACGGAGCAGCAGCCAGCTCAGCACCGGCACGTTGTCCCGTGGGCGGATCTGGCGGTCGCACTCCGGGCAGTGCGACCCGGGCGACACCAGGCTCTCCCCGCGGGGGACCCGCCAGATCACGACGTTGAGGAACGATCCGATGAGCAGGCCGAGCGCCGCGCAGACGGCGATGATCAGAACGGTCAACGCTGCTCCCGCGCTCGGTAGGGCGTGTCGCTGCCCGCGATGCTAGGTCATCCGGGGGGCGATCCCCCCGGTGGACACTCACCGGTACTGCGGGCTGATCTCGCCGGTGTAGTTGGCAGCCCAGACGGCGTTCGTCCACTGCGGGAAGTACGGCGGGGCGGCGTAGCGCAGCCGCTTGTCGTAGCCGTAGTCCTTGAAGTAGCCCGTTGTCCCGGACCCGGTCCCGACGATCCCGCGCCACGACTGGGCGATCGAGCCGCGCACGTAGAGCGAACCCTGGTTGCTGCCCTTGTTGTAGGACTGCACGAAGAAGCTGTGCTGCAGGGTCTGGATGGAGCCGGCGATCTGAACGCCGTTGGTCGGAAAGACCGAGCCTCGGTCGACGTCGACGTAGCGCTTGGGCCAGGAGTTGTCCTCGCTCGGCGTGCCCTTGAAGGCCCACGCGACCCTGCAGGTGCCCTTCTTGTAGTCGCTGCAGTACCACGAGTCGATCCAGGGATGCATGACCTCGACAGAGTTCGCCGCGACGATGCCGAGCATGTCCGGGCCGCCGAGACCACCCTGCAGCACCAGGTCCCCGGTCACGGTAATCGAGTTCGACGCGGCGATCGTGGTGCGTCCCTTGAGGACTCCCTCGACGTAGAGGTTGCCCTTGCCGCAGAACTGGGTGTTCTGCGTCATGTTCAGGTCGTAGGTGTAGTCGGTCGCGTTGTTGCCGGTGTAGGTGCCGAGGGGCAGTCCGTCACCGATCTCGCCCGACAGGCACTGGTGCTCGCCCACCGAGGTGTCGGCCTCGACGTATATCACCTGGTCGTTCGGCACGTTGACCAGCACGCCGTTGGGGTTGCTTCCGCCGCACGCAGCCGTGCCTGGCGTTGTCTTCTTGCTCCACACCTGCATCTGACCGGTGGCATTGAACTTGATCCGGGTCGCGCCCTTGTAGTGGCAGCCGGGGTAGGTGCGGAACTGGTCGCTGTTGTCCGGCAGGTACTTCGGGTCCGAGTAGGTCGGCCAGCTGCTGCCGTAGTCGCCACCGTTGCCGGTGCGGTCACAGTTGCCGTACGTGCTCGGCGTCCCGGCAACGGCGGCCTTGCACTTCGGGTCGCTGGTCTCCAGTCCCTGCAAGAACTTCGGCTTCTTGCCGCCGTAGGTCGTGAACAGCGGCGTGTCGTTGGTGTGCACAGCACCGTCGAGGACGTCCCCTCCGATGAAGGTGATCTCGACACAACCGGAGCCGTTCGTGCGCCGGCCGTTCCACCAGTACTCCTTGCAGCGGGTCGGCATGCCGCCGGGGTAGACGAACTCGTTGTCCGGGTCGGCGTCCTCGTGGTCGGTGTAGTAGAGGAACTGCGTCGACCCGCCGCGGCCGACGCCGACCTCCAGCGTGCGGGTCGTCGTTCCGACCTTCCCGGTGGACTTGACCTCGATGACGCCGCGGCTGTCCAGCTGACCCGGGTTGACGTCGTAGTGGAACTGCGGGCCGGAGGGGTTGCCGGAGTCGACCGGCTTCCAGCCCGGCACCGTCACGCTGTTCCAACCGCAGGAGTTGGCGACGGTCCGGGGACCACGCAGCGCGACGTTCGTGCAGTCGTCAGGCAGCCGCGCGTAGTTGTCGTTGCGGTTGAGGTAGCCGATGTAGTCGTCGATGCCGGCCTGCGCCGCGGCGAGCGCCGAGTGGAAGTCCTGGTTCTTCCGCGAGAAGCTCTGCGTGTTCAGCGCATAGGCGAGCGAGCTGAAGGCGAATGTCGACGCGATCAGCATGGTCGCGAGCACCATGACGAGCGCCATGCCGTCCTCGCCCTCCGGGCGCCGGGCTACCAGCCTGTTCATGAACACGTCAGGGACCTTCCTCGGAGCGGATGACCGCGTCATGGTTGGGCAGCGCGATCCGAGAGACGTAGGTGGTGCCGTCCCCGCCGCTGCCCGGCTGCTCGACCACCAGCGAGATGTCCAGCGCGTCGATGTTCTCCATCTGGGTCTGGGACAGGACACCACCGGAACCGCCACCGGTGAGCAGGAAGCCGAGGTCGTCGTAGTAGGTGAAGATCGTCTTCGTCGGGTCGACCCCGCGGGCCAGGATCTTCCGCTGCACCACGCAGCCAACAACTGCCGGGTCGCAGTAGACGTACTTGTTGTTGATCACCGGCTGGTTCGGGATCTGCTTGGTCTCCACGAGCTCCTTCGCCGCAGTGACCGTGTAGCTCAACCGGGTGGGGCCGATGCTGTTGTTGGGGTTGTCGACGTTGGCGTAGAACTTCATCGACAGCGGCGACGCCTCGATGAACGCGGCGCTCTCCGCCGATGCGGCGTCGAAGAGCTGGCTCGGCAGGATCGCCGTGCGCAGCGTGCGGCTCATCGCCGAGAACGCGATCCGGCCGTCGTTGACCTCGTCGAGGCGGGACTTGGTGCCCGTCGAGGTGCGCAGCGCCGAGATGTAGAGCGCCGCCGACGCCGAGACCAGGACGCCCATGATCACCATGGTGACCAGCAGCTCGGTCAGCGTGAGCCCCTCGTCCCGACTCATCCGTGCGCGGAGTGCGATCATCCGGTCACGTCCATGCTGACTGCGGTGGGCCCGGTTGTCGTCGGCGAGAAGACGTTGCTGTTGCCCGCCCGTGACCCCTGGACCGCAGACAGCTGCCAGCTGCCGTAGGGCAAGGACGCCTTGAGCTTTCCGGCGCCGTCGGTCGTTCCCAGGACGACCGACGCCTCGGCGCCGCCCCCGGTGCAGTTCTGGCTGACGGCGGTCACCTGGGCGTTGGGCGCGGGGAAGGAGACCAGCGCCGCATCGACGTAGTTGACCGTGATGTCCAGCGGCGCGAGCTTTGCCGAGGCGGTGCCGAGCCCTCCGGGCGGGAGGACCACCGCGGGCTGGCGGGTGCCGCTGGTCGGCGGTCCGGCCGGGTCGGAGTCGGCGCAGCGGCCGGCCCAGCCCGAGTAGCCGTCGGCCGACGGCCAGAGGCCGTTCACCCGCGTCGTCAGCCCGGCGCTGGCCACGATCTGCCTCGCCCCGGACAGGGGGACGTTGGGCCTGACGTAGTTGACCGAGGGAAGCGTGCCTGGCAGGGGATAGCCGGCGGTGGTGCTCAGCACGATGTCCATGGACGACGCACGGTCGTAGGTCGTCTGCAGCCGGGCCAGGGTGCCCTGCGACGCCACCACGGACTTCTCGCTGCGCTGGGTGCTGGTCTGGTCGACCCACCCGGCGGCGTCCATGACGATTGCGTAGGTGCCCGCTGTGCCGACCTGGAAGACCGCGCAGCCGGCGCTGTCGGTCGACTGGACGAACGAGCCACCGGGCCCGGTGGCGTTGACGGGGACTCCGTTCGAGGGCTGGCCCGCCGCATTCAGGACCTTCACCGCGACATAGGACAACGGGTTGTTGCCCAGCAGCCCCTTGGGCGGTGTCAGGAGGGTCTTGCTGATGACCGGCTTGGCGGTGCGCATGTTCGGCCAGCTGATGCTGATGTCGACGCGCAGGCTTGGGTGGTTGACCAGGGCGCCGCCGTCGCAAGGGCTCTGACCGTTGCCGGTCGGCAGCCACTGGACCGTGCGGTCGATCGTGTAGGTGACGCCGTCCACGACGGTGGCCCCGCCGCTGAGCGGGTTGGGGTTGGTCCGGGCACCGGAGGCCGCCAGGGCCAGGGCGCCGGCGTCCGAGGACCGGAACTGGTTGCGGGCGATCTCGACCTCGCGGGCGGCCAGGTTCGCCGCGGCGACACGCTGTCGGCCGGACTTGGAGACGGCGAGCCCGTCCAGGAGCGTGATGCTCACTGCGATGGACAGCACCGACAGCACCAGCATCGCCACCACCACCTCGATCAGGGTGACGCCGTGGTCGTCCGGTCCCCGGCGGACCCGGCGAAGCGCAGAGGTCAGCATGTGCCCTGGTCCAGACCGCTCTGGGCGGTGTACTTGAAGTCCTTGACGTCGCCGTCGGCGTCGGTGAGGGAGACGCACCACCCGCTCGGGTCGGCCATGTTCGTCGACAGGCCCGAGGACGGCTGGGCGGTTCCGTTGGTCAGGTTCACCGTGGAGTTGTAGCCGGCGCCGTCGGCGAGCACGACCGCTCCCGGGGTCGAGGCGAAGTCCAGCGTCAGCGTCCCGCGCCCGTCGACGAAGTAGGTCGCGATCTCCTTCGCCAGCTGGCTGACGTCGGACTTCGTGGAGGCGTCGTGCGCCTTCTTGCGCTGGTTGAGGAAAATCGGGACCGCGATCGCGGCCAGGATGCCGATGATGATCATCACGACGAGGAGCTCGATCAGGGTGAACCCGGCGTCCCGCTGGGGGTCCTTCATCTGCGTCGACGCTCCTCTCCGGTCAGCCGGTCATGGTCGTTGTGTGAATCACATCGGTTCGCCTGCCGCTCGTCTTGAGCCGGCAGCCGTCAGCCGAAAGGGTGGTTTACGACACCGGTGTGGGCGGCCCCCAGAGGGACCGCCCACACCGGGGTCAAGCGCTAACCGGTACGGGCAGGGCCCGCCCTCGGCCCGGCCGCCGGCAGCCGAGTACTTGTACCCCACCACAGCCATATC
>JBBRVU010000258.1:0-4802 GCA_038246575.1 Actinomycetes bacterium | reverse complement strand
CTGCCCCGAGCACATCAAGATCACCGACAACGCGATCATCCCGATGAAGGAGCGCGTCGTCGACACGATGTACGACCCGCTGGTGTGGCTCGGCCGGAAGATCCCGCGCCGCTCCGGCATGACCGCAGACCGCACCCTGCAATCCGGTGACGTCGGCGGCGCGGAGGCCCAGGCCCGGGCGCGACTGCAGATTAAGCCTTCGGACACCGGCGCAATGCAGACCCTGCAGGAGGCGCTGCACGCGCAGGGCCGGTTCGCCGAGGCTGCCGAGGCATCGCGAGGCCGGGTCGAGCACGCCGGACGGGGGCGTGGGGCGCGCGGCAAAGCGCTCGCCGCCCACGTCTGGGAGCTGTTGTGCGCTGTTGAGGCCGGGCAGCTGACCATGGAGCGGGTCGGCGAGGAGATCTCAGCCTCGCTGCAGGACGCGCAGCGGCTGGCCAGCACCGGCACCACGCTCGCCGGCACGCACGCGCTGCACCACCTCGTCCACGGCAGGGCTGCCGAGGCCGCCGAGCACGCCCGCGAAGCCATCCGCTGGGACCAGGACCGCAGCAGCCGTGCCGACGACCTCATCACCCTCTCCCAGGCCCACGCCGGACTGGGCGAAGGCGACGAGGCGTCCTCGGCGCTGGCGGAGTCCCGCGAGCTCTGGCCGGACAACCCACGAATGGCAGGCGTACGCCACAACCTGCAGGAGATGCACGTCGAGAGCTGACGCCCAGTCAGTCGCCATTCCAGGCACCGGCGGCCGCACCCGTGCGTTGCACCCTCGGGTGCCGGCCGGACGAGGGTCCGAACAGAGCCGCAGCACCGAAGGGGTGCGCGGATGCCATTGCTCGGACGGCCGCTCCTGGCGCTGCTGGGGCTTCTTGCGCTCGTGTTACCGATTCTGACCCTGCTGCTGTGGCGCCGTGCGTCCGGTGCGCGCGTTCTCGTCGTGGGACGGCGACTGGCGATGGTCGCGCTCTGCCAGCTCGCGGCCGTGTCGTTCGTCGCCGCAGCGGCCAACAACTACGGGGACTTCTACGGCTCGTGGTCCGACCTGGGGCGCCAGCTCAGCCCGACCGCTTCCAGCGGCGGGCATGCCGTGCGCCCGACGAGTCACGGCGCGCTCTCGTCCGGGCCGCAGGGGTCGACGTCCCAGCGGGTCAAGCACCTCTCCATGGCGCCGTGGTCGAAGCCCGCTGACTACGCGACCAAGGGCCGGCTGGAGTCGGTTCGGCTCCCCGGCGCTCGCTCAGCACTGTCGACGCACGCCTTCGTCTACCTGCCCCCGCAGTACTTCCAGCCGAAGTACCAGCACACCCGGTTCCCGGTGAGCGAGGTGTTCACCGGGTACCCCGGGAACGACCTCAACCTGGTCCGGCGGCTGGCCTACCAGGACCGGCTGCGCACCGAGATCGCCCACGGTCGAGCCCGACCGATGGTGCTGGTCATGATGCGGTCCTCGGACGCCTACCCCCGCGACGCCGAGTGCACGGACGTCCCCAACGGTCCCCAGGCCATGACCATGTTCAGCCAGGACGTGCCCTACGACATCTCGCACGCCTACCGTGTCCGCGAGACGGGCTGGGGTGCGATCGGTGACTCGACCGGTGGCTACTGCGCCGTCAAGCTCGTGCTGCAGAACGCGTACACCTTCTCCGCCGGAGCGGCGCTGTCCGGCTACTACCACGTCCTGCAGGATGTGACGACCGGCAACTTGTGGGGCGGCTCGAGTGTGCTGCGCGACCTCAACGACCCGGAGTGGCGACTGACCCACCTGCCCCAGCCCCCGGTTTCCCTGCTCCTGACGTCATCCAACGGCGAGACGGGGCCCAATGGGGTGTCAGACCTGCGCAAGTTCGTGGCGCTCGCTCGGGCGCCGTTGCACGTGGACACGATCGTGCTTCCCCACGGCGGCCACAACCTCGGCGCCTGGAGCCAGGAAATGGGCCCGGCGCTGGACTGGCTCAGCCACCGGGTGTCGCAGGCCTGAGGTCTAGGGCAGCGGGACGCCGGTGGCCGCCAGCGCGCGGGCGATCACCCGGTGCCCGGCGGCGTTCGGGTGATCCCCGTCGTCGGCCAGCAGCCGGGTCGGGTCACTGCCGCCGTCGGTAGCCTTGAACGGCTCGTACAGGTTGGTGCATCGCGCGCCGGCGGACCGCGCCCCCCTGCAGATGCCCCGGTTCGCCGCCCGGGTCAGTCCGTCACTCCAGGACACGAAATCGGGTCCGAAGCGACGCAGCGCGACCTCACCGTCCTGGAACACGTTCCAGTAGTCGGTCACCAGGACCAGCGCGCTTCGGTTTTCACGCAACCGGTTCACCCGGGTGACGATCCGCTCCACCCGGTCCTCGACGCCTCGCGTCCGCGGCGTCCAACAGGTCCGGTCGCAGCCGTCGTCCTGCCAGCGGCGCAGCTCGGGATAGAAGTCGTTGGCCCCGATGGTGACGAGCACGACGTCGGCACCAGCCACCCGGCGCGCCATCGCACCGTCCCGCCGGAGGTCTCGGAGCAGCCCGGTGCTGGTCTGGCCCGGCTGACCGAGGTTGGTGGCCGCCACTGCTCGCCGGGTGCGCGCGCGGACGATGTCGGAGTAGCGGTCCACGAAGTCGCGGCAGTCGCAGTTGCTCCCCGCCGTCACAGAGTCCCCCAGGGCCACCACGCGGATGACGTCCGAGCGGCTCGTCGACCTCGCCGGTCCCTGGGTCGACAGGATCGGAGCCGGGTGCGCACTCGCTCGCGGCTGCTGCCCGCCGCCGACGCCGTTGAGACAGAGCAACGCAGCGATGACGACAACGATGAACCCGCGAGCCCGGCCGTTCGACATTGGTTTCCACCGTACGCGGCAGATGGCGGGTTCGGCGCGGGCCATGAGGTCCCTGGATGAACCGCCCCACCGCCTTGCGTTTCGGCTCGCGACAACGGAGGCTGAGCGACATGGCTGACGTTCTCTCGCGCAACGACATAGACACCGCCCTGGCCGCGCTGCCCGGCTGGTCCTACGACGACGACGAGCTGGTCAAGCAGGCGTCCGTCCCGGCAGACAGTCAGGACGGGCTGGTCGAGGCGGTCGGCCAGGTCGCGGACGAGCTCAACCACCACCCGGACGTGTCCCGCGACGGTGACAGCATCACCTTCCGGCTGTCGACGCACAGCGCCGGCGGCGTGACCGCAAAGGACGTCGATCTCGCGGCGCGCATCGATCGGGAGCTCTCAGGGGCGGGCACCGACCAGGGCACGTGACCGTCCCACTCCCCTGGTCGGGCGCGGTCCGGCCCCCCTAGCCGGGGGCGGGTAGGGCTTCTCCCTGGTGACGCCCGGGCCAGGGCGGATCCCGCCCTGGCCCGGGTCAGGAAGCGATCAGCGAGAACGAGCGGCGCTGGTGCAGGTTGCTGGTCAGGACCCGGCGGATGGCCTCGGTCTCGGGGCCGTCCTGGTGGTGCATGGCAGCGAGCAGGTCATCGACCTGGGCTGGGGTGGAGTAGGACGCGAGCTCGCGCATCATGGTGCGCCGGGCAACGCGCGCCTGGCGGCGGTCACGCAGCTCGTCGCGGATGCCGGTAGCGAACTGCAGGGCGTTGGTCTTGGTGGTCATGGGTCTAGTGTCGGCGTCTCTATTCCATACGTCCAATGTCTGTATCGGACTCGATCCATGCTCTAAGGTTATGGGTATGGACACTGATGCGCTGCGCTGGTTCGCGCAGGTGGCCGACGGGGTGACCGTGACCGAGGTCGCCGACCTCTACCTCGTCAGCCAGCCAGCCGTCTCCCGGTCGTTGGCCCGGCTGGAGGCCGAGGTGGGAGCGCCGCTGCTGCTCAAGTCGGGTCGGGTCCTCCGGCCGACGCACGCGGGCTGGGCGTTCAAGCACCACGTCGACGCGCTGCTGCACGGGCTCGACGACGGCCTCGCCGCGGTCAACGAGCTGATCGACCCCGAGACGGGCACCGTCACCGTGGCCTTCCACCTGTCGCTCGGCACCTGGCTCGTGCCGGACATGATCGGGAGCTTCCGCGTCGACCACCCCCGGGTGCGGTTCGAGCTCGCGCAGTCCGACGACGCGCTGGGGTCCTCGCTGGTGGCTGGCGGTCGCATCGACCTGGAGCTCACGGCACGGCGACCGCGCAACCCTGAGGTTCAGTGGGAACGCCTGCTGCGACAACCGCTCCTGCTGGCCGTCCCGCCGCGGCACGCGCTGGCCGACCGCGACGAGGTTTCGCTCGCTGAGCTGGCCGACGAGGACTTCGTCATGCTCCGGCCGGCCTGGGAGCTGCGCACCCTGACCGACGAGCTGTGCGCGGCCGCGGGGTTCTCGCCGCGGGTGGCGTTCGAGGGTGACGACCTCCCGGTGGTGGCGGGGTTCGTCGCCGCCGGGCTCGGGATCGCGGTCGTCCCTGCCGCCACGGCCGGGACGGACTCGCCGGGTCCTGGCCGCGAGGCTCTGGTCCGCCTCACCGACCCGGGGGCCTATCGCGACGTCGGCCTCGCCTGGTCCCGCAGCCGCCGGCTGCTGCCGTCGGCCGACCTCTTCCGCCAGCACGTGCTCGCGACGGCCGCCTGACCTCAGACCGGTCGGGGCCTACCGTCTCGCTTCGCCGGCCCCTTCTTCGCCGCCTTCGCCGGCAAAGCAGCGACGTAGTCGATCGACCGTTGCGCCCATGCCCTCGACTGCGCACCCGTGCGCGGCCAGGAAGCCGGGAGGCTCACGTACCCGCCCATTGGTCGCTCCGGCGGACCGAACGGTCCGGCTCCGGCGACACCTAGCAGCTCGTCCCGATCGGCCTCGGAGAGCTTCACCCCGATGGCGGCGCCGAAGAGG
>JBBRVU010000257.1:0-4807 GCA_038246575.1 Actinomycetes bacterium | reverse complement strand
GCCCGAGGCGACCACGTGTCAGACCACCAGCGGAGGCGCGGACATCATGGCCGCTGCCAGGCGTCAAGGAAGGCCAACCGCTTCTGTGCCTCGGGGTGGACGCTGAGTGCTCTCACGACGGCCATACCGCATTGTCGGCGTCGGCGACGAGGGCTGGCAAGCGATGCGCAAAGGCCCCATGTCGGCACTCACAGGCCGCGATATGTCGTTCGGGTAGGGACGACGGGGTGCGTCATACCGCCGCCTGATCGCGTCGTCTGCGCGCGCCCGGATCGCGGCATTTGCGGACGGTTCGGCGTGTGTTCACTCGCGGCGAAGTGACGCATGTCGATCCGCGCCGAAGAACGACAGGTCGCACGCCTACGGATCTGCCCATGGGCCTTCACCGCTGGCCGCGGGCGGTCGAGGAACCGGTCAGCTGCGCTTGACGCAATCACCGGGGATGGTCGGCTCCCGGCGGTGCGCCGCGGAGTGTGATGGCCCCAGGTAGCAACTCGTTGACCACCCGATCCGACGGGGTCGACACTTGGGTCACGCGAGCTGGAGGTGCACCATGAAGAACGTTCTGTGTCTCGTAGGCCGCCATGAATGGCAGCACCAGGTCAATACCGAGAGGGGAGGCCCCGGCTCCGGCTTCGACCTCTGCCGCCGTTGCGGCACGGAGAAGAAGTCCTACGGTCCGCCATCGCACGCCTCCAGGGGCATTCCGGGGTGAGACGGTGCGCGTGGACGCCTCCCCTGAACTGGGGTGCCTCGGCGCCCTCCGCTCTGTCAAGACGCCACGGAGCCCGACTGGCGGCGCTGAGACGCAGGTCTGTCCAGACCGACTCGGGGTTCAGCGGCCTTCCTCATCCACTACCCAGCGAACAGCATCACCGACGGCGCCTGGCTTTTCGACGTGAATGTTGTGTCCGGAGTCCACCCACTCGAACCTCCCCGGGGACCAGCTGGCGGCGTATGACTTCTGGAGGGGGATGATCGCCTTCGTGTAGTCCGGCCCGAATTCCGTTTGCTCGCTCCACGGTGCCCGCTTCGCCGCCAGGTACACCAACGGAACTGCGGGCCGCATGTCGCGTCGGTCGTAGGCCCACGTGTACATCGCGCAGTTGTCGATCTTCTGCAGGGACTCCTCGCCATCGGCCTTGCGGTTGACTGGGTCGCAGGGCCCACTTCCCTCGGGGACCATGCCGACGTCCTCGAGGGTGATCTCGTCGTCGAAGCTGGCGTCGACCATCACCATGCCGGCGACCTTGTCCGGATGCGCGACGGCATACGCGGACGCGACCATGCCGCCCGCTGATTGACCGATGAGCACGTACGGTCCGTCGTCCCCGACGGCTTCCATCAGTCCGTCGAGGTCGCCGACCACCATCTCCGGGGTCTGCGTCCCCTCGACGGTTTCACTGTCGCCGACGTTGGCGCGGTCGTAGCTGCAGACGCGGAAGTCCGGCTTCAGCTCACCAGTCAGGGGCCCGTAGTAGTCGTGGGACGTGACTCCCGGTTGATCTATCCACCCGTGCAGGATCACCACGGTCGGGCTCCCGGACCCCGTGCAGTGGAGGGCGAGATCGTGCCCACGGACGTTGACCAGTCCGTCCACGTCTGCGCCCTCTGCGACGGGGAGGCTGACCACGCTCAGGTTTCCGGATGGCGCAACGGAAGGGATCGCCGTGGTCGATGGTGCCGCCACGCCGCGATCCGAGGCCGACGTATCGTCGACCGCGGTGCCGGAGCAGCCAGCAATGAGAAGTGCGGTGACGGTGGCGATGCTGGCCAGTGAGAAGGGACGGTTCGTGGCGGATGCCTCCAGTGTGCCAAGTCTCGAGGTGGGGTCGGAACGCGTATACATCCGAGATCGCGCAGCGCCCCGAATGTTGCGAGCGGAGGCGTCAGCGCCGGCCCAGTCGTCAGGGGACGAAACCCGATCGCCACGATGGTCGACGCGGCGGTTCATCGGGGCTCCTGCACCGTCACGAGGGCCTGCCGGGTCGGGTCGGCCGCGCGCTTGCTGCTGCGGGCGACGACGATCGAGGCAGCGATCAGCCAGAACGGCAGCAGTACGTAAGTGACCAGGCCGCCGGGGGGGATGCCGGCGTTGCCCAGCGCACCGAGCGCACCGAGCACCAAGGTGAGGATCGCGAACCACCTCGGGAGGACGGCGGTGCGAATGCCGCCCAGCCCCATCGCGAGGAACGCGGCGGCCAAGCCGATCCCCATCCCGGCCCAGCCGAAGTACGACACGTAGTCCAGGGTGTGAAGCGCCGAGTCGTCCGAGGCGTCTGCGGCACCGTTGATCAGACCCCAGTTCCACATGACCATCTGCGAGAGGCCGGCAACGACCACCAGCCAGCCCCCGAACGCGACGCTCGAGTAGGTGGACTCGCGGCCTTCACCGGACCGCAACAGCGTGCGAACCGCCGTCGCGAAACACAGCAACGCGACGCCCATGACGACCAGGCTGGCCTGCGATCCGTAGTTGAGCCCCAGGTGGTCGCGGATGACCTGGGTGGATGCTCCTCCCGGCAGGTCGGTGGCGGAGGTGTGGCGCAGAGCGTCTTGCGCAACCCAACAGAGTCCCGCGACGGCGCCGCTCCACGGCATAACCTTCTCGAAGGTGACAGACATCGTTCGTGCCCTCTCGCTCGAGCGGGGCCGAGCGGCCCTGCGATGAGCACAAGGATGGGCGTCCCGGCGGCCCGAGCACACGAGCCAGATGTCCCGCCCGACCCGGGAAGAGTTCCCGGGGACCATTCCGCACTACTCGTGCAGGCTCCACACTGGCCGGATGGAAGTGGTGGCCGTTCTCCTCGCGTCCGGGGTTGCCGTGCTCGTCGGGCTCATGGTGCTGGTGGGTTCGGCACAACGACGCATCGGCTGGCTGCTCGTCGCCCAGGGCGTGAGTTTCGGCGCACTGCTCCTCAGCCAGGGCGCCGGCACGACCCCCGCAGCGATGATGGTCGACCAGCTCGCGTCGGGCTCCTGGGTCTTCCTGTTCACCTGGCTGGCCGTCATCGCGTACCTCGTCCCCGACGGTCACCCCCTGTCGGCACGGTGGCGCCGCTGGATGAACTGCGGGCTCGCCGGAGTCGTCGCGTTCCTCATCGGGTCCGCCGGCGACGTGACCGGTTTCCGCGAGACCCACGACGGCCAGGACCCACCGCTGCCCTGGCTCCCGGAACCGGTCTCTGCGGTGCTCGGGGTCGCCGGCCTAGTCCTCACCGTCATGCTGTTCTTCGGTGCGGCGTTCGCGGTGAGGGCCCGGCTCAATGGCTCTTCCGGGCCGACTCGGCTGCAGCTCTTGTGGCTCGTTTGGGGAGCGACCAGCATCCCCCTGTCGCTGGCGCTGCTGTGGGTGGGGCACTTCGTCCTCGACGACAGCCCGATCGCGTCCGGTGTCGCCCTGACCCTTGCCGGTGCCGCACTGCCGGTCGCGCTCGGGATCGCGATCCTGCGCCACCAGCTGTTCGACATCCGGCTCGTCCTCAGCCGCACCCTTACCTACGGCGCCCTGCTCACCGCGGTGGTTTCTCTCTACGTGCTTCTCCTACTCGCCGCGCAGCGCGTCGTCGGGCAGACCGCCGCGGGTGTGCTCGCCGTCGCCATCGTCGCGGTGGCCGTGCAGCCCGCGTACTCCGTGGTGCGACGGACGATCGAGCGGTGGGTCTACGGCTACCGCTCCGAACCGGCGGTGGCGCTGCGCAGGCTCGGCGCGCGCCTGGAGTCCGCTGACCCGCTGCACGTGGTCGAGGCGGTCACTGCCTCGGTGCGTGACGCCCTCAAGGTCGAACGAGTGTGGGTGTCGTCCCCGGATGCCGAGTTGCCCACCGACTCGTTCACGGTCCAGGTGCCGTTGGTACACCGGGACGAGCTCGTCGGTCAGCTCGTGGTGGAGGTGCCCCCGGGTCGCCGACTCTCAGCGGCTGACACCGCCCTGCTGGGTGACCTCGCCCGTCAGGCCGCAGTCACGGTGCGCGCCGCCCAGCTCGCCGAAGACCTGCAAACGTCGAGGTCCGCGATCGTCTCCGCCCGCGAGGAGGAGCGCAAACGCCTTCGCCGCGAACTGCACGACGGCGTCGGGCCATCACTGGCCGCGATCCTGCTCAAGCTTGAGGCAGCCCGGTCGCGCCAAGATGCCACGTCGCGCAATGCCCTGTTGAGGGAGATCAAGGACGAGACCAAGGCAGCGATCACCGAGGTACGGCGAGCGGTCGACGAACTCCGGCCACCCGCAATCGACGAATTCGGGCTCGCCGGGGCGATAGGTCAGCGTGCCGCATCGCTCACGACCGGCGACCTAGTGTTCGAGATGTGCCCTGCGCCGAACCTGCCTTCGCTACCCGCGGCGTCAGAGGTGGCAGCCTTCCGGATTGCCTCGGAGGCCATGACCAACGTCGCCCGGCACTCCGGCGCCACTCGGTGTCGGGTCGAGCTGAGGTGTGACCGTTGGCTCGAGCTCATCGTCTCCGACAACGGTGTAGGCGCCGACCTAGAGTCGCCACGCGGGGTCGGCTGGATCTCGATGGTCGAACGGGCCGCGGAGCTGGGTGGGACCTGCACGATCGGAGCACGAGTCGACGGCGGTCTGGTCGTGCACGCCAGGCTGCCGGGACGCCCGGCGGTTCCCACCGAGCCCGATTCCGCGGATGCTGTCGGTGCCGAGGCACTCCGATGATCCGCGTCCTCGTGGCTGACGACCATCCCGCCTACCGCCGGGGGCTCGCGCTGATGCTCGCCGAAGTGGACGACCTTGAGGTCGTCGGCTCGGCCGATACCGGCGCAGTCGCCGTGGAGATGGTCGGCGCCCTGG
>JBBRVU010000256.1:0-4816 GCA_038246575.1 Actinomycetes bacterium | reverse complement strand
TCATCACTGGGATCGACCGCGATCGTCACTGACACGGCCAAGCTGAGCAGGCCCACACTCAGGATGCCCTCACGACTCGCCGCGTATCCCGCCACCGAGAACGAGGCGATCATGCAGCCGATCAGCACCCCCATCTCGTCGGGCGACTCCGTGACAAGCGACTCCAACGCCATACCGCTGGCGAAACCGAGCGCCATCAGGCTCGGCATGCTTCGGCGCAGGGCCAAACTGAGCACAGTTGCTGCTGCTAACCCAGTGCGCAGGACCACATCGTCACCGCCCGTGCTCGCAGTCTCAACCGCCGTCAGCCCCGCCAGCACGATCGCCAGCGCCAGATCCGCTGGCGCGATGGGAGCAACACGGGGCAGGCGCACACCCCGACGGTATCGGGGCGGGAGCGGACTGCACCCCCCGCTTAGGTAGGTAGAGGCTCCCCCCATTCCCCGGGTACCGGAGCTGCAAACACGCTCCTAGCGTGCTTCCAAAACCAACCCCGGGGAGCACTCATGGAAAGCACGCAACTCACCCCGCCCAGTCGGTGGGCCGTGGTCACGGCGTACGTCGCGGGGGCACTTCTTTCCGTCGTGCCGCTCCTGGTCGAACTCGTCATGGGCGACTTCATCTTGTTGCTGCCGGTAGCACTCCTGCTCGCCGTCGTGGCACCGTTCGGCCTACGCATTCGGAGGCGACGCGCATTCCCGGTATTCGTCATCGCCCTCCTGGTGGCGCTGCTGAGCGAGACCCTCGAGCAGTCCCTCTTCCCGGACTCCGTGCCCTGGCTCGCCGACGTGCTACCACCTGCCGCGTTCGTCCTAGCTGGCCTGGCCCTGCTGGCCACCGCCGTCGACGCAGCCCGCGAGCGATCGGACCTACGCCACGTCGGAGTCAACGGACCTGAAGGAGCACTCACGTAGCGCCAACGGAAGGGCCCATGCCAGTCACTCCGCGAGCCGACCGGCCCAGTCGGCGGCACGTCCGGACGTCGGGTCCCCAAATTTGGTCTGATAGCGAGCACAGGTGCTGGACTCGGGTGGCGCGGGTCTTCCTTGGTGGCACATATCCGCGTCAAGCGAAAACTCCAACGCAGTCACCGTGATCGCCCACAACTTTGGCGCCGGCGCAATGGGCATCTGCGGACGACTCCGACCTGCGTCCTACCGCCGCATGACGCCGAACCTTGCGCCGTAGGTCCGACTTCGGCTTCCAGACCGCCTCGTGTTTGACGGACGGCTTGAAAAGCCCCGGACGCCGCAAGACCCTTGGACGGTGCGAGCGTTCCAGAGGGCCGGGGCCGGGGGCGCCCTCCTGCTGCTCATGGCCGCGTGCTCAGGACAGTCGTCACCGCCTCCGATCACGAGGTCCTCGCCGAAGGGTTCCCTTGTCGTCCACGCCGTCGGATGAGGGCGGCACGCCGTTGGACTGCACCCGATCGGCGACGCGCTGCCGCCCTCTGACCGTCTCGTCGTCTTCGGGTCGGTCGCTTTGCCCAACCCCGCCCTCGCAGCCGCTCTCGGGACTGCACGCGATCCGAGCCCGGCCTCCGCAGTCACAACGTTCTTCGCCAAGGACGGTCTGGGAGTCACCGCCGGGACCCGGTGGCGCATCATCGTGGCGCCCGAGTCCGCGGGTCACCTGCGCATCGGGTGGGGCTCGCCGTCGGTACCCGGCTTGAGCGTCGGACCCACCAGCACCTGCCATGTGCAGACTTCCACGGGCTGGCTCTGGTACCCGGGCGGCTACTGGACCGACCACCCCGCCTGCTACGCCGTCATCGTCGAGACCGGGACCCGCAGCCAGCGAGTGAACGTCGGCGTCGGTGCCCCCTGCCCTGGACAGCGATCACCCCAAGGTGTTTCGGACCATTGAGCTTGATCTCCTTCTCGTCGAGCGCCTGTAGCAACGGGGCGCAGGGCGTGGTCACCGTGTCGATCTGAGCGCGGTTCGTTGATGGGGAAGGGCCGGTCTACTCGCCCAGGTGGGGCGCGACTGCGATTCCTGCCACGTTTGCGGCCGACTCCCGGCCCAACGTCGTGCTCATCCGTGCCGGGTCTCGCTGGTCGAACTCGGTGGTGATCGCGACGACCAGGTCCAAGGCGGGGATCACGTGGATCACCTGTCCGCCGGTGCCGTAGGCCATGTATCCGGGGTGGTTCGCGACGTCGGTGATCCACCACATGTACCCGTATCC
The DNA here is from genome assembly GCA_038246575.1 of Actinomycetes bacterium. Lineage (GTDB taxonomy): Bacteria > Actinomycetota > Actinomycetes > JACCUZ01 > JACCUZ01 > JACCUZ01. The sequence continues at coordinate 2,628 of JBBRVU010000256.1, read as the reverse complement.
GGCGAAGCCGGCGTCGTTGATCTTGACGTGCGCCGTCGTCGCCTGCTTCACCCACGCTGCGGGCACCACCTGCTGCCCGGCCCAGCGGCCCTGGTCCAGGTACAGCTGACCGATGGCTGCGAGGTCCTGCGGGCGCAGCTTGATGCAGCAGGCGCCCTCGTGTAGGCCCTGCGGGTCAACCGGCCAGGTGAAGCCGGCGTCCCAGTAACGGTCGTAGAGGGCAGCGGCCGACGCCTTGTCGGCGAAGTCGAAGGCTGGCTCGAACGCCGGCTGGGTGGGTATGCCCAGGGGGTCGAACAGCTTCTCGCGGGCGTACTGCAGCACCGGCACCCCGGTCGCCTCGACCAGGACAGCCGACAGCAGGTGCGCCCCGGCGTTGGAGTAGGTGAACGAACCGTCGGCCGGGCCGCGCTTGTTGCGGTCGGCCAGGATCTGCCCGACCCAGTCCTTGGCGAGGAAGTATCCCTTCCCGCCCGACTCCTCGGCGGCGAATCCCCCGGTGTGCGTGAGCACCTGCTCGAGCGTCACGGCGGCGGTCGAGGCGCTCATCTCCGCCGCCCGTGAGGGGAGGAGCTCGCCGAGGGTCTGCTGGACCGAGTCGATGCGCCTCTCAGCAATGGCGATGCCGACCAGGGTGCCCACCACGGACTTGGTGACCGACTGGGTGTCCCAGTAGTCCGCCGCCGTGGAGTCCACATAGCGCTCGACGATGCGCTGACCATCGTGCTGCACGAGCACCGCGCGGACCATGCGGTCCGGATCCACCGTGGTCATGTACTCCTCGACTGCAGGCCGGACGTCCTTGGCCAGCTCCTCAGGGGTGGGAGCCGGGGCGGAGCAGCTCACCAAGGCCGCCAGGGAGATCGCCAACACCGACCAACGATTTCCTCGCACCCAGCCCCTGCGCGGGGTCTCCACCGCACGGGTTGTCGTGGCGCCGGGACACCTCGGAAGAAGCATCCTTGTACTCTACCTAGCCCCTAGGTAGAGTACAAGGATGGCGAAGGCACCCAAGATGACCATGGCGACCCAGCTGGTGCTGCGTGCCTTCCTCGCCGGCCCTGCGAAAGAGCTGTATGGCACCGAGATCGGAGGCGCGGCCGGTCTGATGAGCGGCACCGTCCACCCGATCTTGGCGCGCCTGGAGGCAGCCGGCTGGGTCGAGTCGCGCTGGGAGGATGTCGATCCCCAGGTGGCCGGCCGTCCAGCCCGCAGGTACTACCGCATCACGGGCGAGGGTGCCCAACAGGCGCGAGCCGAGCTGGCCAGGGTCCCCCGGCCCCAGCCGGGGCGACTGGCACCGCATCCGGAGCCGGGGCTGCCATGACACAGCACTTCGCCACCGCGGGTGTGACCACGACGGCGCGCGTCCTGGTCGGCGCTGCCACAGCCACCCTGCCCTCAGGCGAGGTGCGCGAACGCTACCGCCTCGAGCATCTCGGCGAGCTCAGCGCCCTCCCCGCCCATGACCAGACCCACTACGCCGTCGGAGCACTCGCCACGTCGTTGGCACTCCGACGCGCATTACTCCAGGAGACGGACATGACCACCACACCCACACGGTCATCCAAGCCGCTGCTGTGCCGGCTCAACCTGCACCACCGCTGGCAGAAGCAGCACAACCCCGCGGGAGAGCCCTACCGGCGCTGCCGCCTGTGCGGCAAGGACGACCCCGGCGACCCACCCCGCGGAACACCCAAGCACCCCATGCCCTACGCGATGTGAAAGGCCCGCAGCCGTACCCCCAACGGCCGCAGTCGCTCGGGCCCCGTGGCCCTGACGCCTGGTCACCTGACCTGATTTCAATCCGGAAGTGGGATTGGGCCCAGCTCGCCATGCGAGGCGTGTCAGTTGTGAACTAAGGAGCGAGACGTGGCAGCAACAGGTGTAGAGGTCATCCAGCAGATGGTCGAGCGGACCAACGCCCACGACCTCGAGGGCATGGCGGCCCTCATGCGTGAGGACTACCAGAGCGAACAGCCCTTTCATCCGGCCCGCGGCTTCGGCGGACGGGCGCAGATGAAGGCGAACTGGGGCGCGATCCTCACCGGCGTGCCCGACTTGCGCGCCGAGGTCCCTGCGTCGGTGGAGGACGCGGACGTGGTGTGGAGCGAGTGGCACTGGTGGGGCACGAACGAGCAGGGTGAGCCGTTTGACCTGCGCGCGATCACCCAGTTCACGGTTCGGGACGGTCTCATCGTCCATGGCCGGCTCTTTGCGGAGCTTGTCGAGCAGGGCGGTGCCGACATCGACGACGCCGTCGAGGCCGACTCAGGCCACCGTCCACAACTGGAGGACTGAGCCGGCTCAACCAAGGCGGGTGCCTGGTCAAGCCTTGGCCGTCGCGCGGGGAGTCCACGACCGTGTCGCCACCCCGCGCTTTTGACGGGACGTCGCGTGTTCGGCGGGACGCGGGCGACCGCAGAGCGCTGACAAAATTCGTCGCGAGCCGACGTGCGTCTCAGCGCCGCGTGTCGGGCGCCTTCAAGCGGGACTCGGACGTGCTGGGATGGAACGGTGACGAGGCTGGTGACGTGGTCGCAGTACCGGGAGTCGATCGGCGACCGCTCCGGTCTGTTCTGGGCGATCGCCGACGCGTGGCCGATTGCGCGGGCGTTGTACCCCGGC
>JBBRVU010000255.1:0-4842 GCA_038246575.1 Actinomycetes bacterium | reverse complement strand
GGGGCGGCGTTGGCGCGTTCTTGTTCGGCGGCGGTGAGCACGGCGAGTGCCAGTGTGGGCCCGGCCGCGCCCAGCCCGGCCGCGCGTAGCGCGTGCCCGGCGGTGGTGTCGGCGCGTTGGGCGGCCTGGCGGGCGTCGGCGGCGGTGACGTCGAAGGTCAGCGTGATCGACGGCTTGGCCGGGTCGGTCGACACCGCGCCGTGGGCGCGGCGCAGGGCCTCGAACGCGGCGTCAGCCTGTTCGCCGGTGGCCACGGTGGCCAGCGGCACCTCCACGGTGGCCGCGTAGCGCACGCTGGCCGGTGGCGGGGTTGCTGGTGTGGGCGCCGCGGCGGGCCCGCCGGAGCGCCTGCGGCGGCCGCCGCGGGCCGGGCTGGGCGCTTCGGGGCCCTTCCGGCCGGCAGCGGCCTTCCGCCCGGACTTCCGGTCGGGTGTCGCCTTCCGGCCGGGTGTGGCCTTCTGGTCGGGTGTGGCCGGCTCGGCGGCGGCGGCCGGGCGGGGCCGGCTCCGGCTGGTGTGGGCCATCTCAGTCCTCGCCGGGGCAGGCGTGCACGTGCACGGTGGTGGGGCGGGGGAGCAGGCCGCGGCCGGTGGCCGGCACCCGGTTCCCTCGCTGGTCGGCGATGCGCCAGCCGGTCATGGCCGGGCCCACAGCAGCTGGGCGAGGGCCTCGTGCCGGCTGGTCGCGGCGGACGAGCGGGACTGCACCCCGTCCTCACGGCGGTTGTTGCGCCAGGCCAGCCAGGACCAGCGCCCGCCGCGCTCGCGCAGCACCGCCCCGATCACGCGGTCGGCGAAGCGGAACCCGTCGGTGTGCTCGACGACCTCCACGGCGTACGTGGCCGCTGCGCCCGGGATCTCCGCCCGCAGCGGGACCAGCTCGAGATCCGCCCACAGGTCGCCGGCGTCGACCTCCACCCGGATGGTGCGCCGCCGGTCCGCCTGCTGCCCTGTCATGCCCCACAGACTAACAGCGCCCTTGACGTGCGTCAAGGGCTGCCTTGACGCACGCCAAGCACGGGCGCACATCGCTCCGTGCAGTCCCTGAAAAGCGCCCGGCGTGCCGGGCGAGCCCTTCGCTGCCAGGCGCGCAGCGCCTGGGCCCCGGCCCGGGGGGTCTACTGCAGGCCCTTCGGCCTTGGCTCCGGACACCCCGGCGGCGGACACTGCAGGCAGTCCGGACGCCATCGTGACGGCCGCCACCGAGAAGGTCACAGGCATGGCACTCATGTCCGTTGTGTCCGCTGGGACACCCGCCGAACCCGGCCACTACGTGCAATGGGGAGTCATCAGCATCAGCCTCACCAACCTGTCGATCATCCTGATCATGATCGTGGTCTTCGTACTCGCCATCCTCGTGCCCATGGGCGGGGGACGCCACGTCGACGTGCACGCCGACCCGCCGCCCCGCGACCCACCCGGGGGGCCGGTGGATGCAGGCGACGGCGGCCGACGATGACGGCCCAGCTGAGCCCGCCGACGCGGTCGAGCAGTTGGACGGTGCGCCTCAGGGACCGGATCACCGGTCTGGTGCCGCCCGGCGAAGCCCTCCCGGACCACCAGCCGGAGTACGTCGCGTCGTGGATCTACGTCTTCGGCGTCCTGACCCTGGCCGGCCTCGTCGTGGTGGTGGGCTCAGGAGTCGTGCTGACGATCGGCGGGGTCGCGTGGTGGCACGTGTCCACCCTGGGTCACTTCGTGAACTCCATGCACCTGTGGAGCGTCGAGCTGTTCTTCGCCTGCATGGTGATCCATCTGTGGGGCAAGTTCTGGATGGCCGCCTGGCGGGGCCGGAGGACGATGACCTGGATCACCGGTGTCGTCGCGTTCGTGGCCTCCATCGGTACCGCGTTCACCGGCTACCTGTCCCAGTCGAACTTCGACTCCCAATGGATCAGCACCCAGGCCAAGGACGGCATCAACTCGGTCGGCGTGGGCGCCTGGTTCAACGTGCTCAACCCCGGCCAGATGCTGCTGTGGCACGTGGTCCTGCTGCCCCTGGTGGTGGGCGCGATCACCGTCCTGCACATCGTGCTGGTCCGGCGCCACGGCGTCGTCCCCCCCATCGATGCGGAGCAGGGTGACTGAGATGGCTTCCCTCAGTCCACGCACGGACATCCCCGACTCACACTCGTTCGCCAGGCGTCCCTACGACCTGGTCAAGGAGTTCGTGGTCGCCTTAGCGGTGATCGCGCTGCTGACGACCGTGCTGGCGGCGGTCTTCTCCTCGCCGGATGAGAACGCCATCACGATGCGGAGCTGGGCCAAGGCCGACGCTGCCGACGTGGTTGCCACGGCGACCGGCGAGCTCGCCGGGACGACTACCAGCGCGACCTACGGCCCGCCCTACAACAGTGCGGGGCCGGGGCAGAACGTGCTGGGGATACCGCTGCAGAAGTGGGGCGGGGTCCGGATCCCGGTCAACTCCGCGGACCTGGTCCTCCAGCCCCTGGAGGGGCAGTCGGGCGACGCCCAGCTCACCGCGGCTCTCGGCCGGTGGAGTTCCGCCACGCCCGACCAGCAGTCCGCGTGGTCCAACGCCTACGCCGACGCGCTGGCGAAGGCTCCGGGCGGCGACCCCGCCGAGGTCGCCAGCGGTGACTACGGACCCGTGCCCCAGCTGGCCGCCGGCTTCCTGAACGTCGCCCTCTCCGGCGGCCTGGAAGGCGACCTCAGTGCCTCCGGGGACTTCTACGGCACCGACCCCACCCGAAGCCTGCTGCTGCTCTCGGACGGCGCCTTCCTGGAGGACCGTGCGGTCGCTCAGAAGCTCGGCGGAGACCAGTGGGGGATGATGAACGAGACCGGCAACTACCCCGGACAGCCGTGGATGTGGCTCTACACGTTCTGGTACCAGGTCAAGCCGTTCTCCACCTCTGACAACGCCGACGCCCAGGTCTGGGCGCTGATGATGGTGCTCACCCTGGTCCTGATGTTCCTCCCCCTGATCCCAGGGGTGCGCGAGATCCCGAGGTTGGTGCCGGCGCATCGGCTCATCTGGCGCGACTACTACCGCAGGCATCCCCGCAAGGTCTGAGTCCGGGGACCGTGATCGGCAGCGTCATGTTGCCGACGCCGATTTGCAGGTCCGGGGCGAAAGTCTCACCCAGTCCGCGGACGGCACCGCCACCGACCGGCAACTTGATCAACTCGCCCGGTCGGTGTCGCGACCATCTACCGGCAGCGCGTTGAACAACCTCTCCGTCCGGCTCGGCGACCTGGGCCGCCGGGAAGACGCGCTGGCCGCGGCCCGAGGTCGGAGGCGAACGCGTCCGCCCGGCGTTGGTGACACTGGGAGTCGTGTTGACCGAGGCGGCACGGTTCGCCGGACGCCCTGGGTGCGGATCGGGAGGCCGCCGGGCTCTACGCCGCTCTGGCCGCCCGTTTGCCGCAGGCGTTCACCGACGACGCGGTCCGCGCCGCCCGGCACCTGCTCACCGCCCTCGCCGAGCACCTGGAGGTCTCGGCCAACCTGCCGGCCGTCCTCGCCGAGGTCGAGGCACGCGCAGCCAACCTGCTAGCCGATGCGGCGTCCGGCGCAACAGGTAGACGATCGCTACGACTCCGCCCGAGTTCGCTAGCCGGAGCGGCTGCCGCGACCGTCGGCGGGTGACACGCCGCTCGGTCAGTCGCACGCGGCGTGCGGTCGACCCCCGCGTCCGAGCGGGCGAACCGGGCGAGATCGGCCACGGTCTGGCGCCCGGCCTTCGCTGTCTCTTCCTCAACGACTGCCACCTGCTGACGCGAGCCGCTGTTCCACGGGGAGAGCGCGGTCAGCGTCGTGGTCGGCATCGGGTTCCCTCATGTTCCCGGCCGCCCTCGGTTGCGCCGGTGCGGTTCTCTGGGTGAGCGCGCGCCGGCGCGAGAACGAGCAGATCCGCCTGCGGGAGCGGGAGAGGCACTGGTACGCGAGCAGGCCGGGGGGGCGGGGCGGACGCCGCCACCGACAGCAGCCCTTGGCGTGCGTCAAGAACGAGCGCGCAGCGCTCGGACAAGTCCTGAAAACCGCGCCCGGCGTGCCGGGCTCGGCGGCCCGCTGCGCCTGACCGGCTGGGTGAACGCGCCGTGAACATGACGACCACACGCGAGAAGTTCGCTGGACAACGGCCCGGCAACTACTGCACGATCCTGTCGCTCGACGTCGAGATCCTGCCCGACGTGCTGCGCTGCAAGCAATGCCGGGGGTACGAGTCGGCCGCTGCGCGAGCTCGTGTTCGGCCTGGACACGGTCGGTGGCCGGCACAGACTAACAGCAGCCCTTGACGCGCGCCAAGGGTTGCCTTGACACACGCCAAGGACCGGCGCGCAGCGCCCGGACACAGTCCTGAAAACCGCCCGGCATGCCGGGCGGTCCCTTCGTTGCTCCCCGCGAAAGCCCGAAGCGGGGGTTGGTCCGGTGCCCGCGGCGGCCCCGCCGGCGGCGAAGCGGCCCGCCGTCCGCGGACACGATGACCCCGCAGCGGGCCCGGGCCGTCAACCTCGTGCTGGACTACCTGGCAGAGCAGCACGGGACGACCCGATACCGGCCGCGGTGGCGCAGGCGCTGGAGACCCTGGCCAACCACGCGCACCACCACACCGGCACCGGCTGGGACGGCCCGGCCGTGCAGGCACGCTGGCCCCACGACCGATGCCAGAATCACCCTCCAGCACCGACCAGCACGGAGGAAACAGTCGCAGCGGCACGCGATGAAAGATCGAGGGCTAAGAACGTGTTGGGAAAGCGGCTACGAGGCCGCAGCTGGCTGCCAGGCTCGGCGGCCAGGGGCGGGTGCGAGTCGGCGGGTCATGAGTCCGATCATGGACCACTTGATCATGGCCTCGGCGTGTTCGGGGAGCCGTTC
>JBBRVU010000254.1:0-4853 GCA_038246575.1 Actinomycetes bacterium | reverse complement strand
GCGGGTCTCGTCCAGGGAGCGCCCGAACCCGAGCAGGTCCGGGACTATCAACCTACTCTCGCCCGCGAGCACGTCATAAGCGGAGCCGAACACCTCGCCGGTGGACACCATGCCGTGGAGCAGCACCGTGGCCAGATCGCCGTCACCTGCGGCCCGCGCGTAGAGCCGACCGAAGCGCCGCCCGGGCAGGATGCTCGGCGCCCATGAGCCCACCGCCGGCGACCGGAGGTGGCGCAGCGTCCACAGCGCGGGAACCGCGGCAGTAGCCGCGGCCACCCCGAATCGCATCCTCGATCCTGCTCCCACCTGGCGCGTGGCTCCCATCGATCGCTGACCCAGCAAACCATGCCCTCGCCCGCGGCAGTCTTGATGCGATCTTGAGGTGGACCCGCATGAAGCCCTGAGACTGCGCGGGCACCGTGGAGGTGTCCGACAACGAGGAGAGGAGCTCACGATGATGGGTTACGGATGGGGAATGGGCGTCGGCGGCTGGATCGCCATGAGCGTGTTCTGGGTCGCGCTGCTGGCCCTGATCGGATGGGCAGTGGCGCGGGCGTTCCCTGGTGGCGGCAACCGCGGTAGCGCGGCACCCCGGCAGGAGACCCCCGAGGAGGTCCTGGACCGGCGCTATGCCGCCGGCGAGCTGGACACCGAGAGCTACCAGTCGATGCGGGCCGCGTTGAACTCGGCCCGGTCGACCAGGAGGTGAGCCGCGATGCTCCGGCGAGTGCCGAGGTTGCTCGTGCCGCTGATCGCGCTGACGGCTCTGCTCGCCTCCGCCGGCTGGCTGGTCACCCAGGAGCGCGGCAACGGCTGGGTGACCGTCGGCCGCGGTGACCGGGTCGTGGTCTCCGGTCGGCCCGGGATGGCTGGATCCGGGTTCGGCTGGCTGCGCGGTGACGGGCGGCGGGTGCGTGACCTGCCCGCGGCTCGCGCCCGGGCCCAGACGTTCGCCACCACGTTGGGTCCCGAGCTGGCGGTGGGTGAGGTGATGAGATTCAGCAACCACTTCTACGCTGAGCTGGTGGCACCGGATGGGTCGAAGGTCACCGAGGTGCTGGTCGATCCGCGGAGCGGGGCCGTTGGCCTGGAGCCCGGGCCGGCGACGATGTGGAACACGCGGTTCGGGACGATGACCGCACCCCGCTCTGGTGCCCGGTTGAGCGTCGACCAGGCCCGCGCGGCAGCCGCGCGGTGGCTGCAGTCACGGGACGGCCTGGCTGTAGGTGAGCCGGAGGCCTTCCCGGGCTATCTCACGATGCACACGCTGCGCGGGGGCCGGGTCGAGGGAATGCTCTCGGTGCACGCGGTGACCGGCGCGGTGTGGTACCACGGCTGGCACGGGTCGTACCAGGAGATGTCGGAGGGCCAGTGACGGCGAAGCCGGAACAGCGGGCCAGGGGAGACGACGGCAGGCGCACCGGCTCGTCGTCGCCGCGGGTCCAGGTGCTCGTGGTCGAGGACGAGCCGGTCATCGCCGGACTGGTCGAGAGCTACCTGGAACGGGAGGGCTTCGCGGTCGAGGTGACGCCCGATGGTGAGAGCGCGGTGGCGCTGGCCCGGGAACACCGGCCGGACGTCATCGTGCTGGATCTGATGCTGCCCGGCATGGACGGCATCGAGGTGTGCCGCAGGGTCCGCACGTTCTCCGATGCCTACGTCATCATGCTCACCGCGAGAACGGAGGAGATCGACCGGCTGATCGGCTTGTCGGTGGGCGCCGACGACTACCTGGGCAAGCCCTTCTCCCCGCGGGAGCTGGTGGCCCGCGTGCGCGGGTTGTTGCGACGGCCGCGTGCTGCGACGGAGGCCAGCGAGCCGCCCAGGTTGTTCGGGGACCTGCTGATCGACCCAGCCGCGCGGGAGGTGCACCAGGGCGGCGCTGCGGTCGACCTGACCCGCACCGAGTTCGACCTGCTGGACGTGTTGTCGGCCCGCCCGCGCGTCGCCTTCACCAGGAGACAGCTGCTGCAGAACGTGTGGGGGCAGGACTGGTTCGGCGACGACCACGTGGTCGACGTTCACGTGGCGAACCTGCGCCGGAAGCTGGGAGACGACGCCCACGCCTCGCGTTACGTGCGCACGGTGCGCGGCGTGGGCTACCGCATGGGCACCGGGACGTGACAGGCCGGCCACGCAACGTCGGCCTTGGGCCGCGCCTTGTGTTCGCCCAGGTCTTGGTGATCCTCGCCGGCGGTGCGACCCTGCTCGCTGTTGCCCTGGTGCTCGCCCCCGGACTGTTCCGCACCCATTTAGACAGGGTCGCGGGTCCGATCACCGACGACCTCGCCGCCCACCTGGACGAGGCTTTCGCCAGGGCCGTCCTGATCTCGCTCGCCGTCGCCATGTCGGCGGCGTCTTTGGTCGCCTTGGCCGTCAGCTGGTTCGTGACCCGCCGGATGGTCCGCCCCGTGCGGGCCATGGCCGAGGCCGCCGAGCGGATCGCCGCCGGTAGCTACTCGGTACGGGTCGGTGCTGCCGGCGCCGGCGCCGAGTTCGACGTCCTCGGGTACGCGTTCAACCACATGGCCGCCAGCCTCGCCGCGACCGAGCGGACCCGGGCCGAGATGCTGCGCGACCTGGCGCACGAGCTCCGGACGCCGCTGACCTCGGTCCGGGGCTACGTCGAGGCGCTCGCCGACGGCGTCCGGCCCCTGGACCGCGACGCCGTCGAGACCATCGACTCCGAGCTCGTCCGAATGGAACGGCTTGTCGACGACATCGCCACCGTGTCCCGCGCCGAGGAACGCCAGCTCGACCTGCGCCAGCAACGAACCGATCCCGGCGACCTGGTTGCCAGCGCGGTCGCCGCCGCGGACCGCGCCTTCGAGGAGCGAGGTGTCGGGCTGGTGACCGAGGTTGAGAACGGGATCCCCGAAGTGTCCGTCGACCGGGACCGTATCCAAGAGGTGCTCGCCAACCTGCTCGACAACGCGCTGCGGCACACCCCGGCACAGGGGCAGGTGGTTCTCGCCGCCCGACACCGATCCGGGTTCGTGGAGCTCGCGGTCACCGACACCGGGGAGGGCATCGCCGCCGAGCACCTGCCCCGGGTGTTCGAGCGCTTCTACCGCGTCGACGCCGGCCGCTCCAGGATGCGAGGGGGAAGTGGCATCGGGCTCGCCATAGCCCGCGCTCTGGTGGCGGCGCAGGGCGGACGCATCCGGGCACAGAGCCCCGGGCGTGGAGCGGGCTCCACGTTCACCGTCACTCTGCCGCCGCTGCGCTGACGTCGGAACTCCTGTCCCGACCCGGCCGCTGAGGTCGTGGCCAGGTCGGGGACCAGGCCGCACCGGCAAAGTGCGAAGAGCGAAGGACCCGAAGCGTGACCTAGGAAGAGTGCTGAAGTGACGACTTCCGTATCAGGTCTGAGGGCCGCGGCCGGAGCGGGCGGCATCGTTGATGTCAGCAGCGGGTGGACCAGTCGCACGGGATGGACGTGGCCGTGATTGCTCTGGATGCCGGCGGGTCGCACCGAAGCTGGGCGACGAATGATCTGGGGGTCCATCAAACGGATCAGCCTCATGTCTATGAGCCACGTTGCCGGAGTGCGCGGCTATGCGTCTTGCCTGCGGATCGCGTGCTCCGGGCTTGACCGCCCGCGGCGAGGAATCCGAAGTGGGAGCGGAGCACAACAGCACGGGCGGGCGTTCACCCCGGACTTCAGGGACGAGGCCGTGCAGTTCCTGATCGGGACCGGGCGGCCGTTCGCCCAGGTCGCTCGGGGCGGTGTCGGCGTGAACAAGGGGACGACCACACGCTGTCAATGGAGGGCGGGCTCCAACCTCGGGGCCAAGAAGGCGCGGCTGGCGCGCCGCCGAGGGGAGGGAAATGCTGCGGGGGCCGTCGGGCACAGGAGCGTACGGGCTGATCCGTCGGCCCGGACAGGAGAAATGGGGCCGAACGGCCCTTGCTCGGACCGTTTCGGCTGCCCAGGATGATGCCCGTGTCCGTTTCCTGGAATGTCGAAGTAGGCGGTGGCCAGCGCCGGCCGCCCGGCGCGGTTCTCCGGTGAACGGCACCGCCGCGCTGCCCGCGTGGCGTCAGGTGCTGGCCGTGGTGGCTCACCCCGATGACGAGTCCTTCGGTCTTGGCGCGGTGCTGGATGCGTTCGCCGCGTCCGGTGCAGCTGTCACCGTGCTCTGTCTCACCCACGGGGAGGCGTCAACGCTGCACGGTGTGTCGGGCGACCTTGCGGCGCTGCGCCAGCGGGAGCTCTCGGCTGCGGCCACAGCCCTCGGCCTGACCGGCGTCACGCTGCGTGCCTACCCCGACGGGCGGCTGGAAGAAGAGGACCTTGGCGGGCTCGTCGGGGAGGTGCGCCGGGCAGTTGCCACCGCCCGCCCCCAGGGCATCGTCGCCTTCGACATCGACGGGGTGACCGGCCACTCCGACCACGCGCGGGCGACCGCCGCCGCGGTGTCTGCCGCCGAACAGCTGCACGTCCCGGTGCTCGGTTGGACGATCCCGGTCTCCGTGGCCGGCGAGTTGAACGCGGAGTTCGGGACCGCCTTCACCGGCCACCCCCCGGCAGACATCGACGTCGTGCTCACCGTCGACCGCACCCGGCAGCGGCACGCCGTCGCTTGCCACGCGACACAGGCGCTTCCGGGCAGCGTCTTGTGGCGGCGGCTGGAGTTGCTCGGCGACCACGAGTACCTGCGCTGGCTGACCGACCCTGTCCCGGCCGCGAGCGCGCGCTCGGGACAGCAGCATGCCCCGTGACGGGGGTCGGCCTCCCCGAGCGAAACGCCCCGCGATCATGACCCCAACGCTTTGCCAGGGCGCGTCGAGCTGCGGCCCGTGGCACTCCAGTGAGTGTTGCGACGACTACTGGAATCCAAGTGGTCGGG
>JBBRVU010000253.1:0-4880 GCA_038246575.1 Actinomycetes bacterium | reverse complement strand
GGCAGGCCGAGGAACAGGAACAGGACCTGGGAGTACAGCGCGTCGCTGCGGGCGGCGTCCAGCGCGGCAGCGAGGTTGTCGCCGACCAGAGCGCCGCCCGAGGTGGCGGCTTCGAAGTTATTGGCGGCCGCGGTCACCTGGGTGAAGGCGACCGTGGGGTCCGGCGCCAGGTGCTGGGACCTCGCGACGTGGATCTGCATCCGGACCAGGTCCGGGCGCGCGGCGCCCAGTGCCCCGAAGGCGGCGGTGAACTGGGCTCGCGGCAGCAGCACGACGTTGTCCGGGGGAGCCTGCAGCTGGGACTGAGGCGGGGCCCCCACCTTCTGGAACAGGGAGTCGGCCTGCGGCAGGTCGATGATCCCGGCGACCTGGACGACGACCGACGACATCCCGGCGCGCGCGATCCGGACGGCGTCGCCCGGCGCCACATGGAGGTTGGCGGCGGTCTGCTGCGCCAGCAGCACTCCCGTCCCGCTGCCCGTGAGGGTGCGGATCTCACCCGGGAAAGTGTGCCGGTAGCCGGGCGGCAGACCCAGCACCACACCGGCCCCCGTCGTCTGGGTGGTGCCGGCCGTCGTGGCCTCGAGTCCGTCGGTGGTGGCGACGCCTACCGGCAGTGCGCTGCGCACGCCGGCCGCCGAGCGCGCGGCCGTCAGGACCGTCGTGGGGTCGGTTCCGGGCTGGACCTCGATCTGCCAGTCGACCGCAACAGTCTTGGCGGCGCGCTGGGTCATGGTGGCCTTCGACGAGGTGAGGAAGGTGCCCAGGCTGGCCAGCATCGCGACTGCCACGGCAACCCCGGCGGCAGCGGCGCCGAGGCGCCACCCACGTCGCAGGATCAGGCCACGGAGCCAGAGCAGGGTCACGACGTTCCTCCGGATCGGGGTGGGACGTGCAGGGCGCCGTCGCGGACCTGCCAGTTGACGGGCAGCCGGGACGCCACCGCCTGGTCGTGGGTGGCGATGAGCAGGGCCGCGCCCAGCTCGTCGGCCGCAGCGATGAGCACCGACGTGACCTGGGAAGCCGCCTCGTGGTCCAGCGAAGCGGTGGGCTCGTTGGCCAGGATCAGGGCGGGGCCACTGGCCAGCACCCGAGCGACCGCGGCCCGCTGGGCCTGCCCGCCGGAGAGCTCCTCGGGCAGCTTGTGGGCAAGCTCGCTGATGTTGAGGGTGATCAGCGCGGCAAGGGCGCGGGCCCGGGCCACGGAGTCGGTCTCGCCGGCCAGGACCAACGGCAGCGCGACGTTCTCCAGCACAGTCAGCGGCGGCAGCAGGCTGGGTCCCTGGAAGACGACCCCGATCAGCCCGGGGCGATGCGCCGGATCGGCGCCCAGTGCAGGCCACTCGACCGTGCCCGCCGTCGGTCGCTCGAGACCGGCGAGGGTGTGCAGCAGAGTGGACTTCCCGGAGCCGGAGGGGCCGGTGATCGCGATGCGGTCGCCGGCTCGCACCGTGGCCGTGGCGCCGTGCAACGCCACCACGGCGCGTGCCCCGTGCCCGTACGTCTTGGCGACGTCGACGCACCTGACGAGAGACGCGGCAGCCACCGAGGTCTGGGCAGTCATGCGCTCAACCGCCCATCGGTGAGGAGCAGCCGTCGGTCCGCGATCCGGCTCACCGCAGGGCTGTGGCTCGCGATCACGACCACCCCGCCGAGGCGGGCTCGCTCGACCAGCAGCGCGAGCAGCCGATCCTCGGTGTCGCCGTCCAGCTCGCCGGAAGGCTCGTCGGCCAGCAGGACGGCCGGATCGTTGGCCAGCGCCACGGCCAGCCCGGCCCGCGCCGACTCGCCGCCCGAGAGATGGCGCGGGAAGGCGTGCGACCGCGAGGCGATGCCGAGGGACTCCAGCAGCAGATCGAGGTCGGTGTGCGCGCCGCTTCTGTCCAGCGACTGGGCGAGGCGGACGTTCTCGGCGACCGTGAGGTGCTCGATCAGGTTCCCGGTCTGGAACAGCACCCCGATGTGCCTGGCCCGCAGCCTGGCCCGGGTCGCCTCAGGCTGGTGGCTCACCCGGTTCCCCGTCACCCAGACCGTTCCGCCCGAGGGCTCGTCGAGACCGGCCAGGAGTGTGAGCAGCGTCGACTTCCCCGACCCCGAGGGGCCGGCGACGGCGACCACCTCGCCACGGTGGATCGTCAGTGAGACGCCCTGCAGGGCAAGGGTCTCCTCGTCACCTGCCCAGAAGAACCGGTAGAGCGATCTCGCCTCCAGGGCGGGGTGGGTGGTCACTTCCAGGTGAGCGAGTCGCTGACGATGCGCCACGGGTCCACGTTGTCGGCGCCTTGGGGTCCGGAGAGCGTCAGCACGACTTGGCTGCCGGCCTTCCAGAACTCGTAGCGCTCGACGGCGTCCCGGACCACCTTGTTGCTCACCGGGTCCGGCGGCGAGTCGCCGAGATAGGTGATCAGCACCGCGGGACCTGCCGTCCGGGTTGTCGCGCTGACCTTTCCGGCGGCGTACCTCGTTGTGCTGCTTGCGATCCGGGGCAGCTCGTCGGCGCGGGCCGAGGCAACGGTCGGGGCTGTACTCGCCGGCACGGTCTCGATCCGGATGCTGTTGAGCTTGTCGGTGAAGGTCACCGCGGCGCCATCGCTCGATCGTGCCCAGCCCTCGGGGACCTTCACCGATATGTTCGAGCCGGGCGGCGCGTACGGCACGAACACCTGGTCGTCGGGGATGTCGCCGGGTGGGTTGGACTCGGTGGCGTTGGGGTTGGGAGCCGCGGATGTCGACGGGGTGCTGGCGCCCCCGCACGCTGCGAGGAGCACACTCGCGACGACGACGCCGGCGCTGCTCAATACACCTCTCCGGGACAGACGCATGGTGCCTCCACCAGTTGCTGGGACAGCGACTCCGGGTGCGGTCGCCGATGTCCTCGACGCTAGGAGGGAGCGGGTAAGCGCCGGAGCCGGCGAAGGTGAGCGGACGGCAAGAAGTCCCGTGACATGACAGGCTCGTGGCGTGCGTCGACGGATCCTCGGAGTGGCTGTGCTCGCCGTCGTGCTGGCGGTCACCCTGTTCGGGTCGCCACTGCTGGCCGCCGTGAACCGGTTGTTCTACGCCGACGAGCGCGCCGAGCTGGAGCGGCTGGCGCTACGTGGCGCGCTGGCGGTGTCCCCCCGGCTGGCGACCACCAACGACCGGCCGGATCTCCCGACCACCGAGGCGTCGGTGCGGCTCGGGATCTACGACGAGCGCGGGAGGCGGGTGGCCGGCCGCGGCCCCGCCACCGGGGACGCCGCCGTGGGTGATGCGCTGACCGGCCAGGTGTCCGACATCGCGACCGACAGCGACCTCGTCGTCGCGATTCCGGTCACGGCGGGGGAGCGGGTGATCGCGGTCGCCCGGGCCGCGTCGCCGCGATCCGGCGTGCAGGCGAGGATCAGGGCGACGTGGGCAGGGATGCTCGGGCTGGCGATCCTGGCCGGTGCCATCGCCTCCCTCGTCGCGGCTGCGCAGGCCCGTCGCCTGACCCGACCGATGCAGGAGCTCGAGGCGGTCGCCGCAGATCTCGGGAGCGGCAACTTCGCGGTGCGGGCCCGGCCCAGCGGGGTCGGCGAGATCGACCGGGCCGGCGACGCACTGAACCAGACAGCGCGTCGGCTCGACGACCTCCTGTCCCGGGAACGGGCGTTCAATGCGCATGCCTCGCACCAGCTCCGCACGCCGCTGACCGGGCTGCGGCTCGGGCTCGAGGCCGCGCTCGACGGGCCGGCTGCTGACCTTCGCCGCAGCGCCGAGGAGGCGATGGTGACGGCCGACCAGCTCTCGCGCACGATCGACGACGTGCTCGCGCTGGCTCGCAGCCCGCAGGCGCAGGCGCAGCCGATCGACCTGGGTGAGGTCCTGACCGACCTGCAGACCCGCTGGCACGGCCCGCTGGCCGAGCAGGGCAGGCCGCTGCGGCTGCTCGATCAGCAGCCACCGCAGTGCGAGGCGTCGCTCCCCGCCGTAGGTCAGATCCTCGACGTGCTGCTGGACAACGCGCTGCACCACGGCGCGGGTGCCGTGACGGTCATCGCCCGCAGCAGCGGCGACGTCGCGGCCATCGACGTCACCGATGAAGGTTCGACGACGGCGGCGCTGCTGGGCACCGCGGGGCGACCGAGCGGGCACAGCGAGCGTGGCGCGCTGCGGCTCGGTCTGGCGCTGGCCAGCTCGCTCGCCGAGGCGCAAGGTGGTCGCCTGGTCCATGCCCACACCGAAGAGCGGACCCGGCTGACGCTGTTGCTACCGGCCGCCGACTAGCCGAAGGGGCTCAGGACGGGGAGGTCCCGGTGACGACCGGGCGTCCGCCACCGGCCCACCCGGCGGTCCCGCCGTCGACCCACCGGCTGTCGAACCCGGCGCGGGTCAACAGGTCGGCGCCGGACTCGCTGCGCTTGCCGCTGGCGCACACGACATAGACCGGCTCGTCCTTGGACAGCGAGCCCGTCTGGTGGCCGAGTGTGCCCAGTGGGATCGAGACGGCACCGGGGATGTGACCGTCGGCGTACTCGTCGGGCTCGCGGACGTCCACCGTGACGGCGCCGTCGGCGTGGGCCTGCGCGAACTGGGTCAGATCCACCTGCTGGGTCATGTTGCTCCAATACGCTAGGGGGTATGCTGAGGACTGTAACTTCCCCCCCGCACCGGCGCCAAATCGGCCAGGTGCGCCCGTCAGGAGCGAGGACGACATGCAGGTGAGTGCGGACGCGTTGGACTCCGTGACGAATCGGCTCAAGCGGGCCCAGGGCCAGCTCGCCGGTGTCCTGCGGATGATCGAGGAGGAGCGGGACTGCGCGGACATCGTGACCCAGCTGGCGGCCGTGTCCCGGGCGCTGGACAAGGCCGGGTTCGCGATCATCGCCTCCGGTCTCCAGCAGTGCATCGAGGCCGGC
>JBBRVU010000252.1:0-4958 GCA_038246575.1 Actinomycetes bacterium | reverse complement strand
TGGATCCGGACAGCGGGGTGACCGTTCAGTCGCCGCTCGGGTTTGACCCGCGCAGCTGCAACCGGGCTACGGTCTCCCCGTCCACTATCTCGCCGGTCTCGAGGAACCCGTACCTCCGGTAGAACGGGGCAGGGGTTCCAGGCCCCGGTTCCCAGCTGGTGACCAGGGTCGTGCACCCCTGCGCGCGGAGCTGGTCGCACAACAGGTCGAGGGCGCGTCGGCCCACGCCACGGTGCTGGTGACGCCGGTCGACCAGGAACCGCCACAGGTACGGCTCCGGATGCGCCGGGGTCACTTCGGCGATCATCACGAAGGCGACCGGCTCGCCGTCGGCTTCGACACCGTACAGCCGCGGAACCACCGGTTCCCCGTCGATCACCTCGGGGAAGAGTGCGTCGGCGAACGACCAGGACATCGGCGCGACGAAGCGCTCTTGGGAGTGGTGGGTGCGAAGGGAGTAGTAGCTCCGGTTGTTCTCGAGGGTCAACGGCACCAGGCGGAGCTGTCGGGCGAGTCGTGAGGCCGGTCGGCCCAGGCTCTGCACTCTTTGGCGGTGGCGCCATAGGTCATGCTGTCAGCCCACTGCCCGCGCCACAGTAAGGAGTTCTTCGTCGTCGCCTCGAAGATCAGCCCGACGTTCTCGAGCACTCGCTGCGAGGCGGTGTTCTCGGGGTCGAGCTCGCCGCGCACGCGCCGCACGCCCACCCGCTGGACGAGGTCGTGGACCAGCGCCTGCGCCGCTTCGGAGGCGTAGCCCTGGCCGTGTTCGGAGCGCGCCAGGGTGAAGCCGATCTCAGCTACGCCGCCGGTGTTGTCGATGTGCGCGCAGACGTCACCGATCAGCTCGCCGTCCCGTTCGACCGCGAACTGGGTCCACTCGCCGGGGTGACGTCGTCGCGGTCGTCCTGCCCGGAGAGCAGTGACAGGGCGTCCTGCTCGGTGAATGGCAGGTTCCACGACTGGTACCTGGCGACGTCCGGGTCGTTGCGGTACGCCGCGAACTGCGCCGCATCGGTGGTGCGCATGACTCGCAGCACCAGCCGTTCGGTGCGCATGGGGTAGGGCGAGGGCACGAGTCGAGGGTAGTGGCCACCCCAGCCGCCGATCTCTCTGCTGGCTTCTCAGCCAGCAGGCTGACTGCTCACCAACCACCGACAGTGGGCCCACGATGACGATAATGGCCCACCTCACGATGCACGGTGATGACGTTCGCCCAAGCGAGGCCAGCACCGGCAGGTCCGTGGCTGGAGTGATCTCGTAGGACACGCGAGACGGTGCGTCATAGCGCCGCGTAGGGGCGCTTACTGCGGCGCGGCTCCTGCTGCTCGCGGGCGGGGCGATGTGGGAGTCCCATTGGTGGCGCTGCATCCTGGGCCCACTATTGACCGGGTGATCGTCGCTTGGTGTCTGCGGCCAGATGTGCGCGAACGGCGGGTGCGAAGGGGCTCCAGGCGAACCAGTGAGGAAGAGCGCGGGTCAGCCGGGGAGGGCCTGCGACGGAGATGTCGGCATTGGCCAAAGCGTCGCGGTACGTGGTGATTCCGGAGAACACCCGCATCAGCTCGACGGGTTCGGTGGTGAGGACGACGTCGACGTCGAAACCAGGGGGGTCGGTGCAGACCGAGGTCTCTCGTCGCTCAAGGACCATCCAGATGCGCGTGGGATCTGCGCCGCCGTAGTCGAACTCGATCACCGTGCGGTCCTCGGGCACAGCCTCGGTGACGATCCGGCGCGACATCCACCAGGTGAGGGTCACCGGGTCGACCTGTGCGGGTTCGGGCTCGCTGAACATCCACTTGACCGCCCATTCCCCAGCTGCCATGAGCACCGACTCCAGGTCGCGTCCGGCAGGAGTCAGCCGGTACTCATGACCGCGGCCGTGCGCTAGTTCGACGCGGGTCACGACTCCTTTGCGTTCGAGATGGTCCAGCCGCTGCTTGAGCAGCGACCTGGAGATGCCGGGCAGCCCTCGGTCGATGTCGTTGAACCGACGCCCTCCCAGGACCAGCTCACGCACGATCAGAGGTGTCCATCGCTCGGCGATCACCGAGCTCGCGAGCGCGACCGGACAGTACTGCACGTAGTCCTTCATCCGTTCATACTCCGCCTCCACTCGTTCCCGGTCCAGAAATTGTTCCGCGCGGGTCCAAGTCCGGGACTGGCCGAGCAGCACGACGGACGAGGACTCTCGAGTCAGCCGAACTCAGCAAACGACAACCGGGAGTGACTATGTCCACCACCTTCGACCCCGCCGTCTTCAAGAGCACGACCCGAGCCCAGTGGGAGGCGGCCTCCGCTGCCTGGAACGACTGGGCCCCCGCCATCGAGGAGTGGCTCGGTACGGCCACCGCGATGATGCTCGACCACGCGGGCCTCACCAGCGGCATGCGGGTGCTCGACGTCGCCGCCGGTGCCGGCGGGCAGACTCTGGCAGCCGCCCGCCGGGTGGGCCCCTCTGGGCGCGTGCTCGCCACAGACATCTCTCCGACGATCCTGCAGTTCGCCACACGTGCAGCGGCGCGGGCAGGGGTCGCAACGGTCGAGACCCTGGAGGCCGACGGTGAGGACCTGTCAGCGGTCCGGGATGACTCCTACGATGCGGCGATCTCGCGCGTAGGCCTGATCTACTTCCCCGACCAGCACCGAGCCCTGACTGAGATCTGTCGTAAGCTGCGACGGGGTGGGCGACTGTCCGCCGTGGTGTACTCCACTCCCGACCGCAACGGCTTCTTCGCCGTCCCGGTCGGCATCATCCGCCGGGTCGCCGGCCTGCCTGCGCCCGCCCCGGGCCTCCCCGGCCCGTTCAGCCTCGGTGCGCCGGGCGTCGCCGAGCGTGCCTACGAGGAGGCCGGACTCGTCGACATCACCGTGACCGCCGTTCCGTCACCGGTCCGGCTATCCAATGCGGCAGAATGCGTGCGGTTTGAGCAGGAGTCCTTCGGCGCCCTGCACCAGATGCTCTCCGGTGTCGACGCCCCCGCACGGGCGGCAGCGTGGAGCGAGATCGAGCAGGCACTGACCCAGTTCGACGGTCCCGACGGGTTCGTCGGACCTTGCGAGATGCTCGTCCTCTCCGGCACCCGACCCTGATCGACGGCGAGTGCCGAACCCGCCTTTCCCTCGTTGTCGACATTGTTGACGCCTGACCTGCCTTGGGCGCAACTACGTCAGTCATCGAACACCTCTCGAGACCTTGGTCCGTGAGGGCGGAGGAGATCGAACTATTCGTGGCAAGGTCCTTGCCCAAGACTCACCTGGAGCGCCAGCTCAGGCGAACTGGTGCGACGACCGTTCGGAAGGGAAGTCGATTCGCTTCGGACTGAGCTGCTGGTCGCCGTCGAGTGCCGGTGCAGTCCTCGACGAAGTGGTTGTCGGGCGCCCCTACGACGATCTTGTACGCGGGCATGGCCGTGTCGTCCTGAACCGGCCGCTGAGCGATCACCTGCCATTCGTCGTTGTAGAGCAGCCCGTCGAGCGACAGTGCTGACGGGAGAGGGGGCCGAACAGGATGTGTCCAGGAGGGCCGGCACGTCCTTCTTGGGTACTGAGACCCCGCGGAAGACCATCGCGACCGACCTGGGACTGCAGGGGCCACTGCTGCCGCCTTACGACTACCTCAACAATGTGACGGTCGACCGCAACGACATCTACGTCAACGCCGACCGCGCCGACGTCATTGACGAGTTCTGACTCCCCGTAGCGGAACACTCACCGCAGCCCGGATCGTTCGTCAACAGCCACGCTCTCTCGCTGCGCCACAGCTCGGCCAAGGGGCCACTGACCCCCCGGCGACGTTGACCGCCTGGCGCGCACCCTCGGGTACGGCATACCGCTCTCGCCAGCTCGTGGGGCGGCCGTACTCCTTCGACGTGCTGACCTTCGGCACGGGCTGCCTGCTGTCGTCCCTGACCCGGTACCGGTTCCGCGACATCATCGAGGGGCGCCCCGGCCTACGACGACGTCTCCTTGGTCAACGGATCGCCGGATCGACGACCGGGAGGCCAGCCTGACGCGCACCTGCACGCCGGGTGCGCCTCTTCGGACCGTCACGGTTCCCGTCGCGACCGGGTGAGGCATCAGCACGGGAGGTCAGACAACACGGTGATCGGCGGTGTCCTGAAGACGTTCATGCAAGTCTATTTCCTTGGCGCAGGCCAGCACGACCTACGATGGCGGTCGTCTACCGCGGCACGAACAGGAGCATCTGCGTGACCCTCAACTCAACCCACCGCTACACCAACACCGCCGTCCTCTCGATCGAGCGGGTCGAGGCACCGGTGGTCGTGACGTCCGACGAGTTGGACGAGCGCCTGTCCGACGTCTACGCGCGGGCCAAGATGCGTGGCGGGATGCTCCAGGGCGTCGTCGGCATCCACGAGCGCCGCCGCTGGTCCGATGGCCAGTCCTTCACCGAAGGTGCCATCGCCGCCGGTCGGGCCGCCCTCAGCGCCAGCGGGGTGGCCTCCGCCGACGTCGGCCTGATGATCAACACCTCGCTGAGCCGCGAGTGGCTCGAGCCGTCCACGGCGGTCTTCATCCATGACGCCCTCGGGATGCCGCCCTCGTGCCAGAACTTCGACGTGACCAACGCGTGCCTCGGCTTCGTCAACGGCATCGAGATCGCCGCGGCCATGATCGACTCGGGCGTGGTCGACTACGCCCTGGTCGTCGACGCCGAGGACTCCACACCGGTTCAGGAGGCCACCATCGCCCGGCTCTCCGCGGAGAGCGACTCCTCGCGCGACGTGATCTCCGAGTTCGCGGCGCTCACCCTCGGCTCCGGTGCCGCCGCAATGGTGCTGGGTCGCGCCGACCGGCACCCCGAGGGTCACCGGGTCGTCGCCGCCGTGAGCCGCGCGGCCACCGAGCACCACGCGTTGTGCGTCGGGAGCAACGAGATGATGATCACCGACCTCAAGGGCCTGCTGGTCGCCGGGTTGGACCTGTCCGCGGACCTG
>JBBRVU010000251.1:0-4979 GCA_038246575.1 Actinomycetes bacterium | reverse complement strand
GAGGAGGCGCTGGGCTGGCTGTACACGCCGGACGACTCGTTGCCCGGGACGCCAATGCAGGCGCTGGTGGAGAATCGGGGCACCGAGGTCAAGCGGCGCGCGCAGGCGCTGGGCTTCTGAGCGGCGTGCGTCACTTCGCGTACCTCGGCATGCTGGCGTTCTGCCTGCTGGGCACATTGCCGCTCGAGATCTGGCTGGGTGCCCGGGTCTACCGCCAGGGCAAGCGGCTGCTCCTGAGCCTGCTCCCGGTCGTGCCCGTGTTCGTGGTGTGGGACCTCTACGCCATCGCCGAGGGGCACTGGGACTTCGACCCCGCGCAGACGGTGGGCGTGGTGTTCCCGGGCGGCCTCCCGCTCGAGGAGCTGCTGTTCTTCCTGGTCGTGCCGACCGCGGCCCTGCTGTCGCTGGAGGCAGTCCGCAGGGTCTGGGGCTGGCAGCTGGACGACCGGTGAGCTACACGTCGCTGGCGCTGCTGGGTGTCGTCGTTGCAGTCGTGCTCGACCTGTTCGTGCTGCGGTCCCGGGTCCTGGCCCGCCGCGCCTTCTGGACGTCGTACGCGATCGTCGTGTTCTTCCAGCTGCTCACCAACGGGTGGCTGACCGGCCGCGACATCGTGACGTACGCCGACTCGGCGATCCTGGGTCCGCGGCTGGCGTTCGCGCCGGTTGAGGACCTGCTGTTCGGGTTCTCCCTCGTCGTGCAGACCTCGGCGTGGTGGGTGTGGTGGGGTCGCCGGCTCGGGTCAGCGTCGCCTGGCTCGGCGAGCCCGGCGAGCGCGACGAGCCCGGACCAGCGCGGGTAGTGCCACCTTCAGCCGCCGTGGGAGCGGCACCCCGACCCGGCGGTCCAGGATCTGGTAGTCCGCGTCCTCGACTGCTCCGAGGATGCCGCCGTAGAGAGTGAAGGCCGTGCGCATGCAGTCGCGGCTCGACGGGTGCAGCATGTCGATGCCGGGCTCGGCCTCGACGTAGAGCCCCCGGGTGCGCTCGATCTCGAAGCGCAAGAGATCGACGACGTGCGCCGGTGTCGGGCCGGGGGCGAGGTCGTCGCGGGTGACCCCGAACCGGTCGAGGTCCTCCTGCGGGAGGTAGACCCGGCCGCGCTGCAGGTCCTCGCCGACGTCGCGGATGAAGTTGGACAGCTGGAACGCCTCACCGAGGCGCTGCGCGCGGTCCAGCGCCGCGGCCTCCATGCCGGCGACCGGTTCGAGGATCGGCACCATCTGCAGGCCGATGACGGCGGCGCTGCCGTACATGTAGTGCTCGAGGTCGGCGTACGTCGGGTAGCCGGTGACGGTGATGTCCATCCGCATGCTGGTGAGGAACGCCTCGAAGGTGTCCCGCGGGATGCCCCAGGTGCGGATGGTGTGGATCGCTGCCCGGCTGACCGGGTCGGCGCTGTCACCGCGGTCGAGGTCGGCGAGGAACTGGTCGCCCCACGTGATAAGTGCTTGCGGGTCCGGCGCGTCGAGGTCGTCGACGAACTCGTCGGCGTAGCGGGCGAACCCGTAGAGCGCGTGCACGTGCGGTCGCTTGGCCGGGGGAAGCAGCAGGGTGGCCAGGTAGTAGGTCTTGCCGTGCGCGGCGTTGAGGCGCCGGCACTGCTCGTACGACGCGCGCAGGCCGGGGTCGGTGATGCCCGCCGCGTCCAGGTCGCGCTTGCTCACCGCGCGCTCACCTGTCGCCTTCTGCGATCATCGAGGGACGGCGGCGCGGGTCAGTGCCAGGCACGGGAGCGGTAGCCGGGGTCGGGGCCGAGGATGCGCTCGGCCGCCAGGCGGCCGGACAGCAGCACCATCGGGACGCCGACGCCGGGCTGCGTGCCCGAACCGGTGAACACCACGTTCTCGCCCAACAGGTTTCGGGGCCTGAACGGCCCGGTCTGGCCGAAAGTGTGCGAGGCCGCGAACGGCGTGCCGCGCTCCATGCCGCGCGCCGCCCAGTCCAGCGGCGTCGTGGTGTGCACGACCTCGAGGCTGTCACCGAACCCCGTCCAGCCGCGCTCCTCGATGGTGGCGAGCACCCGGTCGAGATACCCCGGCCCCTCCTGCACCCAGTCGATCGGTGCGTCGAGGTTCGGCGTCGGGAACAGCGCGTAGTACGACGAGCGTCCGGCCGGCGCCAGCGTCGGGTCCGAGGCCGTCGGCGAGGTCATCAGGAACGACGGGTCGCTCATCAACCGGCCGCCGAGCAGCTCGTCGAACACCTCCTTCCAGGCGTGCCCGAACGAGATCGTGTGGTGCACGCTGTCCAGGTACGTCGTGGTCGACCCGCCGAGCAGCACGAAGCAGGACGGTGAGTACTTCAACGGCCGGCGTACGGGGCGGCCCACGAGACGGCGCGCGACGGGCAGGTCCGGGTTGAGCACCACGACGTCGCACTCGATGCGGTCACCCGACGCGGTCACCACGGCGGTTGCGCGGTCGCCGATCATCTCCACGTGGTCGACGGTCTCGCCGTAGCGGAAGGTCACACCGTGCTTCTCGGCGGCGCCGGCCAGCGCACGTGGCACTGCGTGCATCCCGCCCTTGGGGAAGAACACCCCTGCCACCGAGTCCATGTAGCCGATGACCGCGTAGATCGCGAGTGCGTCGTACGGCGAGAGGCCGGCGTACATCGCCTGGAACGAGAACACCCGCTGCGTCCGGTCGTCCTTGAGGAACTGCGCGATCTTCGGCGCCAGCCGTCGGAAGCCGCCGATCGCCGCCAACCGGGCCAGGGACGGCCGCACCAGCGACAGCGGCGAGTCGATGTTGCGGTCGATGAAGTCGCGCATCTCCAGCCGGTAGAGCTCGGACACGAACGTCACGAAGCGCCGGTAGCCGTCGGCCTCGCGGTCGCCGCAGACCCGGGCGATCTCGTCGGTCATCGCCTCCGTCGAGGCGTGCACGTCCATCGACGAGCCGTCGGCGTAGCGCGCCCGGTACAGCGGGGCAACCGGCTCGAGCGTGAGCCAGTCCGACATCGACTCACCCACGCAGTCGAACGCGTCGGCGATCAGGTCCGGCATCGTCAGGACCGTGGGACCGGTGTCGAAGGAGTAGCCGCCGTCGGTGAGCAGCCCGGCCCGGCCACCCGGCACGTCCTCGCGCTCGACGACGGTGACCTTGCGCCCGGCGCCGGCGAGCCGCAGCGCGGCGGACAACCCCCCCAGGCCGGCGCCGACGACGACGACGTGGTCAGTTTCTCCGCGGACCTGGCGCATGCTCACTGGGTCCGCGACACAGCAGCGGCGACGAGTCGTTGCAACACGTCACGCGCCGGCGGCTCGACTGTCTCCAGCACATCCATGGCTCGGGCCGACTGCCCCGCGATCATCGACTCGACCACGGCCAGGGCGCCGCTGTCGGTCATGATCTCGCGTAGTCGGTCGATGCCGTCACGGTCGAGGTGCGGGTCGCCGAGGGACCGACGCATCTCGGCGGCCTGCGCCGGTGTGCACTGGTCGAGGGCGACCGCGACCAGGACGGTGCGCTTGCCCTCCCGCAGGTCGTCGCCGGCGGGCTTGCCCGTGGTTTCCGGATCGCCGAAGACTCCGAGAACGTCATCGCGCAGCTGGAAGGCCTCGCCCAGCGCTCGTCCGTACGTCTCGTACATCGCCAGCAGCTCGTCACTCGCCCCGGCCAGCGTGGCTCCGAGCAGCAGTGGCTGCTGCACGCTGTACTTCGCGCTCTTGTAGAGGATCACGTGGCGTGCTCTCTCGACGCTGGTCGACGCCAGCACCTGCTCGAGCATGTCGAGGTACTGCCCGCACATGAGCTCGGTGCGCATCCGGTCGAAGACGGCCCGTCCGGCCCGCAGCCGGGCCGGGTCGATGTCGGCCGCGGAATAGAGCTCGTCGCACCACGAGAGGCACAGGTCGCCGGCCAGGATCGCGCCGGCCACGCCGAAGTCCTCCGACGATCCCAGCCACCCGCTCCCGCGGTGCAGCGTGGAGAAGCGTCGGTGCGCAGCCGGCTTGCCGCGACGGGTGTCGCTGCCGTCCATGACGTCGTCGTGGATCAGCGCGGCGGCCTGGAAGAGCTCCAGCGCAGCCGCGACGGACACGATCCCGTCGCTGTCCGGGCCGCCGGCGCCGCGCCAGCCCCAGTAGCAGAACGCGGCACGCAGCCGCTTCCCGCCGCGGAGCAGCTCGCTGATCGAGTCCATGAGCGGCGCCAGCTCGTCGCTGACCGAGTCCAGGACGTCCGCCTGGCGGGCCAGCAGATCAGCGAGCGTCTTGTGGACCCGCGGACGTAGATCTTCGGCCTCGACGACGGCGGAGGCGTCGGTGGCATCGGCATCCATGGCAGGGAACACGACATCGGAGCCTACGGTCATGACTGCTATTCGGGCACCGGACGGGTCTGGATGCCTCACCGCGTTAGCCTCGGGTGTGACTTCGCGCATGACCGACCCGTGGACCCGCGAGAGCGTCATGCCCGGCCGCTCGCCGTCGCTGGCCGATCTGCTGGCCTCGGGCCGGCACTCCTTCTCCTTCGAGTTCTTCCCGCCCAAGACCGAGCAGGGCGAGCGCAAGCTGTGGACGGTGCTGCGTCAGCTGGAGGCGTTGAAGCCGACGTTCGTGTCGGTGACCTACGGCGCCGGCGGTTCGACGCGGGACCGGACGGTCGACATGACCGGGCGGCTGGCCCGCGACACGACCCTGATGCCGGTGGGGCACTTCACCGCGGTCGACCACTCGATGGGCGAGCTGCGTCACATCATCGGCCAGTACGCCTCGGCGGGCGTGCGCAACGTGCTCGCGCTTCGCGGCGACCCGCCGGGTGACCCGATGGCGGAGTGGGTGCCTCATCCCCACGGGGTGGCCTATGCCGAGGACCTGGTGCGGCTGCTCAAGGAGTCCGGTGACTTCTGCGTCGGTGTCGCAGCGTTCCCGGAGCGCCACCCGCGCTCCACTGACTGGGAGACGGACACGCGGTACTTCGTGCAGAAGTGCCGCGCCGGAGCCGACTATGCGATCACCCAGATGTTCTTCCG
>JBBRVU010000250.1:0-5026 GCA_038246575.1 Actinomycetes bacterium | reverse complement strand
GTTGCTCGGCCGCTACCGGTTCGCGCTCTGGCCGACCGCTGCCAACACCGTCGCCAGTGGCCTCTCGGCCGCCGGGACGCTCGTGGTCGCCCGCGCGGTCGGCGTGGCCGAGTTCGGCGGGTACGCCGTGGCCGTCGTCCTCGGCGGCATCGTCATGATCGCCGCCCTGCTCAACCTGAACGCCGTCATGTACCAGGAACTGCCGCGGCGCCCGCGCGCGGAGCATCCGGCGCTGCTGAGTACCACGCTGGCCGCCGCGCTCGTCCTCGGCAGTGCCGCGGCCGCCGGCACCCTGCTGGCCGCACCCGTCCTGCGCGCCGCCTTCGGCATCGACCCGGGGGTGCTCCGGTACGGCGTCCTGCTCGCGCTCTCGATCGGGTTCGGCCTGCTCACCGAGAGTTTCCTGCGCGGGCAGCAGCGCTACGCCCTGGTCGCCGGCCTGCGCCTGGCCCTGGCCGCCGCGTACCTCACCGCCGTCGCCCTGTTCCTGCTGGTCCTGGACGTCCGCGCGTTCGGCCCGTACGCCGTCCTGCTTGCCGCCTCACACGTGCTCTTCGGCGTGGTCGCGCTCGTCGGCCAGCCCGTCCGTCCTCGCCTGGTCTCGGTGCCCCTCGCCCGGGAGCTGCTCCGGCACGGCGGCTACCTGAGCGTCACGTCGGTCCTGCTCGCGCTCGTCTTCGGCCTCGACGTCATCTTCCTCAACCGTTTCGCCACCCCGGAGGTGGTGGGGGCGTACTCCATCTACAACGGTTTCCCCAAGCGGCTGCTCGGGATCGTCTTCACCGAGGGGGTCGGTCTTGTGCTGTTGCCCACCCTGGCCACGCTCGCCAAGCCCGCCCTGCTGCGCCGCATCGGCCGGATCGCGCCGCTGCTCGGCCTTGCCGCCGCCGGGCTGAGCTTCGTCGCCGGCCTGCTGCTGCTGCGTCTCCTCGGCGACGGCTACCCGTACTCACTGGTGCTGCTGGCGCTGGCCGCGCTCGGCATCGGGGTGCACACCGTGTTCAACCTCTACTACTTCGCGCTCTCGATGGACAGCACGCGCGGCGCCAAGGTCGTCATCGTCTGCCTCCTGGCCGGGCTGCTCCCCGCGCTCCTGGTCCAGCTGCTGCTCATCGGCGAGTTCGGGCTCGTCGGCGGGCTGGTGGCGTTCGTCCTGACGAACGCGCTGCTGCTCGTCGTCGTCCTCGTGGTCAACGCCCGCGTCTACGCGCAGCCAGGAGCCGCATGCACATCGTCCACGTGATCAACCAGTTCCCCCCGAACATCACCGCCGGACTCGGCCGGTACGCCGAGTCGCTCGCCCCCCACCTGACCCGGGACCACCTGCTCTCGGTGTTCACCCTCAACGACGGCCGTCTCCCCGCCCGCGAGCAGGACGGGAACCTGACCGTGTACCGCCCGGTGGGCAGGCTCCTGCGCGCACTGCTCGCGCGCCGGCAGCCCAACCGCACCCGGCGTCTGGAGTTCCTGCTGCTGGCCGTGCACGTGATGGTCAGCAACGTGCGGCACGTCCGGGGGATCCGCGCACTGCACCGGCGTGGGGGCGTGGACGTCATCGCCATCCACGACGTCACCAACTTCGTCGCCGCGTTCCTCTGTCACCTGCTGCTCCCGGTCCCGATCGTCTTCCACCTGCACACGACCGAGTACTCCCTGGCGCCGCGCCGCACCGTCACCGACCCGTTCATGGCCGGCCGGGCGATCGAGCGCCGCATCGGCCGGATCGCAGCGCGGGTCGTGACCGCCAGCCCGGAGGTGCGGGACCTGCTCGTCGCCGACGGGTGGGCGCCGGACCGCATCGACGTGGTGCTGCTCGGTAATCCGCTGGAGCGCGCCGTGTCGACGCCGGCCCCGGCCGCCCGCGCCCGGCAGCTCCGCCAGGACCTGGGCGTGCCCGAGCAGTGCCGGGTGCTGCTCTTCGTGGGCCGGCTGGAGGTACAGAAGGGTATTTTTCCGCTGGTGGAGGCGATGGAGCGGATCGTCGCGGCGGACCCCGAGGTGCACCTGGTGGTCCTGGGGCAGGGCGACCGCGACCGGGTGCTGGCCTGCGCCCGGGAACGCGGCGTGGCCGACCACGTGCACGTCGCCGACGGGTTCCTCGGCCGGGACGACCTGGTCGTCTGGTACCGGCTGGCCGACGTCTGCGTCTTCCCGTCGCTGTTCGAGCCGTTCGGCCTGGTCGCGGTGGAGGCGATGTCCACCGCCACGCCGGTCGTCCTCGGCAACGGGTTCTCCCAGGTCTTCCTCGGCGATCCCGACCAGCCCGCCGCCCGGTACGTGCGCGCGGCCGACCCGGCGCACATCGCCGAGGTGACGTTGCAGGTCCTGGCGGACCCACAGCTCCGGCGGGATCTGGGCGAGCGCGGCCGCGCGCTGGTCCGGGAACGGTTCGACTGGCGCCGCACAGCCGAGGCGACCCTCGCGGTCTACCGGTGCGCCGCCCGGGACCCGGACCGGCCCTGGCAGGGATGAGCGGCGGCCATGCGCCCGCGCGGGCTGGTCCCCTTCGGTCTGTGCTATTGAGCTGGGCTGAGCGGCGGCCATGCGCCCGCGCGGGCTGGAGCGGCCACCACGGGCACGCAGCGCGTTGCGGGTCAGGCGTCATCGGCCCGGATTCAGACGTCGTGACGCGCTCGGCCAGCTCGGCATCTGTGCGGCGTCGCCCCGTGCACGACGATCAGCCAGGCACAGGGCGCAGCAGAAGCAGAGCCGCAGCAACCGAGCGTTCCTGGCATTTACGCCAAACACGTAACAGGACCGAAATAGCCCGCGTGAGCGCCAGGCTGCAAATTCCGCGGTAACTGTTCAGCTGGTTTGAGGGGTTTCGGGAACGGTCGGGAATGCCCTGCTCAGGCAGGGGTGGGGCAGGTGGGAGCCAGGGGTTGCCGGTGAGAGCACTGTGGAGGGCGGTCAGGGGGGCTGTGGCCGTGTTTGCGGGCGGTGGCGGTGTAGTTGCGTGCGGTCAGGAAGGCGCGGGCGCCGGTGAGGGTGCGCCAGCAGCCGCTGATCTTCTGGTGGAGTTCGACCATCGGACCCGGGGGCCGCGCAGGACCGCGGGGAGGTCTTCAAGGCCGTTGGTGTGACATCCCTGGTCGAGGGCCTGCTGGTAGCGGGTGTGGAGGCTGGCGAGCACCGCGGGGTGGAGCCGGGGATGGCCAGCGTTCCGGGCTGCCGGGGGATCGCCGGGCGTGGCGGCTTACGCGGCCCGTCCGACGACGGCGGCCGATGCGACGTCTTCGACGTGCCTGCCAGCTTCCGGCGCAGCTCGGCGTTGTCCGCGTGCAGCCGGGCGTTCTCCGCCTCCAGCTCCGCCACCTGAGCCTGCAACCGCACGTTCTCGGCCGTGAGCTGCTCGATCCGCGCCTGCAACCGCGCGAACCGTTCCAGCACCCACCCGGGAACCCGCTCGTCAGCCCCCATGACCAGGAAGGATCCCCATCCCATCCGGACGAGTCAAACCAGCTGAACAATTACATTCCGCACTGCGACTGGGGGGCGGGTTGTGCTGCCCGAACCTCACGCTGCCTGCGTTCCACCGACCTGGAGAGAACGCTTTACCGAGGCGAAAGCATAACGTTTTCAGGCGTTCCCGCGTGAAGATTTTACCGCGCCAGCTGCCTGACGTTAACGTCAAGATCGGGCGGCGGGCTGGAGGCCGCCCGCAGAACACACGCTCTGCGACGCAGACCCTCGGAGCCCGGCCAGATCCCTCGGAGCCCGGCCAGATCAAGGAGAACGCACCGATGTTTGCAAGTATCCGGCCGCAACCCCGTCCCACAATGCTGTTGCGAGGTCGCAGGATGGCAGCGTTGTTCGCACTCACCACTGCGTTCACGCTACTCACCGCGGTCGCCACCCCGAGGGCCCAGGCGGCTCCGGCAGGCACGGGAACATTGACCACGAAGGCCGTAGGCGGCGACGACGTGGCGGACGGGCTCCACCCGTTTCAGGCGTCGCTGCAGTTGACCACCAGAGGCGCGACCCGCAAGGAACGGCACAAATGCGGCGGCAGCCTACTGGACGCACAGCACGTGCTCACCGCCGGCCATTGCGCCAGCCAGATCGGTACGCGCTTCGACCAGCATCCTGTTGGCGACTGGCGCGTCCTCGTCGGCGCCACCGTGCTCAACAGCAACCAGGGCGTGGAACGAGGGATCGCCCGTGTGAAGGTGCACCCGCGCTTTGACGCCTCTCTGTTCAACCGCGGGCTCGAGATGGGCCACGACGTGGCCGTGCTCACGCTCGACCAGCCTGTCGAGGGCATCGCTCCGGTCGTGCCAGGGTCGCGTCTTGGTGGGGTTTGAGGTGTTCGTGAGTTTGGGTGGGTGAGGGTGGGCGCGGTAGAACCGGCTGTCGTGATGTCTGGCCGGGAGGAACGCGTGGAGCAGTCAGCCGCTGAGCGGCAGGTTCACCAGGAGGAACGGTTGTTGGACGTGCTGGCGCAGGTCCCGGATCCGCGTAGCCGGCACGGGCGGCGCTACCCGATCCAGGCGCTGCTGGGTATCGCGGTGGCCGCGGTGCTCGGTGGGGCCCAGTCGCTGCGGGAGCTGGCCGAGTACGCGGGCGAGCTCACCCAGGAGCAGCTGGCCGCGCTCGGCGTGCCGCTGCGCCCCTGGGAGGCGCGGCGGCAGGCCCCGCGGGAGGCGGCGCTGCGCAAGCTGCTGCACCGCCTGGACGCCGACGATGTCGACGCGCGGATCTGCCGGTGGATCGCCGCCCGGCTGCCTGCGGGTGACCGCAGCGCGGTCGCGGTGGACGGCAAGACCCTGCGCGGCAGCAAACTCCCTGCTGGCAAGGGCGTGCACCTCCTGGCCGCGCTCGTGCACGGCCAGCGCACCGTCGTCGCCCAGCGGCGCGTGCCGGACAGGACCAACGAGATCCCCGGCTTCCAGCCGCTGCTGGACGGGGTGGATCTGACCGGCCGGGTCGTGACCGCTGATGCCATGCACACCCAACGCGACCACGCCGAGTACCTGGTCGACCAGCGCCAGGCCGGCTACCTGCTGGTCGTCAAGGACAACCAGCC
>JBBRVU010000249.1:0-5045 GCA_038246575.1 Actinomycetes bacterium | reverse complement strand
GCCTATGCCGAGGACCTGGTGCGGCTGCTCAAGGAGTCCGGTGACTTCTGCGTCGGTGTCGCAGCGTTCCCGGAGCGCCACCCGCGCTCCACCGACTGGGAGACGGACACGCGGTACTTCGTGCAGAAGTGCCGCGCCGGAGCCGACTATGCGATCACCCAGATGTTCTTCCGGGCCGAGGACTACCTGCGTCTGCGCGACCGCGTCGCAGCGACCGGCTGCGAGGTCCCGATCATCCCCGGCATCATGCCGGCGACCAACGCGCGCCAGATCCAGCGTTTCGCCGAGCTGTCCAACGCAGCGTTCCCGGCCGAGCTGGCCGACGCGTTGCTCGCTGCCGAGGACGACGCCGACGAGATGCGGCGGATCGGTGTGGACGCCGCGACATCGCTGTGCCGGCGCCTGCTCGACGAGGGCGTGCCGGGGCTGCACTTCATCACGTTGAACACCTCGACCGCGACCCGCGAGATCTACCAGCAGCTCGGGCTGCACAGTCGCGCCTGATCCCGGCGCCACCCGATGAGCCAGCTCGATCGCGACGGCTACTTCGACGCCTGGTCAGACCTGCACGGCGGGTACGACCCGCGGGGCAGCTCGCTGGTGCGCAGCTGGCTCTCGGTTGCGTACGCGCTGGCCCGACCGCTGGCGCGCACCGGGGTCGCGCCGGACGTGGTGACGGCGATCGGCGTCCTCGTCAGCGCCTGTGCGGCGGCGCTGGCGGCGGGCGATGGAGCGGCGTGGCTGGTCGGCGCTGCGCTGGCCGTCCTGCTCTCGGGTCTGCTGGACAACCTCGACGGCGCCGTCGCGGTGCTCACCGGCCGGGCGACGCGCTGGGGCCACGTGCTGGACTCGCTCGCCGATCGCGTGAGCGACCTGCTCTACCTCGTGGCGTTGTGGCTGGCGGGAGCCCAGCCGGCGGTGTGCGTCGTCGCCGGGACGCTCATGTTCCTCCAGGAGTACGCCAGGGCGCGCGCCGCGGCGGGGGGCATGACCGAGATCGGCGTGGTCACCGTCTGGGAGCGACCGACGCGGGTCATCGTCACCGCCGCGTTCCTCGCCTCGGGTGCAGCGCTCGGTGACCTGTGGCCGGAGCTCGGGGCCGGGGTCTGGGTGGCTCTCGGCGTCGTGGGCTTGGTCCAGCTGCTGCGGACCGTGCGCCGTCGGCTGGGCTGATCGTCCCGGCCGAAGCCGCCTACGACGCCGGCCCGACGAGGTCGGCCACGATGCGGGCGGACAGGCCGACGAGGGGGAGACCACCACCGGGGTGCGCCGAGCCGCCGACGAGGAACAGACCCGGCAACGGAGACCGGTTGGCCGGTCGCAGGAAAGCCGCCCGGGCCCCGTTGGACGAGGTGCCGTAGATCGCACCGCCGGGGGAGCGCGTCGTGCGCTCGATGTCGGCCGGTGTCCGGATCTCCCGCCACAGCACCCGGTCTCGCACGTCGAGCCCGCGTGCGGCGAGGACCGCAAGCACCCGGTCGGCGTAGTCGTCGGCGAGGCCCGGCGCCGTCCAGTCGACCAGCCCCGGACCGTCTCCGTGCCGAGGAGCGTTGACCAGCACGGACCACGCCTCGTAGCCGTCGGGGCGCATGGCCGCGTCATCGGGGGAGCAGACGTAGACGGTCGGGTCCTCGACCGGATGAGCCTCGCGGCCGAACAGCGCGTCGAACTCGGCGTCGTAGTCGGCCGGGAAGAGCACCGTGTGGTGGCCGACCTCAGGGGTCCGGCCACGCAGTGCCAGCAGCAGCACGAAGCCGGAGAACGACGGCGTCGCGCGCCGCAACCGGCGGCGAGCACTTGCCGCCGCACCGGCCGGGACCAGGTCGTCGTACAGGTGCGAGGCGTCCGCACCCGAGATCACGACGTCGGCGGCAACCGTTTCCCCGGACGCGAGCTGCACACCCGCGGCGCACCCGCCCTCGACGAGGATGCGCGCCACGTCGGTCCCGGTGCGCACGTTGACCCCGCGCTCGAGCACCCGGTCGTGCAGTGCATCCGCCAGCCGGCCTAGGCCGCCGCGCACGTGCCAGGCGCCGAAGGTCGCCTCGATGTAGGGCACGACAGCCAGCGCCGCGGGTGCGCGCCGGGGGTCGGACCCGGTGTAGGTCGCGTAGCGGTCGAGGAGCATCCGCAACCGCGGGTCGCGCAGGTGCTGCCGACCCAGCGAGCGCAGCGACCGCCAGGGCGCGACGGCCCGGATGTCCTGGGTGTGCCGGGCCAGCCGGGCGAGGTCACGCACACCCGACAGGGGGGACTCGAGGAACGGTTCACGGGTGACCTGCCAGATGTCGTGGGCGCGCTCGAGGAAGCGGTCCCAGTCATCCCCGGCTCCGGAGCCGAGCGTCGCGTCCAGGGCGGCCCTGGTGCGCGCCCGTGAGGCGTTGGGCATCTCGAGCCAGACCGGGCCGGTCCCGTCGACGTCGGGGAAGCGATAGCGGAACGCCGGGTCGACCTCGACCAGCTCGACGCACTCTTGCAACGGCGCCCCGGTGTTGAGGAACAGGTCCCGGTAGACCGCGGGCAGAGTCAGCAGCGACGGCCCCGTGTCGAAGGCGAATCCGTCGCGGGACAGCGTTGCCAGCTTGCCGCCGATCGAGTGACCCTGCTCACAGAGCATCACGTCGTGGCCGGCCGTCGCCAGGCGCAAAGCCGCTGCTAGACCGCCCATTCCGGCGCCGACCGCGACGATGCGAGCCATTCCGTGACCATACGGAGACCATGGTGCGGCCAATCCGCGGGGCCGACAGTGACGGATGCTCACCGTGAGCAACAAAAGGGACCGCAGCAGCCGCACCAGGTACGTCTTCGGTGCGGTGGCCGGCCTGCTCGCTGCGCTGATCGCGCTCGGAGTCGCCGAGCTGCTCGCGGCGATCATCGCGCCGCAGGCCTCGCCGGTGGTGGCCGTCGGCGGCAGCGTCATCGATGCCGCGCCGGTCTGGCTCAAGCAGTTCGCGATCAGCACCTTCGGCACCAACGACAAGCCGGTGCTGCTCGGCTCGATCATCGCCGTCCTCGTCCTGCTGACTCTGGTCACCGGTGCACTCGCCGTTCGCCGACAGGTCATCGGCCTGGCGGGGGTCGCCGTGCTGGGACTCGTCGGCGCGTTGGCCGCCGCGACCCGACCGACCGCCGGCGTCGCGGATGTGCTGCCCTCACTGATCGGTGCAGCCATCGGGGCGTACGCCCTGAACATGCTGCTGCGTCGCCTGCCCCGGACGGCGAGCCCGACCGACGGCACCGCCGCGGCCGACGACGCCAAGTCCTGGGTCGTCGACGACCGGCGTCGATTCCTCGTCGCCGGGCTCGTCGTGGCCGGCGTCGGCGTCGTCCTGGGCGCCATCGGGCGCGTGGTGTCCGGTCGCCGGTCGAACGTGGCGGCTGCCCGCGCCGACGTCCAGCTGCCCGCCCCGTCGAGCCAGGCGACACCCATCCCGCGAGGCACCGACCTCAAGATCCAGGGACTGAGCTCGTTCGCAACGCCAAACCAAGACTTCTACCGGGTCGACACGGCGCTGGTCGTGCCGCAGGTGCCTACCGATGGCTGGACCCTGCGCGTGCACGGCATGGTGGACAAGGAGATCGAGCTCGACTACCAGGCACTGCTCGCCCGGGACATGGTCGAGCGCGACATCACCCTCGCCTGCGTCTCCAACGAGGTCGGCGGCAGGTACGTCGGCAACGCACGCTGGCTCGGCACGCCCCTGGCTGCGCTCCTGAAGGAGGCCGGTGTCGACCCGGCCGCGGACATGATCCTGAGCACGTCCGCGGACGGGATGCGCATCAGCACCCCGACTGCCGTGGTGATGGACGGGCGGGACGCGCTGCTCGCCATCGGGATGAACGGCGAGCCGCTGCCGGTGGAGCACGGCTTCCCCGTGCGCATGGTCGTTCCCGGTCTCTACGGCTACGTGTCCGCCACCAAGTGGCTGGTGGACCTTGAGCTGACCCGGTTCGCCGACACCCAGGCGTACTGGACAGAGCGGGGCTGGGCGCCGAAGGCCGAGATCAAGACGATGTCGCGGATCGACACCCCCAAGCCCTTCGCCCAGCTTCAGCCCGGCAAGGTCGCCGTCGCCGGCGTCGCCTGGGCCCAGCACCGCGGCATCGACGGTGTCGAGGTACGCGTCGACGAGGGACCGTGGCAGAGGGCCGACCTGGCCGAGGTGCCCTCGACGGACACCTGGCGGCAGTGGGTCTGGCAGTGGGACGCCAAGTCCGGCAGCCACAAGATCGAGGTCCGCGCGACCGACGCCGACAACGCGACGCAGCCCAAGAAGCGCGTGGACCCCTTCCCCTCCGGTGCAACCGGATGGCACTCGACCGTCGTCACGGTCGCTTAGAGACGTCCCCGCCGACGGCGGGGTGCGCAACGCAACACACAACAACCGATCAAGGAGATTTCCCATGAGCATCCGGAACCGCCGGTCCATGACTCTCGCGGCTGCGGGCGTCCTGGCGGCATTCTCACTCGCAGCCTGCGGCGGCAGCAGCACCACCGCTGCCGGCACCTCAGACACCTCCAGCGCGCCGGAGTCCTCGTCTGCTGCTCCGTCCTCGGAGTCGGCCAGCGCGACCGAGCCGTTCGGCTCGGGCTGCGCCGCCGTTCCTGCCGATGGTGCGGGCAGCTTCCAGGGCATGGCCCAGGACCCGGTCGCCACTGCGGCGTCGAACAACCCGGCCCTGTCCACCCTGGTGACCGCTGTCACCAAGGCCGAGCTGGTCGACACCCTGAACAGCGCCGAGGACATCACCGTGTTCGCGCCGACCAACGACGCCTTCGCAGCGATGGACCAGGCCACCCTGAAGAAGGCCCTGAACGACCCCAAGGGTCTGCTCACCACGGTCCTGACCTACCACGTCGTCCCGGGCAAGCTGTCGCCCGCGGACCTCGCGGGGACGCACGAGACCCTGCAGGGTGGAGAGGTCACCGTCGAGGGTTCTGGCGAGGACTTCACGGTTGACGGAAACGCCACGGTCGTCTGCGGCAACGTGCAGACCGCCAACGCCACCGTCTACCTGATCGACCAGGTGCTGTCGCCCAAGAG
>JBBRVU010000248.1:0-5070 GCA_038246575.1 Actinomycetes bacterium | reverse complement strand
CCGTCGACGCGCACCTCGAAGTGCAGGTGGGGGCCGGTGGAGTAGCCCGTTGAGCCGACAACCCCGATGGCCTGGCCCTTGGTCACCGTGTCCCCGGCCTTGACCCCAGCGGCCGCCTGGTGGGCGTAGAGCGTGGCGATGCGCAGTCCACCGATCTTGCCGTGGTCGATCACGGTCATGTTTCCGTACGCCACGTTGTACTCGGTGAACAGCACCACGCCATCGTCGGCGGCGTAGACGATCCCGTCGCCGGCGCCGATGTCGAGCCCCGTATGGACCTTCACATAGTTGAGGATCGGGTGCAGGCGGGGACCGTAGGGCGACGTGTCGGGCCCCGTGCTCGGCCGGACGAAGTCGCCGGTGCCCTTGACGGGCTTCTTGGCATTGGCCAGCTCCGCCGACAGCTTCACGATGCGTGCGCCGAGCGCACCGGACTGGACCACCATGACCTGGTACTGGCGACGGTCCTCGACCGCAGCCCTGCGCGCAGCCTCGAAGGCGACCTTGCGTGCCGCGACCACGCTTTGCACCTGCTGCTCCGCGGCCTGCGCGAGCAGCTCCTTCGCCTTCATGGCCGCAAGTGTCGCTGCCGCCTCGTCACGCCGGGCCTGGGCCTCCCCGCGGGCTGCGGTGAGGCGGTCCTGGGCATTGAGCAGCTCGGCCCGCGCGACTGTGAGCTCGGCGATGACCGCGTTCCCGGCGCTGCCGACGGACTGCAGGAAGGCCAGCCGGTCGGCGAGCTGATTGGGGTTCGCGGACGAGAGCACGATGGCCCACTCGCCCAGCGATCCGTTGGACTGGTAGGCAACGCGGGCCAGTCGGCCGAGGTCGGCGATCCTGGCGCTGATCCTGGCCTCGACATCGGCCAGCTCGCGGCTCGCCCGTTCCACGGCCAGCACAGCGGCGTCCAGCTCGGTCTTGGCCTGCGCGTCGATGTCACGGGCGTCAGCCAGTGCGCTCCGAGCGTCGACGAGGGTCGTGCGCGCGACGGCGAGGTCGCCCTCGGCGGCTGCCAGGTCCTGGGATGCCTGGACCAGCACGGCCGCATCGTGAGCGTCCTCGGCCGCCTGCTCCGCCGCCTTCTTCGCTTCTTCGGCCGTCCTTTTGGCCCCCGCAGCGGCCTTCGCGTCGGCTCGGGCGGCGGCCTTGGCCTTCGCGTCGGCCCTGGCGGCGGCCTTCGCCTGCGCACGGGCCTTGGCCGCGTCGCGCCTGGCGCGGCGCTGCTCGGCCTTGCTGGTCGCCTGATCCTTGCTCGTCGGCGCCGCGGAGGGGCTAGAGGCCGTCGCGGACGAAGGCTCGCTGGTGGGGTCGGCGGCCGAGGCCGGCGTGC
The DNA here is from genome assembly GCA_038246575.1 of Actinomycetes bacterium. GTDB lineage: Bacteria > Actinomycetota > Actinomycetes > JACCUZ01 > JACCUZ01 > JACCUZ01. The sequence continues at coordinate 3,740 of JBBRVU010000248.1, read as the reverse complement.
CGGCCAGGGCGACACCCGCCACGAGAGCGGTCACGCAGCAGGCGACTACGCCTCGGCGTGCGGAAAGCCCGCGCATCCTCACCCCCCCAACAGTCTCGTCGTTGCCAGCCGGAAGGCCGGGCACGGAAGGCCACCCCTACCCCCTCGGCGGACTCTCACCAATGGTGACCGACTTGACCGCGCCTTGACGAGGCTTTGGGCAAAGAGCCCCCCAGGTGGGGGTCGGACTGGGCCATTCCGGTGACACCGCCTGGTCACAACCACCCGCTGCGCTTGAACGCCCGGTAGAGAACAGCGCAGGACACGGCCATGACCCCCAGGCAGACGGGGTAGCCGTACTGCCACCGTAGCTCGGGCATGTTCGTGAAGTTCATCCCGTAGATCGCCGCGATCATCGTCGGGACGGCGAGGATGGCCACCCAGGCGGAGATCCGCCTCATGTCGTTGTTCTGTTGGACCCCGACCTGGGCCAGGTTGGCCGACAGCACGGAGCTGAGCAGGTCGTCGAAACCGTCCACCTGCTCGGCCACCCGGACCGCGTGATCCGCGACGTCGCGGAAGTACGGACGCAGATCCTCGTGGACCTGACCCACCTGGCCGGTCGACAGCTTGGTCATCGGCTCCACCAGCGGGCCGACCGCTCGACGGAACTCCACGATCTCCCGCTTGAGGTTGTAGATCCGGCCGGCGTCGTTGCTGCGCTCCGGCGAGAAGACCCGCTGCTCGACCTCCTCGATGTCCTCCTCGACCGCGACCGAGATCGCGGTGTAGTCATCGACGATGGCGTCGCAGACGGCGTACAGCACGGCGAAGGGCCCGTAGTCGATGACGTCGTGGGTGTGCTCGAGTCGGCGCCGGATGTCGGTCAGCGCACGCGCCTGACCGTGCCGGACCGTGACCACGAACGAGTCGCCGAGGAAGAGCATCACGTCGCCCAGCTCGATCTGCTGGGTCGGCTCGTCGTAGCGGACCGTCTTGAGAACCACGAAGAGGCTGTCCTCGTACTTTTCGATCTTCGGGCGCTGGTGGGCCTTCACCGCGTCCTCGACGGCCAGGTTGTGCAGGCCGAACTCCTTGGCCACGTGCTCGAGCTCGTCCTGGGTGGGGTCGTGCAACCCGATCCAGATGAAGCTCTCGCCCCGTCGGCGGGCCTGGGCCAGCGCGTCGTGCAGGTCGCCGTCCACCTGCTGGCGCAAGCCCTGGCGGTAGAGGGCGCAGTCGACGATCACCGGGCCATTGTCGGTGCTCCCGGCCCCCCGCGCGCCATGTCGGGTCGCTCGTGCGTCTCGTAGGCTGCCGATCATGGCGACAGTCGTGCTCATCCGGCACGGGAAGACGACCGCGAACGGTGCCGGTGTCCTGGCGGGCTGGACCGAGGGCGTGGGCCTGGACGACTCGGGGCGCGCCCAGGTGCGCGCGCTGTCGGAGCGGTTGCGAGGTGTGCCGCTGACTGCGGTCGTGTCCAGCCCTCTGCAGCGGTGCCAGGAGACGACCGATGCCCTCCTCGACGGCCGGGACCCGGTCGCGCGCCATCTCGACGAGCGGGTCGGCGAGGTCCACTACGGCGACTGGTCCGGACAGGAGCTCAAGAAGCTGGCCAAGGATCCGCTCTGGAAGGTGGTCCAGAGCCACCCGTCGGCCATGACGTTCCCGGGCGAGGGAGGGGAGTCGATGCGGGCTATGCAGGACCGCGTCCTGGAAGCAGTGCGCGACTGGAACGAACGGCTCGGTCCCGACGCGGTCTACGCCGTCGTGAGCCACGGTGACGTGATCAAGTCGGTGCTGGCCGACGCGTTGGGCATGCACCTCGATCTGTTCCAGCGGATCCTCGTGGACCCGGCGTCTGTCAGCGTCGTGGCGTATTCGCCGACCCGCCCCTTCGTGGTGCGCACCAACGACGTCGGCGGCGACCTGTCGTTCCTCGCGCCGGCCAAGGGACGCCGGCGGCGGCGGACCTCATCGGATGCGCCGGTGGGCGGCGGAGCCGGCGGCGGCACCGCATAGGGTCGCAGGTATGCCGCGCGTGATCTACGAGTACGACCCCCCTGAGCGCTTCGTGGCGGGAACGGTGGGCGAGCCCGGCCAGCGCACCTTCTTCCTGCAGGCCAAGGGCAGCGGCCGAACGACCAGCGTTGCTCTGGAGAAGCAGCAGGTGTCCGTCCTGGCCGAACGTGTCGAAGCGTTGCTGGACGAGGTGCTGCGTCGCTCCGCCGGCGAAGCGGCAGTGCCCGCCGTCAGCCCGCCGGATGCTCTGGACCTCGCGCCGCTCGAGGCTCCCATCGAGGAGGAGTTCCGCGTCGGCACGATGGCGCTCGCCTGGGACTCCGACGACGAGGTCGTCGTCATCGAGGCACAGGCCGCCACCGAGGCGGAGGAAGACTCCGAGCCGCTGCTCATCGACGACGACGCCGAGGAAGGCCCTCCTCTGTTGCGCGTCCGCCTCTCGGGGACTGCGGCGCGCGCATTCGTCGCCCGCGCCGAGACAGTCGTCGCGGCTGGCCGCCCGCCCTGCCCGTTCTGCGGCGGGCCGCTGGATGTGAGCGGGCACGTGTGCCCCCGGGCGAACGGCTACCGGCGCTGAGCCAGGGCCCCGCTGCCGTGCCAGGCTGGGTCGGGTGAGCGACATCGACCTGGCGCAGGGCCTCGAGCTGCTGCGCCGCGGCAACCTGACCGTCGAGGGCCGGCTGGTCGACGCATCGAACGCCACGCTGTTCTGCGCACTCGACGGTGAGGGCGCCAACGCGCAGGCGGTCTACAAGCCGATCGCCGGCGAGCGGCCACTGTGGGACTTCCCGGACGGCTCGTTGGCTGGTCGGGAAGTCAGCGCGTACCTCGTGTCCGAGGCTTTCGGTGGCGCGGTCGTGCCGCCGACGGTCATGCGGGACGGGCCGTACGGCCGGGGGATGTGTCAGCTGTGGGTCGAGACCGATCCTCAGGTCGAGCTGGTCGACCTTCTCCGTCCAGCCGAGCTGCCGCGGGACTGGTTGCACGTCGTGGACGCTCTCGGCGGCGACGGCGAACCCGTCGTCCTCGGTCATGCCGATGACGCCCGACTTCGCCGGATGGCCGTCCTCGACGTGGTGCTGAACAACGCCGACCGCAAGGGCGGGCACGTCCTGCCCGGCCCCGACGGCGTGGTGCGGGGCGTCGATCACGGCGTCAGCTTCCATGTCGAGGCGAAGCTGCGCACCGTGCTGTGGGGATGGGCGGGACTCGAGCTCACGAGCCAGGAACGGCAGTCACTCGAGACGCTGGCTCTGGCACTGGAGGACTCTCTGGGCAGCGAGCTGGTCGACCTGCTCACCCCGGCGGAAGTGACCGCGACCGGACGCCGGGTCCGCCGGTTGCTCCGCGAGGGGCACCTGCCCTACCCGGGCGACGGCTGGCCGGCCATCCCGTGGCCGCCGTTCTGAGACACCGCCCGTAGGATCGCGGCCGTGCAGCCGTGGTCCACCAGTCCAGTTCCCGTCGTCGACGGTCTCGGCCAACCGCTGTGGCTGCACGACTCCGCGAGCGGACAGGTCCGACCGACAACGCCAGGCCCGAGCGCGACGATGTACGTCTGCGGCATCACCCCGTACGACGCGACACATCTGGGGCACGCATCGACGTTCCTCGCGTTCGACCTCGTGCAGCGGGTGTGGCGCGATGCGGGACACGACGTCCACTACGTGCAGAACGTCACCGACATCGACGACCCCCTGCTCGAGCGGGCCGCGAGGGACTCCATCGACTGGCGG
>JBBRVU010000247.1:0-5071 GCA_038246575.1 Actinomycetes bacterium | reverse complement strand
GTTGCCGACGATGAGGAGGTCACCGCTGGTGTAGAGGCTGCCGACCGCCTTGAGGCCGAGGATCGCCAGGCCGAAGGTCAGCAGGGAGCCCACGACGGCCCGCGGGAACTTGAGCGCCGGCCGCAGTGGCACGAAGAACGCCGACGCGATGAGGCCGACCACCTCGCCGACGAGCAACCCGACGACGAGCGCCCACACACCCTTGCCGTCGAGGGCGAGACCGATGGACGTGGCGCCGCGGAACACGGCTCGACTGACGTCGATGACGGCTCGCTCGCGGTAGCGCAGATCGCGCTGCAGCACGGCGGTCTGGACCTGGCTGGCGCCCCGGAGGATGAGGTAGCAGAACATGACCCGGAACACCGGGGTCGCCTCTGGCTCGTGCAGGAACGCGGCGACGGCGGGGGCGACGGCGATGCCTAGCGCGGTCAGCCCGGCGGACACCAGCAGATTGAGGCTGTACGCGACCCGGACCCGGTCGGAGATGCCCCGCTGCTGCTCGTAGACCAGGGCGGCGCCGACGCCCAGGTCGAGCCCGATCTCGAGCAGCGCGATGAGGGTCAGTCCGGCCGCGACCACACCGAACTCCGCCGGCGCGATCAACCGGGCCAGGACAAGGGTGGCCACGAACAGGACGATCTTGTTGCTGCCGAAGGACACCCCGGCCCACAGGAAGCTGCGGACCGCTCGGGTTCCTAGCGGGCTCTGCTCGTCCCCGCCCCGCGGAGGCTGGCTCTCGACGTTCGAGGTCACAAGGGTGCGGGGGAGAAGTCGACCCCCACGCCATCGACGGCGACGGGGCCTCCGGTGCTCCCCGGGCTCGCCGCGCGCCACACCCACCAGGCTGCCAGGCCGAGCAGCACCTCGTACCCCGCCTCTTTGATCTCCGTCACAGCGTGCGTCACCGGGTAGATGCTCTGATAGCTGCCGAGGTTCCCGTAGAAGACGATGGCCAGCTTCGCCAGCGCCTGGTTGCAGGCAAACATGACGGGGAACGCCAGCGGCAGGACGGGGACGAAGTTCGCGAGACGGAGCCCTGGAGGGCCTCCGAAGGCGAACGCGAGGGGGATGACGACCGCCAGGCCGAACCAGACGGCGAAGAAGGCCAGCTCCGGAAGACTTCCCAGCGCGGTCAGGTTGTGCACGTTGAACTCGCCCTGGCCGTTGACCCTGTCGATCTTCTCGGGTGTCCCGTAGCCGAGAATCCGCTGTCCCCAGCTGATCTCCTCGCCGGCCGAGAGGAAGAAGAAGGCAGCGAGCCCGAGAACGGTCAGCTGCTTGAACCAGTGGGACCGTCGTGCGCGTTCACGTCTCAGGGCCAGGAGGCAGAAGACGACGGCTGCCGCGAGACCCGCGGCCCCGAGCGTCTCGATCGCCCCGTCCTCCTCGACCACGACATCGAACACACTCGCCGGTAGCAACATCAAGGCGAACAGAACGAGGAGCCCGGCGATGGCTCCCACGGCGAGAGCAATGATGCTCGGGGACCACCGAGGAGCGCGCTCGACCGGTGTCATCCGTCAACTGTACGGAAGTGGCGGCAGGTCATGGCTATCGACCGTTCCAGCTGCTCAGCACCCGCAGACCTGACCACGGGATGCGGTCCATGCCGAAGTAGTCCCAGGCAAGCCCGGCGTCGGGATAGGGGTCATCGCCACGGGGGACCTCGAACACGAACGCCATGTTCGCGCCGCCGTTGTCTATCGCGTAGGCGCCGTACAGCTGAAGTGCGCGGGCTACGGCGCGCTCTCCTCGCGTCAGACCCGGCACCGAGGCGAGGTCGATCGACGGATCGAGCTGGATGCGAGCTCCCTCGGCGATGCAGTCTGCCTGGTTGGAGGAGCCATCGGTCTTCGACGCGGGGAACCGGTAGCTCGAGCGGCACGCATTGTTGGTCGAGAAGACCAGTGCGTGATCGATGCGACCGCGCCTGATCTCGTCAGCGCGAACGACGCCGGCCAGCCGGCTTATCCCAGACCCCACCGCCGAGCCGGGTGTGCCTGGACCGTCCAGGTCGGAGACGCCACCCCAGGCAGCGGTCCAGACACCATTGGACTTTCGTGCCTTCCAGAACTCGTAGGCAGTGCGAGTGGACTGGTCGATGACCACCATGGCGCCGTCGTTGCCGTACGGCGTCGCGACGGCGTCGTCCGGGACGGGGACGGGCACCGTCGACAGCTCGCACACGCCCCACGGGGAGGAGCAGGGCACCGGGGCACGGGGAGTGGACGAGTCGGCGTCGAAGATCGGCACGCCGTAGGCATAGAGATTTGCCACGCCGGGATGGGCGCCGCTCGCCAGCGACCGCACGATGCTCGAACTGCGGGGATCGAGGGCAGGAGCGGTGGGCACCGGCAGGTTGAACGGTCCGTCGGCGGTGAAGAAGCGCTGGGCGGCACTCGGCCCGACGCCCGGCCCTGGACCGCCGGTGCCGGGACTCCCCGTGGCCGGCCCTGGACGCGGCGCGGATGAGCCGGAGCCCGTCGAGGGACCAGCCCGGTCGGGGGTCGTCACCTTCGATCCTCGGACATCCTGAAAGATCCTGATCCCGCTCACCTTGGTCGTACCGCGCACCTTAGTGAAGGCGATGTCGAGTCGCCCATCACGAACGGTCACCGGGAAGGTGACCTGGTAGGCACGGTTCCTGCCGGCGGCGCGAGAGATGTCCAGGCGCCGGACGACCTTCCGTCCCTCGGCGTAGACGTCGAACACCCGGCGCCCGGGGCGTACCCGTTGGACCTCGGCGGCGTACAGACGAACGCTGTAGGTGCCGGGGGCGAGCCTCGTCCGGTAGCTGGAGACGCCGTAGCGGGCCTGCTGGTACAGCAGGTCGTGGCGGGTCCCCGAGATGGCGCGTCGGGTGCGCTTCACCTTGCCGCCGTGGAACGCCCTGTTCTTTCCCGTCAGTCGCTTCGCCGGCGAGACAACGGGGTCGTGGCGGAGCAGCACCCGCCCGGCCGCGCCAGTGCTGGCGTCAGCAGTGGCGGCAGACACCGCCGAGAGCACCGAACAGGACAACGCCAGAGCCAGAGCAGCCGCGGTTGTCCTTGTTCGATGCATCTGTGGTCCCATCCGCCGAGCGGCCCATCGGAGGGCTGCAGGTGTACGAGATGGAGGTCGACGGATAGGGAGCGTCCAAACGTCGGCCAAACGGGTGAATCACCCAGAAATGGGGGGTTGGGAGGCGGCGCGTCGAGGCTGTCCGACCCGCCACCTAGCATGGTGCGCGACACCGCCGGCCACGCTCGGGGGCCGGCCCGACCGGCAGCGGTGAAGGATCTTCGTGGACCAGCTGATCGTCCGAGGCGCGCGCGAGCACAACCTCAAAGACGTCTCGATCGACCTGCCCCGGGACGCCCTGATCGTCTTCACCGGGCTGTCCGGCTCCGGCAAGTCGAGCTTGGCCTTCGACACGATCTTCGCCGAGGGCCAGCGCCGCTACGTCGAGTCGCTGTCGGCCTATGCCCGCCAGTTCCTGGGCCAGATGGACAAGCCAGACGTCGACTTCATCGAGGGCCTCTCACCGGCGGTCTCGATCGACCAGAAGTCCACCAGCCGCAACCCACGGTCGACCGTCGGCACCATCACCGAGGTCTACGACTACCTGCGGCTGCTCTTCGCCCGGGCCGGTCGCCCGCACTGTCCGGTCTGTGGCGAGCCGGTCAGCCGGCAGACCCCTCAGCAGATCGTCGACCGGGTGCTCGAGATGGAGGAGGGCACCCGGTTCCAGGTGCTGGCGCCGGTGGTCCGCGGGCGCAAGGGGGAGTACGGCGAGCTGTTCCGCGAGCTGCAGACCAAGGGCTACAGCCGGGCCCGGGTCGACGGCGACACGGTGTCGCTGGCCGAGCCGCCCAAGCTGGACAAGAAGTACAAGCACACGATCGACGTCGTCATCGACCGGCTGTCCGTCAAGCCCTCCGCGAAGCGCCGGCTCACCGACTCGGTCGAGACCGCCCTCGGCCTGGCCGGCGGCCTGGTGATCCTCGACCTGGTCGACCTGCCCGCGAAGGCCAAGGACCGCGAGCGCCGGTTCTCCGAGAAGCTGGCCTGTCCCAACGAGCACCCGCTGGCGATGGACGAGCTCGAGCCGCGCTCGTTCTCGTTCAACTCGCCCTACGGCGCCTGCCCCGAGTGCACCGGCCTGGGCACCCGGCTCGAGGTCGACCCCGAGCTGATCGTCCCCGACGACGAGGCGTCCCTGGCCGACGGCGCCGTGGCCCCGTGGGCGTCAGGCACCACCTCCAGCGAGTACTTCCAGCGCCTCCTCGAGGCCCTGGCCGACGACCTCGGGTTCACGATGAAGACGCCGTGGCGCAAGCTGCCGTCCCGGGCCAAGGAGGCCGTGCTGCACGGCCTCGACTACCAGGTCCACGTCAAGTACAAGAACCGCTACGGCCGGATGCGCAGCTACTACACCGGCTTCGAGGGTGCGATCCCGTTCGTGCAGCGTCGCCACACGGAGACCGACTCCGACTGGAGCCGGGAGCGCTACGAGGGCTACATGCGCGAGGTGCCCTGCCCGGCCTGCCAGGGCAGCCGCCTCAAGCCGGAGTCGCTCTCGGTGCTGCTCGGCGGCGCATCGATCGCCGACATCTGCCGGCTGCCGATCCGCGAGTGCGACGACTTCCTGCGCGACGTCGACCTGTCCGACCGTGAGCGCCAGATCGCCGAGCGGGTGATCAAGGAGATCCACTCCCGGCTCGGGTTCCTGCTCGACGTCGGCCTCGACTACCTCTCCCTCGAGCGACCCTCGGGCACGCTGTCCGGCGGCGAGGCGCAGCGGATCCGGCTCGCCACCCAGATCGGTGCCGGCCTGGTCGGCGTCCTCTACGTGCTCGACGAGCCCTCGATCGGCCTGCACCAGCGAGACAACCACCGGCTGATCGAGACACTGACCCGGCTGCGCGACCTCGGCAACAGGCTGATCGTCGTCGAGCACGACGAGGACACCATCCGGACCGCCGACTGGGTGGTCGACATCGGGCCGGGAGCGGGGGAGCACGGCGGCCAGGTGGTGGTCTCCGGGACAGTCGCCGATCTGGAGTCGTCCCCGGACTCGATCACCGGCGCG
>JBBRVU010000246.1:0-5183 GCA_038246575.1 Actinomycetes bacterium | reverse complement strand
CTTCAGCAGGCGTGCACACATGCTGAAGCGATCACCCGCCTGCCGAACGTGGTCGAATGCGGTGGGCAGGGCAGGGCAGGGCCGGGGCGGGCAGGGCCGGGGCGTAGGCGAGGCGGACCGGCGGGGTTGGCCTCAGTCGAGGGCGCGGCGGGCTTCGGGGTTGAGCACGCTCCACGAGATGAGCTGCTCGACCAGCTGCGACGGTGTCTCGTCGTAGATCACGGCCAGCGTGCGCAGGTCCTCCTGCCGGATCGACAGGACCCGGCCGTTGTAGTCCCCGCGCTGGGCCTGGATCGTCGCGGCGTAGCGCGCCAGCGGGCCGGCCTTCTCGGCCGGGACGACCTGCAGCTTCTCGAGGTCGATGATCAACCGGGGCGGCGGCTCGGCGGCGCCCTGCGGGCTGCTGTCCGGGAGCAGCTCCGAGACCGGCACCGAGTAGAAGTCGGCCAGCTCGGCGAGCCGCTGGACGGTCACGGCCCGGTCGCCACGCTCGTACGAGCCGACCACGACGGCCTTCCACCGGCCCTGCGACTTCTCCTCGACCCCGTGCAGCGACAGGCCTTGCTGGGTCCTGATGGCGCGCAACCGGCTACCGAGCGCTCGTGCGTACTCCGTGGGCATCGCTGGCCGGCCTTTCGCTAGGCGGTCACCGTCACGTCATGTGATCGGTTGTGTCGTGGCTCCCCGTTCTGGGGGTGTACGACCTCTATCGTGGTCACTCTGCGTGGTGTTACGCAGGGTGATCGAAAAAATAGTCGTTCTGGCAACGACCCGCCAGCGTCGAAGTCACGCGAACGGCGCAACGATTACCTGCCCGCCAACCGGCAGGCTTCTGCGGACGTCCTCGGCGGCGGAGGCCCACAGCGGTGCGGCGTGACCAGCGCCGACCCTGGCGCTGGTACGGTTCACCGCGACACCAGGTCCAGCCACGACCAGCGGCTGACACCCGGACATCCTTTAACGACCCGTCCAGTGAGGCGGGGAAGGAGGTCGGTCGGCGCATGACGCCCACCCCTGGCACGGCCGAGCGCCACGACGCGCCGGCACAGCGGACCGTCCTCGAGGCGGCCGACATCTCCCGGGCGCTGACCCGGATCGCCCACGAGATCCTCGAACGCAACAAGGGTGCCGCCGGGCTGGTGCTGCTCGGGATCCCTTCCCGCGGCGTGCCCCTGGCTCACCGCCTGGCAGAGCGGATCGCTGCCGTCGAGGGCAACGAGGTCGCCGTCGGCTCGCTGGACGTCACGATGTACCGCGACGACCTGCGCCTGCACCCGGCCCGCGCGCTCGAGCACACCGACCTGCCGCCCGAGGGCATCGAGGACCGCACCGTGGTCCTGGTCGACGACGTGCTCTTCTCCGGCCGTACGGTGCGCGCCGCACTGGACGCCCTCGGCGAGCACGGCCGGCCGGCCCGGGTCCAGCTGGCGGTCCTCGTCGACCGTGGCCACCGCGAGCTGCCGATCAGGGCCGACTACGTCGGCAAGAACCTGCCGACGTCGGTGAGCGAGCGGGTCAGCGTCCAGCTCGCCGAACGCGACGGCACCGACCTCGTCTGCATCCAGGAGGCCTCCCGATGAACGGTCACCTGCTCTCGGCCGCGGACCTCGACCGCGACGCCGCGCTGCAGATCCTCGACACCGCCGAGGAGCTCGCAACGCTGGCCGACCGCCCGATCAAGAAACTGCCGACCCTGCGCGGTCGCACCGTGGTCAACCTGTTCTTCGAGGACTCGACGCGGACGCGGATCTCCTTCGAGGCGGCTGCCAAGCGTCTGTCCGCCGACGTGATCACCTTCTCCGCCAAGGGTTCCAGCGTCAGCAAGGGAGAGAGCCTCAAGGACACGGCGTTGACGCTCGAGGCGATGGGCGCGGACGCGGTCGTCGTCCGGCACTCGGCCTCGGGGGCACCCCACCGACTGGCCCACAGCGGCTGGATCCGCGGGGCCGTCGTCAACGCCGGCGACGGGACGCACGAGCACCCGACGCAGGCCCTGCTCGACGCGTACACGATGCGGCGCCGCCTCAACGGCGACGGCACCGGCAGCACCAGTGGCGCCGGCAGCGCGGGGACCGTCGGCACCGACCTGGCCGGGCGCCGCGTGACGATCGTCGGCGACGTGCTGCACTCCCGGGTCGCCCGGTCCAACGTGCTGCTGCTGCACACCCTGGGAGCCGAGGTGACCCTGGTCGCGCCGCCGACCCTGCTGCCGGTGGGGGTCGACACGTGGCCGTGCACCACCTCGTACGACCTCGACGGCGAGCTGGCCAAGAGCGACGTCGTGATGATGCTGCGCGTGCAACGCGAGCGGATGGGCCACGAGGGTGGTGGCTTCTTCTCGACACCTCGCGAGTACTCCCGCCGCTACGGGCTCGACGCCCGGCGGGTGGCGCAGCTGCCCGACCACGCCATCGTCATGCACCCCGGTCCGATGAACCGCGGCATGGAGATCGCCGCCGACGTCGCCGACTCGGCCCGATCGACGATCGTCGAGCAGGTCGCCAACGGCGTCAGCGTGCGGATGGCCGTGCTCTACCTGCTGCTGTCCGGAAACACCGACGGAGAGGCGTCCCTGTGAGCGCGACAGGCACCACCGGGACGTACGTCGTCGCCGGCGTCCGCGTGCTCGGTGCCGAGCCGACCGATCTGCTCATCGTCGACGGCACGATCACCGAGGCCGGCGCCAACGTGGACCGACCGGCCGGCGCCGAGGTCATCGACGCCGACGGGCTCGTCGGTCTGCCCGGCCTCGTCGACCTGCACACCCACCTGCGCGAGCCGGGCCGGGAGGACGCCGAGACCGTGGAGTCGGGCACCGCCACAGCTGCCCTCGGTGGGTTCACCGCCGTGCACGCCATGGCCAACACCGACCCGGTGGCCGACACCGCCGGCGTCGTCGAGCAGGTCTGGCGGCTGGGCCGCGAGGCGGGGCACTGCGACGTGCGCCCGGTCGGCGCCGTCACGGTCGGGCTCGGCGGCGAGCGGCTCGCCGAGCTCGGCGCGATGGCCGACTCGGCCGCCCGGGTCCGGGTCTTCTCCGACGACGGGATCTGCGTGTCCGACGCGGTGCTGATGCGGCGGGCGCTGGAGTACGTCAAGGCCTTCGGCGGGGTGGTTGCGCAGCATGCGCAGGAGCCGCGGCTGACCCAGAACGCGCAGATGAACGAGGGGCAGCTCTCGGGTGTGCTCGGCCTGACCGGCTGGCCGGCGGTCGCCGAGGAGGCGATCATCGCCCGTGACGTGCTGCTTGCGGCCCACGTCGGCTCGCGGCTGCACCTGTGCCACGTGTCCACGGCCGGCTCGGTCGAGATCCTGCGCTGGGCCAAGTCGAAGGGCTGGAACGTCACAGCCGAGGTGACCCCGCACCACCTGCTGCTGACCGACGAGCTCGCGACGACGTACGACCCGGTCTACAAGGTGAACCCGCCGCTGCGGACCGCTGACGACGTGGCCGCACTGCGCGAGGCGCTGGCCGACGGCACCATCGACGCCGTGGCTACCGACCACGCACCGCACTCGCACGAGGACAAGGACTGCGAGTGGGCCGCGGCCGCCATGGGGATGCTCGGCCTGGAGACGGCGCTGTCGGTCGTGCAGGAGGCGATGGTCGAGACCGGCCTGCTGGACTGGGCGGGGGTCGCGGACCGGATGTCCACCCGGCCGGCGCGCATCGGTCTCCTCGACGACCACGGCACACCGCTGGAGGTCGGGGCCCCGGCCAACCTCGTCCTCGTCGATCCGGGCGCCCGGCGGACGGTGGACCCGTTCGCGCTGGCCTCGCGCAGCCGCAACACGCCCTACGCCGGCCGCACCCTGCCCGGGTCGGTGGTCGCGACGTTCCTGCGCGGTCGCCCGACCGTCCTGGACGGGAAGCTGCAATGACACCTCGAGTGTGGACTCTCCCGCCCCAGACACGCCGCACGGTCGGTGTGTCGGCGTCCACAGGTGGGTGGGCAGGGTGACCGGGCGGGCGGCGGCGCTGCTGGTGCTCGAGGACGGGCGCAGCTTCCGCGGCGAGGCGTTCGGCGCCGCGGGGGAGACGTTCGGCGAGGCGGTCTTCTCGACGGGCATGACCGGCTACCAGGAGACCCTGACCGACCCGTCCTACCACCGGCAGGTCGTGGTGATGACTGCGCCGCACGTCGGCAACACCGGCATGAACGACGAGGACCCGGAGTCGTCGCGGATCTGGGTGAGCGGGTACGTCGTCCGCGACCCCGCCCGGCGCCCCTCGTCGTGGCGGTCCCGCCGATCGCTCGGCGACGAGCTTGCGGCCCAGGGCGTGGTCGGCGTCAGCGGGGTCGACACCCGAGCCCTGACCCGACACCTGCGCGAGCGCGGTGCGATGCGGGTCGGCGTGAGCACGCTGGACACCGACGAGGCGTCGCTGCTGGCCCGGGTGCAGGACTCGCCGGGCATGGAGGGCGCTGACCTGACCGCGGAGGTCAGCACCGACACGGCGTACGTCGTCCCGGCCGTCGGCGAGAGACGGTTCACGGTTGCCGCACTCGACCTCGGCATCAAGACCATGACGCCCGTACGCCTGGCCGAGCGCGGCATCGAGGTCCACGTGCTGCCCGTTGCCTCGACGGTCGACGACGTGCTCGCCACCGGGGCCGACGGGGTGTTCCTGTCCAACGGGCCGGGCGACCCCGCGACCGCGGACCGGGCCGTGGCCCTGACCCGCGAGCTGCTCGGGCGGCGCACCCCGGTCTTCGGCATCTGCTTCGGCAACCAGATCCTCGGCCGGGCCCTGGGCCTGCCGACGTACAAGCTGAGGTACGGGCACCGCGGGATCAACCAGCCGGTGCAGGACCGCACCACCGGCAAGGTCGAGATCACCGCGCACAACCACGGGTTCGCCGTGCGGACGCCGACCACCGACGCGCCCTTCGACACCCCGGTCGGGGCCGCCGAGGTGTCCCACGTCTGCCTCAACGACGGCGTCGTCGAGGGCCTGCGATGCCTGGACGTCCCGGCCTTCTCGGTGCAGTACCACCCGGAGGCCGCCGCCGGCCCGCACGACGCGGCCTACCTCTTCGACCGGTTCGCGACCCTGTTGGAGGCCCACTGATGCCGCGGCGCGAGGACATCTCCAGCGTGCTGGTGATCGGCTCCGGGCCGATCGTCATCGGCCAGGCCTGCGAGTTCGACTACTCGGGTACGCAGGCCTGCCGGGTGCT
>JBBRVU010000245.1:0-5283 GCA_038246575.1 Actinomycetes bacterium | reverse complement strand
CCGGCCGGGGCCGACGAGGACCGGACCAACGAGGTCAACTCCGAGGCGTCCCCGGGACGCAGCACCAACGCCGCAGCAACCGACATACACCATTGTCCCGCATCACGAACCGTCTAAGGACTAGCGACACGCGACACTAGGCTGACTCCCTTGGCTGACCCGCCTCCGGTGCCCGGCAGACCCATACTCGCCACCAGGTTGACCCAGGCGTCGAATCCAAGGAGGCGCGCCTGTTGGCGGGCCGATTCCGCGTCCTCGACGAAGGCGCGGTGCTGCTCCATCGTCATGGGCGACGGCGAGTCGGAATAGAGGCGCAGTTGCTTCTCATTGCTGCGATTGAAGGGCTCCAGCAATGCATCGCGCGCCGCGTATCCATCCGCTGTGTATCGGTCCGGGGCGCTGACATCTAGCAGCAGGTCCGTCATGGCCTTCTCGGTCACGCACGCGGTGACCAACTCGGTGGAATCCAGTCGGTTGTTGCGGTCGACGTCGATAACCCGGAACAGGGCCGCCTGGCTCTCAGAGCTCTTCCCGGTGGGATCGAGCAGCGTCATGGGATTGCCGCGTTCGTAGCCGTACAGGTTGACACTCTCGGCGCTACCGGCCGGATCGCAGGAGAGCCATCGAGCAGTCGCGGAGCTGAAGTATCGAGCCGCGTGGTAATTGAGCCCACTCTCCTCGTCGCGTTCCTTGCCGGTGAAGCGGTAGCGCTTGCGGGCGTAGCTGCCGAAGCTGGTCCCGCCGTAGGGGGTGAACTCCTCGCGGTTGGTGAGCACGCCGGTCTCGTCGGCGATCACTGTGCTGCTGCCCAGGTGGTCACCCAGGTGGAACTGGACGGCGGGGCCGCCGTCACCGGGCGCGGCGGGACCGACGCGGACCAGGGCGATCCGGGAATGGTCGTCCATGACGTGCACGAGCGTGTTCTCGCCAGTCGTGGGCCCGCCCCACCGGCGATGCTCGACGCCGCCGAGAAAGTGCGTCACCTCGAGCCCACCGCCTTGGCTGCGGACCAGCTTGGTCACCCGCTCGCCGGAGGCGTCGTAGAGGTAGTGGGCGTGGACGGAGGGCTCTGCACCGGCGGTCTGGGTGGCGAACGTTGCCAGCCGGTCGGCGTGGTTCCAGGCGAAGTGTCGGGACGTGGTCTCCGCGATCAGGTTGCCGTTGGCGTCGAACTCGTAGTCGAACGGCGTACCGCTCGTCGTCATCCGCCGCAGCCGGTTGCTGTCGCCGGCGATGGTGAACTCGCGGACGAACCCTCCGGCGGAGCCGCCGTCGTGGCCGAGCCGCAGCAGGTTGCCCACGCGGTCGTAGGTGTAGGTCTCGATGTAGCTACGGGCCTGCGTGACGTCGCTGCAGCGGGGGACGTCGGTCCACGGCGGTCCCGCCGGCGGTACCGCGCACTCGCGGCCGGTGGCCGACAGCAGACGGTAGGCCGGGTCGTAGCCGAAGGCCCGGTCCAGGGCGTCGGCCCCGGCCGGGGTACCGGGGATGCCGCTGCCGGGCGTGCGGTCCCGCAGCGTGAGGTGGTTCCCGACGAGATCGTAGCCATATCCGTAGTCCTGCAGGACCGGGCCACGCGGCCGGTAGGTGTCGCCGGCCAGGGTGTAGCCCTCGGTGCGCAGCCGAGTCAGCCGGAACGTGCGCGGATCGTGGGCGTACCGGGTCATCAGCCCGTTGCCGTAGGCGATCAGCGTGCGCTGGCCCTTGGCGTCGTAGGCGATTCGCTGCACCTGGAGGGTGCCGTCGAGCCAGACCTGTGCCAGCCCGCCTGCGCGGTTGTAGACCGGGTCGACCGGCTCACGGTGACCAGTAACGTCGGCGGGCAGGAGCTGTCGGGTGACCCGGTTGAGCGCGTCGTAGGAGGTGGTCGTGCGGTACTCGGCGGGGTTTAGCCATTGGCCGGGATCCTGGTCCCAGTCGACCCGCAGAGGCTGCACCCGCCAGCCCTCGGCGGCCGCGCGGACGTAGGTCGCCAGCAGCGGAGCGTCGGCGATCACGCGGCGGGCGGCGTCCAGCGGATTGCCCTTGAAGTCGACCGCGAACACGGACTCCAACCCGGCCTCGTCATAGTGCACGACTGCCCGGCCGAGCAGGTTCCGCGCAAGGGCCGCCGCTCGCTCACCCGCCGGCTGGTCCGGGTCCCCGGCGTCGCCGTACTCGACGCGCTGGCGCAGTGTGATCGGGGAGGTCGCGTCGTCCCGGGCCCACACCCGCGCCGGCCGGTGCATGCGGTCGGCGCTGCCGAGCGTGAGGGATCCCTTCGCGTCGCGTTCCTCGATCGGGTTGCCGATCGCGTCCGGCACGGTGTCGCGGCGACCCGCATCGATGCTGTCCATCCGCCACCGGCGGTGGAGCAGGTCGAAGCGGTAGGTGAACGCGGGACGGTCAAGCGCGTCGCTGATCCCTACCAGATTGCCCTGGATGTCGTACGTCGAGCCGGTGATGAACCAGTCCGCGGGGTCCGGACCGTTGCGGACCGTGGCCACCACGGTCCGGCCCAGGGCATCCACCCCGGCACTGGCCGGGGTGTTCCAGTGGCCGGAGTACGCGGTCGCCTCAGCCGGATGGGTACGCCCGGCGTTGTCGTTCGCGTCGTAGCTGAACGACTCCCACGGCGTCGGCGCATAGACGTCCCGATCCGCGAGGTCGACCGGCACTCCGAGGACGACCAGCTGCTCGCTGCCGTCGGGGTTCATGGTGCGCACGGCGTGGCCGCGCGGATCGTAGAAGATCGTCGCCTTCTGGCCGAACTGAATGTCGCCCGGCGGCGCGTACTCGAACCCGACCGAGTAGAACGGCTCGTACTGCTCCACCACCCGACCCTTGTTGTCGAACGTCTGCCAGCCGCTGACAATCACGTGGTCCGGCTCCCCAGGGAGTCGAGCGCGTCCCGACGTCTCGTCACCGGGCAGGCTTAGGTCGGCCAGAATCACCTGCCCGCCGAACGCGGTGTCGCCGAACAGGGTGTCCTCGGCCTGGGTGCGAGTCTGCAGCACCCGGCCGAACCCGTCGCAGTACTCCACCGAGACCAGGACGTCGTCGCGCTCCCCGTGGGGGACGCCGGTGTCGGTGTCGTGATGCGCGCGGCGGGTGGATCGCACCGAGACCGGGCGGCCGCGTTCGCTGAAGGCGGTCAGGTCGTAGTCGAGCCGCACGCCAGGCAGGTCCCGATCGCCCTCGCCGCCCTTGCCGCGGACGAACTGCGCGGTGACCAGCCCGGCCGGCGAATAGGTCACGGCGCGGGTGTTGCCGTTGACGTCGACCACCTCGACCGGATGTAGGAGCCGAAGGTCGTAGCTGGCGGTCGTGGTCAGACCCGCGGCGTCCTCGAGGTGTACCGGCAGGAGGTCGTGCTCGTCGTACTCGATCCGGGACGGCGAGCCTAGCGGGTCGAGCGACGCCAGGGTGAGCCCGCGTCCCCTGCGGGTGGGGTCGTGGACGTCGTACCGGTGCCGGGATTCGACCACGTAGTAGCCGCCCGGCGAGCCCGGGATCTCGGAGTCGGCGTAGTGGCGGTAGCCGGCCAGATGGGGCAGTGACGCGCGGAACTCCGGCGGATACTCGTTGGTCCACGTCGGGCCGGCGGGATCCAGGAACACCGGGCGCGGGCTCACCGTGGCCGGATCGGTAGGGTCGAACAACTCATCGATGAAGGCGTCGGTGAACGCGAGCCTCTCGGCCCGCACCGGCAGGCCGTGATCGCCGAGTTCACCCAGAGGCAGGCCGGTGAAGGCGTCGCCGTCGTAGAACGTCCGTGCATGGGCCACGACCCGCAACGACACGGCGGTGCTCGACGGCGCCCCCGCGAAGACGACGTCGCGCAACTCAGGAACCGGCAGGGTCCCGTCATTGAACACCTCGCGGATGGTGGCCCGGCAGGCACGGTCCACCACGTAGCGGGCCTCGTCGTCGTGCCGTGCGTACTGCGTGGTGGTGACCGTGGCCAGGTACGGGGAGGACGGCGTGGTTGAAGCCGCCTCGGGGTTGCGACCCCGGGGCACGGAGACCGCGAGCTCCGCGGTGGGAAAGCCGTACCTGTCCTGGTCGGCGGTGAAGGTGTACTGCGTCATCGGATCGGTGCCGCGCTCCCACTGCGTGGTGCGCTGCGCCACCGGGAACGGGAAGTACACCCGGTCCGCCTCCACCCGGACTCCGGCGATCGACTCGGTCACGGTGTATGGGCGATCCGCGCGATCGGTTCCGTCGAGGGCGTACAGCTCGGTCCGCAGCACCTGCCCGCGCAGCGCGCGCAGGGCGTCGCGGCGGGCTCCTGCCGGCAGCGACGCCAGCAGCCCGGTGGTCTCGGTCGATCGCGCAAGTTGCGGTGGGTCCTGCGGCCAGTACTCGTGGGTGAGGTCCAGCTCGGTCCAGTCCTGCGCCTCGCCCGAGGCGACCGGACCGGGGTGGAACCAGATCTTGGTCAGCGTCGGCGGCGAGTGGTGCACCGCGCCGTCCCGGAAGGTCTCGGCGTCGAGGTGCTCAACCCTGGCGAAGCCGCGGAACTCCCGCTCCGCGCCGTCCCAGTAGCCGTGGTGGTACCGGTACTCGGTGACCAGGCGCCCCGAGGAGATCCGGTCGTTCACCTCTGTGCGAGCCACCACGTGCACAGGGATCGGCAGCGGCGTGCGCCACCGGGTCGCCGGGTTCGCCTGATCCGCCAGGCAGTAGGACGTCGAGGACCGGTAGCTGACGCTGGTCACCGCGCCGAGATGGTTGTCCATCGCGTCCAGCAGGTGGGGCTTCATGCCGCCGGTGAAGTCCAGGAAGCGCAGGAACGGCTCGCCGTTGACGCCGGCGGCCCGGCTCCAGACCAGCCCGGCCATGCCGGTGCCGTAGAGGTCAGTGAGCCGCACGTCGTCGGCGTTCACGACACTCGGCGTGCCGGCGATCACGATCGGCCCAGGCGACCAGGCGTTGCCGGTGTGGTTGCCCCACAGCAGCACGCGCCCGGCGTCCACGTAGACCAGATCGGCGACCCCGTCACCGTCGATGTCGCCAAGCAGCACCCGGCGCGGGTCGTGACCGTCGGGGAACCGCGGCGCGTTCACCATCCGGACGATCGGGCCGAAACTCCCGTGGCCAAGGCTGGGCCAGTACCCGATGCTGCCGTTGCGGACCAGCACGAGATCCTGCAGGCCGTCCCCGGTCACTAGGGCACCATCCTTGTTGTGAGCATCGTGTCGGTGCTTGCTGTTGGGACTCGGCGGGAGCCGAGGTGACGGCTTGGTCCGGTCGCCCTTCGAGGGCCTGCATGACACTGCCGCCCTCGGTTCTCCCGGGGCT
>JBBRVU010000244.1:0-5287 GCA_038246575.1 Actinomycetes bacterium | reverse complement strand
CCATCGACCAGCACGGTGCCCAACGAGAACGGGTTGCTGCTGGTGAAGATCCGGGCGCGGTGGCGTTCTGGCAGCACCTGGGTCCGCCGGGCGTGGGTGAGCAGCAGCGCGTCCCAGGTCCCCAGGAAGCGCACCGGCGCTGGCGTCCCAGCCTTCGGCAGCGCCGCGCGCGGCAGGTCGACCAGAACGCCGCCGCCCTCGTCGCTGAACCGACGCAGCGGCGTCCGAGCCACCGCTCGCGTCATGTCACCGACCTTCAACCCGGCCCACGTCGCGATGTCGCGTGGGTGCGCAGGACCGAAGGCGCCGAGGTAGCGCCGCGCGACGTGCTCGAGCGCGCGGTAGCATGCCTCGCCGCTGTCGCCGCTGTCGGCGGGGCCGGCGGTCGGCCTCGGTGCCCAACGGTCGGCGAGCGCATAGACGTCGGCCCGGCGCCGATCCCACGTGCCTGACGGCGGCACCCGCACCAGGTCGAGCACCATGCCCAGCGCAGCGGCTGCCCGTGATCCGACGAGCTCACCGATCTCGGCGCTGTTCAGGAACCGTCACCCATCGCCGCCGCGACCCGGGCTGCTGCCGTCTCGACCTCCGCGAGCGCCGGTCCGTCGCGCTGCGTGCGCAGGTACGACGACAGGCGCTGCTGCCGAACGGCATCGCTCAGCAGCCAGTAGTCGGCGGCGGAGGCCACGTGGATGGTGGCCCGCAGCAGCGTCGCCTGCACCACCGCGCGGCGAGCCAGCTCCCGGTCGAGCTGACCGCGCCGGAACTCCGCGACACGCGACCACAGCCCGACGTACGTCGAGGGCGCGTACTGCGCCTGGACGCCGCCCATCTGCTCCGACGGCCTGGGTCAGCGTGCACCGCTGCCGGACCAGCAGGCCCTGCCGGGCCAGCAGGGCCCGGTTCAGCTCTCGCGGGGTCAGCACCCGCTCGCCGGCCACGAGGGGAGGCTAGTCGTCGGCGATGGCCAGCAGCTCTCCGTCGGTGGTGCCGATGACCAGGGCACCGTCCGCGGTCAACGCGGGATAGCTGTCAACGGTCGCGCCCGTGCTGATCTGCCAGAGGAGTTCTCCCTGGGCGTCGACGCCGTAGACGTAGCCCTGCCGGGTGCCCGCGTAGACCCGGTGCTCGGCGTCGACCAGCACTGAGGTCCAGATGCCGATGCTGACGCGCTGCTCGCGTTGTCGGGTGCCCTGGTAGCGGAAGACGACCGAGCCGTCGCGGGCGTCGAGCCCGGTGATCCGGTTGGCGTGGTCGCCGAAGTAGACGATGCCGTCCGCAGTCACTCCCGGAGAGGAGTACGTCCAGGGGCCGCGTCGGAACCGCCAGCGCACCGTGCCGTCCGCCGGGTCGAGCCCGTACTGGAACGGGTCGTTGGTCCCGATCACCACCGTTCCGTCCGGCGCCACCGCCGGACTCACCTCGACGATGTTCGTCGGAGCGCTCGAGCGCCAGAGCACGACCCCGTCGCGCACCGCGACGACCCCGGAGGACACCGACTGGTAGACGGTCCTGCCGTCCGCCGAGATCACCGGCGACCCGTACGTCTGCTCCGTCAGCTCAACGTCCCAGGCGACGTGTGGGCCGGTGGCAGTTGGTCGCAGTGCCAGCAGCCGGCCACCGCTGCCGCCGACAGCCACGAGGCCTTCGGAGGTCACCGCGGGCGACGTGACCTGTCCCGTCACCGGCAGGTCCCACAGGAGCCGGCCCTGCGGGGAGAGGGCGTACAGCCGCCCGCCGGGTCCCGGCCAGAGCACGATCCCGTCGGGGAGGACCGCGGCACTGGTGGACGTGTCAACCCCGTAGTTGCCCTTGCCGTCGAAGGTCCAGCGGTCCTCGCCGCTCCCCGGATCGAGTGCATGCAGCACCCCGGCGTTGCTTGCGGCGTAGATCGTGCCGTCCGCGGCCACGACCGGCCCGGGGGTCACGTTGCCCTCCAGGCGCCGGGTCCAGCGGATCCGGCCCGTGGTCGGGCCCGCGTTCTCGCTGGCGCCGGTGTGCTGGGCGTCGTGCAGGGCCTGCGGCCACGGTGTCCAGGACGCGCGCCCCGGGCCGTCGGAGGCGCCCGGTCGGTCCGGGTCGGCGCGCAACGGGATAGTGGTGAGGGTCGGCAGTGCTGACGGCTCGGGGCGGCCGATGCCGAGCTGGTAGTACCCGACGAGGATGACCGCCACGGCGACCACCAGCACCACGAGCGCGCGCCGGTCCCGAGCAGCCATGCCCCACTATCGGCGCTGCCGGCCCCCAGACCCGACAGGGACGGCCTTACGGAACGGTGACGCCACGGCGCGCGAGCCGCCGGTCACACCGCCGCCGGAGCCGGGTCCTCACGCTCCTGGGACTGGAACTGGGTGCGGTAGAGCTCGGCGTAGAGTCCACCGGAGGCCAACAGCTGGACGTGAGTGCCGCGCTCGACGATGCGGCCGCCGTCCACCACCAGGATCTGGTCGGCGTCGCGCACCGTCGAGAGCCGGTGGGCGATCACCAGCGACGTACGCCCTTCCAGAGCCGTCTTAAGCGCACGCTGCACCGCCACCTCCGACTCGGAGTCGAGATGCGCCGTCGCCTCGTCCAGGACGACGACGTCGGGCGCCTTGAGCAGCAGCCGAGCAATCGCCAGCCGCTGCTTCTCACCGCCGGAGAGGCGGTAGCCGCGATCGCCGACGGTGGTGTCGAGCCCGTCCGGAAGGCTGGACACGAGGTTCCAGATGTGGGCGGCCCGCAAGGCATCGACAAGCTCGTCGTCACTGGCACCTGGTCGGGCGTAGAGCAGGTTGGTGCGGATGGTCTCGTGGAACATGTGAGCGTCCTGGGTCACGACGCCGACGACCTCGTGCAGGGACGCGAGCGTCACGTCCCGGACGTCCCGACCACCCAGCAACACCTCGCCCGCCGTGGTGTCGTAGAGGCGCCCGACCAGGCTGGTGATCGTGGTCTTGCCTGCGCCGGACGGGCCGACCAGCGCCGTCATGGTGCCGGCCGGCACGGTCAGGGACACGTCGTGCAGCACGGTCTCGCTGGCCGCCTGGTCGAGGACGGCGACGGACTCAAGCGACGCGAGGGACACCTCGCTGGCGCTGGGGTAGCGGAAGGTGACGTCGCGCAGCTCGACGCGGGTGTCGCCCCGCGGCAACTCTTCGGCATCGGGCTTCTCGTCGATCATCGGGGGCAGGTCCAGAACCTCGAAGACCCGCTCGAAGCTGACCAGAGCGGTCATCACGTCGACCTGCACGTTCGAAAGTGCGGTGAGAGGGCCGTAGAGCCGCCCGAGCAGGGCGGTCATCGCCACCAGCGTGCCCAGCGGGATGACGTTGTCGATGACCAGCACTCCGCCGATGCCGTAGACGAGGGCGGTGGCCAGCGACGCGACGAGCGCCAGGCTGGTGAAGAACACCCGGCCGTACATCGCCTGCTTGATGCCGATGTCACGAACCCGGGACGCCTTCTCCGCGAAGCCGGCTGACTCGTCCGGAAGCCGCCCGAACAGCTTGACCAGCAGCGCGCCGGACACGTTGAAACGCTCGGTCATGGTCGTGCCCATGCCGGCGTTGAGCTGCATGGCCTCGCGGGTGATGACCTGCAGCTTGCGACCGACCCAGCGGGCGGGCAGCAAGAACAACGGTGTCAGCAGCAAGGCACCGAGGGTGATCTGCCAGGAGAGGTACAGCATCGCGGCCAGCACCAGGATCAGGCTGATCACGTTGGACACGACCGAGGACAGCGTCGAGGTGAACGCCTGCTGGGCGCCGATGACGTCGGTGTTGAGGCGGCTGACCAGAGCGCCGGTCTGGGTGCGGGTGAAGAAGGCCACCGGCATCCGCTGGACGTGGGAGAACACCTTGGTGCGCAGGTCGTAGATGAGGCCCTCACCCACCTGCGAGGACAGCAGTCGCTGGAAGAGGGTGAGGATCGCGTCGACGACGGCCAGTCCGGCGACGGTGAGCGCGACGACGACGACCACCCGGCGGTTGTCCTTCTGGATGCCCTCGTCGATGACCACTTTGAACAGCAGCGGCAGCGCGACGATCAGCACGGCGTCGATGACCACCAGGACCAGGAAGATGCTGATCTGGCGCTTGTACGGGCGCGCGAAGTCGATGATGCGCGGGATCGTGCCGGGAGCCAGCTTGCGCTTGGCGACCTCGCCGTCGCGGGTCATCGAGCGCAGCGCCGCCCAGGGGTGTTGCGACATCGACACCAGAAATCTCCTGTAATCAGAATTACAAATCACTGCGACAACAACGGGCGTCGTCCGTTGCTTCCCGGCGTGAGCTGTTGTCGACGGTACGTCGGCGCACCGACATCATCGGGTGCTCGTGGGTCAGAGCGTGCGCAGGGCGGCCCAGACGGGATCCAGCGCCGCCGACGCCGGGTCGAGGTGCTCGAAGTGGCCGGCGCCGGGAATGACGGTCAACTCGGCGGGGACTCCGTCCTGGCGGGCTGCTGCGGCGTACGTCCGGCTCTGCGAGAGCGGGACAACCTCGTCGGCGTCGCCATGAACGAGATGCACGGTGGCACCGTCATCAGGAGGCAGCAGCGCGAGCGGGGAAGCTGCGGCGTAGCGATCCGGCACCTCGCCGGGCTCGCCGTCCAGGAGCGCCTGCACGGCGCCGCCGCCGAGCTGGAGCCGGGCCCCTGCCACGAGATCGGCAACGGGCGCCTGCCCGACCGCGACCCGGACGCGGACGGCGCCCGCGGCGGCGTCGACCGCTCCCGGAGCGCCCGACGGGATGCGGGACCGCGACGCGAGCCAGAGCGCGAGCTGTCCCCCCGCCGAGTGGCCCACCGCTGCGACGCGCTCGAGGTCGAGGCGCTCCGCGTGCTTGCTCGCCGGCAGGTGGTCCACCGCCGCTGCCACGTCGTCCAGAGTGGCCGGCCAGTCCGTGTCCGAGGCCCGGTAGTCGATGTTCCAGACGGCGAACCCGCGTCGACCCAGCTCGGTGGCGACCCGGCGCTCGAGGTAGGGCCCGAAGTCGGCCCGCCAGTAGCCGCCATGGACGAGGACGACCACCGGTAGCGCTCCCGTTCCAGCCCTGCTGGCCGCCGGGAGGGTCCACTCTCCGTACTGCCGGTCCCCCGCACCGTAGTTCTCGGTGCCAGGTGGCCCCGTCGACGCGCCCGCGGAATCCGGCCGCCGACTCGGCGGCTGCTCCGAGCACCCGGCGAGGGCCAGCAGCCCGGCCGCTCCCCCGAGCAGCTGGCGGCGACTCAGCACGGGTCGGCACGGCCGCTGAGCCCGTCGGCGGTCACCGGCCGCCCGCGAGCGCGCGCAGCCGGCCGGCCTGTG
>JBBRVU010000243.1:0-5333 GCA_038246575.1 Actinomycetes bacterium | reverse complement strand
CTGTCCACGTTCGTGTGGACCAAGCAGGCCAGCGCTGCGGACGCCGGCACGACCGTCACCCTCACCCAACCCGTCTCGCGGCGGACCACCGCCCAGCTCCTCGTCTACCGCGGTTATGCGGGCGTCGCGGCGTCGGCATCCATCACGGACTCGGGCACCGCGACGCACCTGACGCCCGCCCAGGCCGTGCTGACCGGGGACTACGTCGTGGCCCTCTTCGCGGACCGGTCCACCGGCACCTCGTCGTGGACCCCCGCAGCGGGGCAGACCGCACGCGGCTCGGTCCTGGGCACGTCGACGACACGCTATTCGACCTTCGTGTCCGACGCGGGCGGTCCGCGTTCGGGTGGCACCGACTTCGGGACGAGTGCCGTGGTCAACGCGCCGTCCGTCAGGGGGATCGGGATCAGCGTGGTCCTGCGTCCCTGACGACCGGCGAGACCGCCCCGACCCCTACCGGGGGGTCGGGGCGGTCTCGTCATCGGCGACGGTCGCGACAGCGTCGAGGCGCTTCGGAGCACATCGGGCGCCACAGCCGAGTGTCACGAGAACGCGGTGCGGTAACCGCGGGCCAATCTATTTATAGTGGAGGACGGGGAGATACCGCCAGGGCCGGTCTGCATCACTGGAACCCAGCACAGGACTCGTCGCCAAACCTGCGCTCACGACAAGGACCGAAGACCGTTACCGCTATGACCCGATCCCGTCACACCTCCCTACCGGCCATCCTCATCGGTGCACTTCTTGTGCTTGCGGGCTGCACGAGCACACCCTCACCCGAGCCGTCAACGGCTCCCTCCCACACCTCGAGCCCACTCGGTGCCAAGTGGGTCTGGGCGCAGTTCGATGAGGTCAAGCCCTACCTCGCCGAGCTCAAGGGGGGCCACACCTACGTCGAAGTCGTCCTCTGCGACGTCCAGAAGTCGCAGGGCGCCTTCGACTGGGCGGTGCCCGACTCCTACGTGACCCGGACCCGTGAGGTCGGCATGAACAGTCTGGTGAAGCTGCGTATCGGACGGTGCTGGGCGACGCCGGGGGCGCCGAAGTACCCGCGCGGTCACGGCGTCACGGAGTCCGCGATGCCCGCAGACATGAGCGTGTACACCGACTTCGTCACCCAGGCGGTGCGCCGGTACACCGACCTCGGGGTCTCCGAGTTCGCCATCGAGAACGAGGTCAACAGCCCGAGCTTCTGGGACGGCTCACCGCAGGACTACGCGGTGCTGGCTCGCGCCGGCGCACAAGCAGTGCAGGCTGCTGACCCCGCCGCCCGCGTCGTGGACGGCTCCGTGAGCAGTGCGGGGGCCGGATACGCGGTGGCAAAGGGACTGCTGGATGCAGGCCAGGACGCCGAGGCGGTCGCAACGTACCAGGCCTACTACGAGCGTCGTTTCGGCACCCGCAACGGCCAGGCCGCCATCAACGAGGTCTCCTCGCCTGCCGAGCTGCGCGCCGAGCTTGCCCGACCGGGGCCGGCCTCGATGGTCGACTACATGGAGATCATCAACGGGCTGTTCGACGACGGCGTCTTCCAGACGCGTCAGGTGCACTACTACGAGGCCTGGCAAGCCCTGCCCGCCACGCTGGCATACATGCGGGCGAACACGCCGAGTTCCGTTCCGCTGGAGATGTGGGAGCTCGGCATCTGGGACGACGACCGCACGGTCGATGGGGACCAGCGAACCGCCGAGGTGGTCAGGGCCACCGTCATCGCCCTCGCCGCAGGCGTCCACAAGGTGCTCTGGTTGCCCCTGCTGGACAACCCGGGCGGCCGCCTCGGGCAGACCCTCCACGGTCTGGTCGATCCCTCGGGCGACGGGCGCGGCTCGTCCAGCGCGTTCGCCTTGATCTCTCGGGCTGCTGCGGACGGTGCGGCCGTGGGCCCGGTCACCAAGGCGGGACTGGCCGGCGCGACCTTCGACTCGACTCTGCCGACCATGGTGGCCTGGGCGACAGGAGGACAGGTCGACCTCCCGGCAGTGCCGGGTGCCTCCGGGACCACCCTCGACGGGGCCACGACCGTCTCGACGACGGCTCCGGCCGCGACGACCGTCACGGGACAGCCGGTCCTCATCACGACGAGCGGGCCGCTGTCCGCTTTGCAGGAGATCGCCCGGTGAACGACCCACGCAACACCATGCCGCAGGCCGACAGGCCCTCCGTGGACCCGGCCCGGCTCGTCTTCGTCGGTGGCCTCCATCGCAGCGGCACGACCCCGTTCGCCCGCATCCTCGGACAGCACCCTGACGTGAGCGGCCTCGAGCGGACCGGCGTGATCGAGGACGAGGGTCAGCACCTGCAGGCGGTCTACCCGCCGGGCACGGCATACGGTGGCTCCGGCCACTTCGCTCGGGACCCCCGCTCCCATCTCACCGAGACCAGCCCCCTCGCGACTCCCGCGAACGCCGAGCGGCTGCTGGCCGCCTGGATGCCGTACTGGGATCTGGGCAGGGCACGACTCGTGGAGAAGTCTCCTCCGAACATCGTCATGAGTCGTTTCCTCCAGGCGCTCTACCCCGGAGCCCAGTTCGTCATGGTCATCCGGCACCCTGTGACCGTCGCGCTGTCGACACGCAAATGGACACACTTCCTGTCCCGTGACCCCCGCAAGTTCGCCAGCCTGAGCGACCTCGTAGAGCACTGGCTCTTCGCCCACCGGGTCCTACGAGAGGACCTCCCCCAACTGCAGAACGTGCACGTCGTGCGCTACGAGGACTTCGTTCGGCACCCGCAGGAGGCGTTCGAGGGCGTCCGAGCCTTTCTCGGCCTGAACGGGCCGATCCCGACCGAGACGGTTCGCGGCGCCGCGAGCGACGTCTACCAGCAGACCTGGGCCTCCTATCGTCGCCCGGTCCGCCCCGGAGGGGTGCAGCGAGAGCTCATCAGGCGTCGGTTCGGCGTGGAGATCGCCGCGTATGGCTATGACGTGGACGACCTCATGTCCTACGAGCCCGGACCGTCCACCTTGCTCAGCTGACAGGACCAGTCGCAGGTGCAGTCGGCTGGGAGGAACGGGGGGACTCCAGCCCGCGCACGCGATAGCCGAACCGGCGCAGGCCCGGAGCGCAGAGGGCGGTCACGACCCAACGGTGCGGCGCCGGCATGGCCGAGCGCCACTCGTCGTCACGCCGCACCCGCACGGCACCGGCGTCGAGCCGATCGGGGTTGCCGGCCACCGAGTGCGTCGGCGCGAGGTGCAGGGCCGCGCCGTCGAGAAGTCCCTCGGGCACGGTCGTGCCCAGTGCCTCGGCAATGCGACCCAGCTCTCTGGCCGGGTCCTCCACGAAGTCCTCATAGCGCACCGTCATCCGCCGTGAGTCCGGCCACCATCGCTGCACCATCAGGTTCCAGAGCAGCCAGATCACCGAACTGCGCACGATCGACAGGCGTGGCATCCTGGCCGCGTCGGCATCGTCCCGGGTTGCCTTGGCCCTGCGCCACGAGAAGGCCGTCGCTCGGGGGTCGCGGACCACGTGGACAAGGAAGACCTCGACCCCAGGCAGGCCATCGAGCAGCCGGGCGTAGGGCGGCAGCTTGGAGGAGTCGACAACGGCGCGCTCGGCCCCCGGACGCGCGGCCAGCGCGTGATAGAGGTCAGCGATGGTCGGGTCGTCGGGGTGGGGTGACACCTCAGGGCGCCCCAGCACGCGGTTGAGCTCCATGGCGGGCACGAGCCTGACCCGCAGACGTGCGTCGATCCGTTCCGCTATGCCGGCCGCGTCGAGGCTGGGGCGGCCGGCCCGGACATCGGCCATGACGCCGTTCCAGAAGGGGCAGTCGGCAAAGGGCACTCCGCATCCGCACAGGTGGTTCCCTGCCACACCGCGACCCCACGTGTAGCGCCCCTCCCCGACCGAGAGGCAGCCGGGCAGCTGGCCCATGACATTGCTGACCAGCGTGCTGCCGCTGCGCCCCGTCCCCGCAACGAAGGCGACCACCGCGGGACCGACGGTGGGCTGCGGCAACCGGTCGTGGTCGGCCGGCAAGGTGGGGTCGGCGATGGCTCAGCCCTCCGTCGTGATGTCCGCGCGGCCCCGAACGGCGGCTCGGCGGGCCTCATCATAGACATCACCGAGGCCGGCGAGATGCACCTCACCGCTGAACTCGGCGGTGAAGCGCTGCCGGGCGCGTTCGCCCATCCGTTGGGCACTCGCGGGATCATCGGCGAGCTCGCGCAGCACCCGGGCCAGAGCCGGCGGGTCGTTCGGTGGTACGACGCGTCCCTCGATGCCGTCGCGGACGAGTTCGGGCATGCCACCCAGGGTCGTCGCGACGACGGGAGTGGCCGCGGCGAAGGACTCCAGGATCGTCATGGGCTGGTTCTCGTGCCAGCGCGAGGGAACGACCATGGCCCGGGAGCTCGTGATGAGCGCGGCGACCGCGGCCTTGTCGAGTCTGCCGTGGAACCTCACCCGCCCTGGGGCGACGACGGCGGCGAGCCGCTCCAGCTCAGCCCGCGACGGTCCGTCACCGGCGATGTCCAGCTCGACGCCCTCGGGGGTTGCGGCGAGGGCCCGGACCAGGGTGTCGACACCCTTCTCGGGAGAGAGTCTGCCGGCGAAGACGTATCTCGCGGCTCCGGCTCGACCGGCCGGACGTGGCCCGGCCCACACCTCGTTCTCCGGCACTGCAACGACATTCGCCAGCGTGACGATGCGTTCGGGCGGGATTCCGGCCCGCACCATGACGTCGCGGAGGAAGTGACTCGGGCTGACGAAGCGGTCGACCGCGTCATAGGCATGGATCCGCCGATGCAGGCCCGATTCGAGAGCGAGGACGCTGCTCGCCGCGAGGGAACCCGACTTGCAGCGCTCCCGCACGGCATTGAGGGTGCTCCCCTCGACACAGCGTTCGCAGATCGCCCCTTGGCTGAGGAGCTGGTAGCTGGGGCAGGCGAGCTTGTAGTCATGCAACGTCATCACCGATGGGATGCCCCGGGCGCGGACTGGGCGCAGGATCGATGGCGAGAGCTGGTGGTAGATGTTGTGGAAGTGGACGAGGTCCGGGCCGAAGCGGTCGAGTGCGCGGGCCAGGCGCTTGCTGCTCGCCGGTGACCACAGCATCCTCGCCGTGGCAGCAACGCCGGCCAGTCCGCCCGGCGCAGGCTCGAGCTCGACGTACGATGCGAAGGTGTCCGCGAGAGGTAGCCGCGGCAGGTTGTCCGGGTGGCTCATCCCCCAGAGCTCGACCTCGTGCCCGGCGGCTCGCTGGAGGTCGGTGACGTCCAGCAGATAGCCCTCAGCGCCACCACGACGGTAGAGGAACTTGTTCACGTGAAGGATGCGCATGGATGGTCTCTACTCGACTTCCTGGAACGCGGAGGTGCGCGGGCG
>JBBRVU010000242.1:0-5370 GCA_038246575.1 Actinomycetes bacterium | reverse complement strand
CGTCGTCGGGTCTCGCGTGAGATCCAGCGAGTGCACGTCGGCTCGCGTCTCGACCCGGCGCGAGATGAACTGCTGCCCCGGACCGGCGACGAACCCCAGCACCGCGACCGCAGCAAGCAAGAGGGCGACCGTCCGACCGTCGCCCAACGACGACACGCTCGCGCGGGCGAGCAACCACTCCCATCGCCCCAGCAGCCCGATGATGCAGACCGTCAGGGACACGGCCACCGCGCCGAGCAGTGTGCCGGACAGGACATCGGTGTTCTTCACGTGCCCCAGCTCGTGGGCGACGATCAGCTCGATCTCTCGGTCTGTTCCCGACTCGAGCAACGTGTCGTACACGACGATCCGCCGCGTCGACCCGAGGCCGGACACATAGGCGTTGAGCGACGAGGTCCGACGTGATGCGTCGGCCACCAGGACGTCCCGCACGGGGACACCGTCGGACTCTGCCAACGCCAGCAACGACGTTCGCAGCTGGCCGGGCGGCAGCGGGGTGAACTTGTTGAACACCGGCTCGACCACGATCGGGTAGCCGAAAGACACTACGACGACCAGCAGTGCGCCGAGCGCGGCCCCGATCGTCCACCACCAGTCCGGTGACCGCCTGGCGAGCGCGACGACGACCAGCACCACGACCAGCGTCAGCGCCAGCCCGACCGCGTAGCCCTTGGCCACATCAAAGGCCCAACCGCTCCAGGACCGGGTCGACAGCCCGTACCTGCGCTGCACGCTCTCCGACCACGCGGCCCACGGCAGCACGAGCAGCCGGCCCAGGATGGTCACTGCCACGGTCCCCAGCAGCACCTGCCAGACCCAGCCACCTCCCAACGGTGCCGCCACGCGAGCCACCAGTCGGGCCCCGAGCGGAGTCGCGCCGAGGAGGACGGCGAACGCGAGCGACAGGACGAGCGATACGTACGCCGGGGGTCGCACCGCGGCGTGGTAGGCGTCCTCCCGGCCGAGCTGACGTGTGGTGAAGTCGCGCAGCGGCTCGGCAGGGTGGATCGCCGCACCGACGTTGGGCCGCCACGGTGTCCAGAGCGCCACCAGCACCAGCAGACCCGCCAGCAGGACGACACCGAGCAACGTCAGCGACCACCGGGGGCTCACGTCGCTGCCACCTGGCGCACGTAGTCCCGCCACTGGCGGGTGAACACCTTCGCGGACGTGCCCAGCTCGGCCGCACTCTCCTCCGGCCAGCCAGGTCCCTCGCTGTCCGACACGGCCCGGTAGAGCCGCACCAGCGACTTCTCGCCGTAGCGGTTCGCGATGAGCCGACAGGCGAGCCAGGCACCCTCGTACGCCGCCGCGATGTCGCCCTCCCCCGCGTCGAAGTCCGCCTGCTCCGGCAGCCGGCGAGGCGCCTTTCCGTCCCGGACGTCGTCGATCAGGTCGCTGGCGACGACGGACGTCGGCACCGAAGTGGCGCTGTAGGCGACGTAGTCGGCGAATCCCTCGGACAGCCAGATGGGCGGGGACACCACGGTGGACGCCCGGGTCGCGACGTGAGTCATCTCGTGGGCGAGGACAACCATCCGTCCGACCTCGCCGAGGGTGTCGAAAGCCGCCGGGTTGATGACCACGCGATCCCCGCGGGCCTGCCCGTCCTCGAAGGCGCCGGTCGTCACTGCCGCGATCTGTGCCAGGCCCTTGCCCTCGTCCCCGATCAGCTCCGCCATGTCCCGTTGCGACCGCGGAAGGACGACGACCGGGCGTCGCGACCAGTCCTCGGTCCACACCTCGTCCACGTCGGCGACTGCTGCATCAGCCTCCCGGGCCAGCCGCTCCATCCGCGCTTGCGACGCCCCCCGTCGGTCACCCAGGACGGTGCTCCTGGTCCCCCGGACGACCAGGACCGGCCCGAGGTCCCACAGGTCCCGCTGGGTCTCGAACCCGCTGGGGCCCGCATCGTCATCGCCCGCGAGGAGCCAGCGGCCGCCTCGAGGAACGACGGTGAGGTACTGCTCGCGATCCGTCGAGGTGGCGGTGTCCGCGATGCGGTAGGTCAAGCGGACGCGGACGATCGCCGACCCCTCGGGCAGCACGGCCGCGCGCTCGGGAGTCAGTTGCGGTCCCTGCCCGATGAGCTGGTAGTCCCACTGGGCGAACGGCACGACTGCCAGTCTCTTCGCCACCCGGGCCTGGCTCGCGGCGAAGTCGTTCGCGGCCGGGTCGACCTGGGCCAGCCAGACCGCGGGGTCTGCGGCCAGGATCGCCTGGGAGCGGGCCGTCAGGAGCTCCTCGACGGCCGCCGTGCGGACGCCCTCCAGGTCGCGAGGGGCGGCGTCCTGTCCGTCGGTCGGGGTCGGTGTCGGGGTCGGTGTCGGCGTCGGGGTGGGCGCCGCGCCCGGCGGGCGGAGGGTGCCGGTGAGCCACAGCAGGGCCACGACGGCGAGCACGGCCACGGCGACAGCGATCGCAGCGGCGCTGACCAGGTGCGAGTGCCGGTCACCGCCGACCGTGGGCTCCGCGTCGGTCGGCGAGGCGAGCGGCGGGGAGTCGGGCGACACGGTCGTCAGCCTAGGCTGCCCGTTCGGCCGTGGCCGGGACCGTGTGAGAACGGGTCAGGGCCGCCCGGCTCCGACCAGCGGCATCGAGTAGAGGCCGGTGATGTGCACGCTCTTGCCCGGGTAAGGCGCGTCGATGATCTTGCCGCCGCCGATGTACATCGCGACGTGGCTGATCGGCGAGTAGTAGAAGACGAGGTCCCCGGGCTGCAGGTCGGAAACCGCGATGTGCCGGACCGCGGAGTACTGGGCGGCCGACGAGTGCGGCAGGGACACTCCGGCCGAGGCCCAGGCGTACATAGTCAGGCCCGAGCAGTCGAAGGAGTTGGGCCCGACGCCGGCCCAGACGTAGGGGTCTCCGAGCTGGGCGTACGCCGTCTTGACCGCGGTTGCGGCCCGCCCCGAGGCAGCGGGGACGTCGGCAGCAGGGCCGTCGGAGGCCGGGCGATCCGAGGCCGCACCGTCGGAGGCCGGGCCGTCGGACGCCGGGCCGTCGCGGGAGCCCCGTGAGGCCCGCGGGGCATCCGCGCGGGACGCGACCGCGCGCTGCTGGGCAGCCTGTTGTTGCTGCTCGAGCCGGGCTCGTTGAGCGGCCTCCAGCGATCCGAACACCCGGCGGGCCGCGGCGAGCCGGGCCTGGAGAGTGCGCTTCTCTGCGCCCAGCGTGCGCTGGAGGTCGGCCGCCCGAGCCTGCTGCTGGCGGACCGCCCGCCGGTCCTGGGTCAGGCGGAGGCGGGCTGTGGCCATGTCGCGCATCACCGCGGCCTGGCGCTCGCCCAGCACGGTGAGGTCGACGCTCTGGCGCAGATAGGCAGTCGGGTCCTTCGACAGCAGCAGCACGACGGTCGGGTCCACGCTGCCGGACCGGTAGGCCGATGCGGCGATCCGGCCCACCAGCACCCGGACCTCGTCGTAGGACCGACGCTGACGCTCGAGACGCTGGCGCACGGCGCGCAGCCGGCGCGTCGTGTCCGTGAGCTCGACCCGAGCGGTGTTGTAGCGCTCGCCGGCCTGCTCGGCCTGATGGTTGAGCGCATCGATCTGGCGCTGCACCTGCGCGAGCCGGGGCCTGAGGTCCGCCCGCGCCGCGCTCGCGGTCACCCCGGCGAGCCCGACGGCACCGAGCACCGCGAGCGGCGCGGCGAGGACACTGGCCAGCAGACCGGCGATGGCTGCCCGCACGACACCAGGGATCGCGCGGCGTCCCGCTCGGCGCATGGTGGGTCGGCGCGTGCGCGAGTCGGCGGCCGGACCAAGGGAGCGGGGCATTGGTCGCGAAGGTTAGCGAAGCCACACCGATCTCTCAATGGTGCATGCGTGTCGGTTGTGGACAACACCTCCCGTCATTGCTATCTCGCTCAGGCGTGGTCAGCCGGCTTCGGCGGCGGGTGGCTGACCCCGCTCCCGGGCCGGCACGGACCGGACGAGCCGCAGCGGCGGCACCAGGCCGGACCCGGCCAGCGCCTCGAGCGCCGCGCTCTCGCCCTCGTCGAACTCCGCGGGCGGCGACCCGAGCAGGGCGGTGACCACACAGTCTCCGCAGGCCAGTCCACGCACCGTGCAGCTGTCGCAGTCGATGATCACGTCGAGCTCCTTCCGAGCGGTCGGGCTGTCCTCATGAACGCTAGGAAGGGGGGTGGACACAACCCCGGTGAGCCTCAGCCTCGGTCGAGGCGCCGCACGAGTGCCGCCGCCGGCACCGGGTGGGCTCCGCTGCGGCGAACGGCGTCGGCGACCTCCCGGTCGGAGGAGACCACCACCATCGCCCGCCCCGGGGGCTCGGCCCGGACCAGACGCCGGATCAGCTCGTCAGCGATCTCGTCGGGCTTGCTGAACAGCACCCGCACCCCGCGGGCTGTCACCGACGGCACTCGCCCCTGCAGGCTGGCACCGTCGAAGCAGCAGGTCACCTCCGCCCCGGACCGAGCCGCGAGCGCAGCCAGGCCGTGGATCAGCCGGGACCGCTGATCCTCGAGCGAGAGATCGGGAAAGCCGGTCTTCGTGACGTTGTAGCCATCCACGATCAGGTGCACCTGGGGCAGGGCCATCAGCTGGTCGAGCAGCGCCGGATCGTCCGGCTTGAGCGCCCGGGTCGGCAATGCCAGGGCATCGCCCGGGTGCACGGCGTCGACCCCTTCTGCGGGCCGCTCGCCCGCGGGGGGCAGGGCCAGCTCGCGGCGCAGCCCAGCCGCACCATCCACCACGGTGTCCAGCAGCAACCGCAGCCGGGTGTCGTCGAGGCTTCGGCCCTCCTTCACGGCGCGGCGAGCTGCCGCCAGCGCCTTCTCTGACTGCGCCTGCGCGGACTGGGCGCGACGCACCTCCTCCTCCGCCGCGGCAACCACGTCGACTGCCTCCGCGCGGACTGCCGTGACGACCTCCTGCGCACCGGCGGTCGAGGACTCCGCACGGCGTCGGGCCCCCTTCTCCCGCCGCAGCTGCTTGTGCACGGCCGCCAGCTCGTCCCGCACCGACGCCAGCTCCGCGCGCAGCGCGGCAGCCTCCTCGCGGCGCGCACCCTGCGCGACAGCCAGCTCGGTCTGCAGGCGCTGGCGCTCCTGGGCGCTCCGCTCGGACTCGGCCTGTGCGCTCGAGCGGTCGAGCTGCTCCCGCGCTGCGGCCAGCTGCTCTTCCCAGCCAGGGGTGCGCCCCACGTAGGCGACCGCCGCGACGTCCACCGGGTCTGCCACCAACACCTCTTCGCCGGAGGCCAGCGCCTGCGCTAGCTGTGACGACCAGACAGGTTGTTTACGCGGCGAGCCGGCTGATCGGGGTGTTCCCTTTCAGCGAGTCGTGGCCTCGGACAGTGTTGTAGAAGGTCAGGAAGCCCGCCAGGGCGGCGGTCCGGTCGTCGTTGCTG
>JBBRVU010000241.1:0-5391 GCA_038246575.1 Actinomycetes bacterium | reverse complement strand
TGCTACCTCATCCTCCGGGGCGCCAGCCAGGTCCAGACCGCCGTGCTGCAGCGCGATCTGCGCTACCGCGAGCGAGCCGTCATCGACGTCAGTCGAGCCGTGTTCCGCGGCGCCACGTCCATCGGCCTCGCCCTCGACGGCAGGGGTGTGTGGGCGCTCGTCATCGGGTTGCTCGTCGGCGAGGTGGTCGGCCTCATCGCGTCGGCGTTCTTCGTGCCACTGCGGCCGGCGCTCAGGTTCCCGCGGGCCGTCGTGGGCTCCCTGCTGACCTTCGGCCTGGCGATCCTCGGCCTCAAGGCGGTCGGCAGCCTCTACACCAGCGGTGACCTCCTCATCGTCGGCAACCGGCTCGGAACAAGAGAGCTCGGGATGTACTCCATCGCCGCGCGGCTCCCGCAGCTGGCCATCGACAGCGTCTACTGGATCTTCGCCAGCGTCGCCTTCGCGTTCTTCTCCCAGGCGCGCCAGCAGGGCCCGGAGGTGTTCCGGAGCAGCATGCTCAAGGCGCTGCGCCTGACGACGTTGTTCGGCTTCTCGGCCGGGGCAGGTCTGGCCATCCTCGCGCCCACCGCCGTTCCAGTGCTGTTCTCCGCGCGGTGGCAGGAGGCCGTGGCACCAGCCGTGATCCTCTCGCTCGCGTCCGGGATCAGCTCGATCGGCTATG
The DNA here is from genome assembly GCA_038246575.1 of Actinomycetes bacterium. GTDB lineage: Bacteria > Actinomycetota > Actinomycetes > JACCUZ01 > JACCUZ01 > JACCUZ01. Next base: position 4,727 of record JBBRVU010000241.1, on the reverse strand, counting down.
CATCAGGTGACATCTTTCCCGCCATCGGGCGCCCGGGTCTGCTGCTGCGACTGACTGCGATCAGCGCGAGTCTCGCGATCGCCGGGTTCTGGTTCGCGGCGCCGTACGGCCTCGCAGCGGTCGCGTGCGTGCATCTCGTCTTCCACCTCGGCTTCGGGCTGCTGCGCCTGCACATCGCGAACCGCCTCCTTGGCGCCACCTGGGCCGAGGACCTGCGCGCCATCTGGCCCTCGCTGGTCACCGCAGCCGGGGTGACGGCACTCGCGCTCCCCGTCAGCCTCCTCTTGGCGCGAGGCGTGCCCGGCCTGGTCCTCACGGTGCTGGCGGGGGCGGCCGGAGGAGCCGCAACCCTCTGGGTCGTGGACCGAGCGACCTGCCGGGACGTGGCCCTCGCACTCCGGGCTGGTCTGCGGTGACGAGAAGCCTGCTCGTCCTCGGCTGGCACAACATCACCCCGACGTCGGCGTTCCCCGGCACGCCACGATCACTCGACCGCTTCGACCGGCAGCTGCGATGGCTGCGCCGGTGGACCAACGTGCTCCCCCTGGGGCAGGCGCTCTCCCACCTGGCCGCGGGCCGCAGCCTGCCACGACGTGCGGTGGCGCTGACCTTCGACGACGGCTACCTCGACAACGTGACCGTGGGGATCGAGCGGCTGCGCGCTCACGGCCTTCCGGCAACCTTCTTCCTCGTGCCTGACTTCCTCTCCGCCACCGCCGCCGCCTGGTGGGAGGACCTGGCGTGGGTGTTCGCCACCACGACTCACGACTGCGTGACGTGGCAGGGCAACCGGCTGGACCTCACGTCCCCGGCCGAAAAGGCCGCCTGCCGGGTGGCGGTGGAGACCTCGGTCAAGACGATGGACATGGGCACCCGGCGGGCCGCCGTCGACGATCTCGTCGCCACCTTGGCCGACGGGCAGGTCCCACCTCCGGTCGAGTCGCTGTTCATGGGCTGGGACCAGGCTCGCCGTGTCCAGGCGGCCGGCTTCGACATCGGGTCGCACACCAGCACCCACGCCATCCTCAGCCGCGAGGACTCCTGCGAGCTCGCGCGTCAGCTGGTCGACTCCCGGTCATGTCTGGAGGCCGAGCTCGACCGACCGATCGAGCTGCTTGCCTATCCCAACGGCCAGCCGGCCGACATCGACGCCGCGACGATCGAGCAGGCCGGCGCCGCGGGCTACAGCCATGCGATCACGACGCGAGCTGGGCTCGTGCAGACGTCTGACTCGGTCTATGACGTCCGCCGGCTGGTGATCGGTCCGGAGACCAACGTCCGCTCAGTCCTGCTCGACGTCGCCCGGACCGCCCGACGCCCGGCCGGTTGACCGACGGAGCGTGGCGAACAGCCATCTAGGCAGTCGTCTCCCGATGAGGACCAGCCCCCGGGGCGAGAGCCGAACGATCCGCAGGTGCTCGTCCTGACGCACGTCCGTGGCGAACCGCAACTTGTAGTCGTGGTCGCCGCGAAGCAGGTCGACCTCGGTGAACCCCTCCTGAGCAGCGGCCAGCACCATCTGCCCGTACAGCGTCCGACCCGGCGACCCGTCGGCGTCGCGCCGGCTGCCCATGACGTAGGCGAACAGCCGATCGTCAACCGCGAGGGCGTAGAGGGCCGCGGCGACCTCACCGTCCTGCTCGAGCACGGACAGTCGGACCATCCCCCGCTCGGAGAGGCGTCGGGCCGCCTCCTGGTGGAAGCGGCGACGCGCGTGGCCGGTGAACAGCGACGAGTCGGCACCGAAGTGCTGCACATGGATCTCGACGAGGTGCTCGAGGGCGCGCAGCACCTCGACGGGGTCGGTGTGGACAACGAGGCGACGTCCCGGGCGCTGTGCCTCGCGGATGCCGCGGGTGACCTGCTTGCGCAGGTTCTTGCTCGGGAACAGCGCCTGCACGTCGGCGGAGCGCACAGTGACGAAGGGGACCGGGACCCGGCGGCCGGGCAGCCTGCGTGCGCGGGGAAATCTTGTGCGGGTGAAGGCGCGGGCGAGGTCGCCGTCGCCGGCGAGGCCCTCCCAGTCCAGGACGTCCCAGTCGCGCAGTCCGGCGAGGTGGTCGGCGATCGCTCGGGCAACGACCGCACGGTGCTCGGGTGCCGCGACCACGTCGACGTGATCGGGTGCCAGCCATCGCGCCCCCGCCGGTCCTAGCACCCGGGCGCCGGACTCGTCGCGCCAGAGCTCCACCGGAAGGTAGCCGAGCGCGTTTGCGCCATCGACGACGCGCAGGACGCGCATCGACGTGGACACCTCAGGCACGGCGGCCAACGCGTCGAGCCATTGCACCGTCATGAACGGGCTGCTGATGTGGCCGGCGTCCTGCAGCTGCCCCCAGTGTGTCCGAAGCTCAGGGGCGGTGACGGCGGTGGTGAGCACCGCCAGTCCGCGGTCAGTGATGGCTGTTGGTCCCAAGGGTCCCGGCGGGCTGGGTGCCCGCGCCCGTCATGGTCACGACACAGCACCAAGCCTGCCAGGAGAGCGGCCGCGCGGAAAGCAGTCGGCGGTCTATCGCCTCCAGTCGAGTCAGCAGCGGCTCGAACCACGACTTGGTGCGGACCGGGACGGCAAGCAGTGTGGTCAGGGAGAAGAACTCCAGGCTCAGGTCGCCACAAGCTCGCCGGAGCTCGGCGAAGTCCGCCGCCTTGAGCGGGTGCTCGTCAGGTGTGCGCATCGAGGGCGTCATCCGCCGGTACAAGTTGAGCAGCGGGTTGTGCCCGAGCGGTTCGACGAAGACGGCGGTGCCGCCTGGACGCAGCACGCGGGCGATCTCCTCCCCGGCCCGACGAATGTCGAGGTGATGCAGGATCCCGGATCCGCACACGAGATCGAACGACGACGAAGGCAGGTCGAGGTTCTCGGCGTCCATCACCTGGAATGTGGTTTGCCCGGCCACCCCTTGCTCGGTGGCGCGGGAGTCGGCCTGCTCGATGGCGACGGGTGAGATGTCGATCCCGGTCACCTTGTTTCCTCGCTCGGCGAGGTCGAAGGCCGCGCTGCCCTGACCGCACCCGTACTCCAGGACGTCCTGTCCGCCGCCGCTGACGGCAGCCACCAGGGCAGCCGCGTAAGTGTCGTCGGCCGCCCGATTGATCGCGTAGTACTTCCCAAGGGTGAGCCGCCGATCGTCCATGAAAGCGTGATCGTGGAACTCCTGCTCGCGCTGCAACCGCTCGTCGCTCATGGCCGGCCTTCCTCTCGTGGTGAGCCGCAGGGGGTGCCGGCACGGGCGTGTTCTGCGACGGTCGCTATCGGCTCACAATGCTGCCACACCGCTGCGGTCCGGACAGTGGAACAACTCATGTGTCGGCGACGGCATGATGGGCCGATGCCCACCCGCCTGCGCGTCCTGCACCTGATCGACGGCCTAGGCCACGGCGGCGCCGAGCGACTTTTGTCGGACCTGGCGGAGGGAGCCGCTCACGCCGACCTCGACATCAACGTCGCCGCGCTGTACCCGAAGGACGGTCAGGAGTCGGCGGCCGCGTTGGCCAGGGCCGGCGTCCAGGCTGAGCTGATCGGTGCCGGTGGTCTGCTGGATCCTCGGTCGGTGTGGCGCGTCCGCTCGGCCATCAAACGGGCCCAGCCCGACCTGGTGCACACGCACCTCGGCTACTCCGACATCCTCGGCTCCCTGGCCGCCGCGACGACCCGTCACCCCGTCGTGTCCACAGTTCACGTGACCGACTGGTTCCAGGTCACCTCGGCGCGAGAGAAGGCCAAGGCTCACCTCGCGGCCACCGCCAGGCGACGGCTCGTCCAACGTGTGATCGCGGTCTCTGAGGCGGCCAAGCAGGCCTACCCCGGCCACCGGTCCGGGCGAGACGGAGAGATCTCCGTGGTGCACAACGGGATCCTCGGCAATGCAGCACCGGGAGCCGGTGCGGCGGTTCGCCGTGAGCTGTCGATCCCCCCGGACCGGTTGGTCATCGCAACCCTGTCGGTCCTTCGATCGGGCAAGGGGCACGCGCAGACGATCGAGGCGCTCCGGCTCGTGCGGAAGGTCGTGCCGGAGGCGATGCTGCTCGTGATCGGCGACGGCCCGAGCCGTGACGAGATCGAGCGATCAGTCTCCGACCTGCACGGATCGGTCGTCTTCGCCGGGCACCGGACCGATGTCATGCAGGTCCTCGACGCGGCCGACCTGCTCGTGCACCTGTCGAGCCAGGACGCACTGCCCACCTCGCTGCTCGAAGCCATGGCCGCCGGCCTCCCGATCCTTGCCACGGATGTCGGAGGCATCCCCGAGGTCGTCACCGACGGGACCAGCGGGGTGCTGCTCCACCATCCCGTTGCCACGGCCACGGTGGCCACCACCATCGTCGACCTGCTCCAGGACCGCGAGCGGCGCAGCCGCCTGGCCGCGAGTGCCCGCGACCGGTTCGAGTCGCACTTCCGGGCCGATCAGTGGGCCCTGCGGCTGCGGAGCCTCTACGAGCAGGTGCTGGCCGCGCGCTCGCGCTGACTAGTCGCCCGGCGTGCGGCCATCTGTTGGCGCTGCCTCGACCGAGCGGCGCAGCGCCCCCTCCACCAGCCCGGCGGCGCTCGACCAGTCCGAGGTCTCGACCAGCCGGACGCGCCCGGCCTCGCCCATCCGGGCGGCCAGCAAGGGATCCCCCAGCAGCGTGTCCAGCGCGTCCGCGAGCCCCGCGGCATCGCCAGGCTCCACCACGAGCCCGGTGACCTGGTCCTCGACGACCTCGGGCAGATCGCCCACCCTGCTCAC
>JBBRVU010000240.1:0-5396 GCA_038246575.1 Actinomycetes bacterium | reverse complement strand
GACGCCTCCTACATCGCTTTGGCCGAGGCACTGGCCGCACCGCTGTATACCTGCGACACCAAGCTCGCGGCCCGCGGCCACACAGCCGAGGTCAAAGTCGTCTCCCGAACCCACTGAAACCGGCGTGACGCGTTTACCGGATCTGCCGCACTGGGTGAGGCGGTGCCGATGACCGGATGTCAGGCGTCCTTGGCGCGTAAGACGGCGAAGATGCCCAGAAACGGCAGGAGGCCCAGCACGGCGCCAAGCGCGCCGATGATCCCAGCCATGGGATTGAAGGTCGTTGGGCCGCCGGCGGACGCATCACTAGGGAACGCATATCCCGAACCAACGAACGCGATGATCGCGGCGAGGCCGATGATGAAGCACATGTAGAGGACCCAACTGTCCGCCAGGTCCTGACGTGTGGCGGGAGGCTTCTTCCCCGTTTGCATGGCGTCGTTCGTCACAAGACAAAGGTAGAGGGGCCCGGCCGCTCGCGCTTCAGGATCCGTCCGGATCTGCCGCGTTGTTCGTCTCATGCGGCGGCAGACTTGATGGCCCTGACTGCAGGCGTCAGCCGAAGTACACGGGGTCAGTCTGGAAGTGCCATTCGAGCTTGGGGGGCTCGTCGTCGGCCCAGTAGTTGAGGACCGCGTAACGTGCTTCGTCGCCCGGCACCTGGAACGACTCTTTCAAGGTGGCTCCGGTGTCAGACTCCGCGGTGAGGCCGTGGCTGCCGGACGAGAGACTCAGTGGGAAGCGGATCCAGTTGTGCTGCCCTTTCACGGGGAACTCACCGTCGACAACCGTGACGCCGTCCACGGCCAGCTTCAGGCGGACGTCGTCATCCTCGAAAGACTGGTTGCTGACATAGAGGACGAGGTCGGCATCATCTGGACCTACGAGCCGTACCGGGGAGTCGACTGCGGTCACCTGAGGATGTGGGGTCGGGTCTTCGTCACCGCTGCAACCGGAGAGTGCGTGTGCCGCGAGCGCCAGGGTGAGTGCAAACACGACTGCGGAGCGCATGTGCATGAGTATCCGACGACAGCGGCGGTGATGTCGCTCCTTGCAGGCCGCCGATGCGCACGGACATGCCGCGATCCGCGCTCGTGCCGATCTCCGGACGGGTCGGCGCAGTGACGAGCTGGGATGTGCGGCCGGGTGGTGTCGCTCACGGACTCCGCGGACCAGCCGTGGTGCCGGCGACGGCGCTGCGCACCGCGCTGACTCGGAGGCGGTCGGACAGGGCGAGGACCTCATCGCGCAGGGCAGCGGGGGTGATCACCTCGAAGTCCCAGCCGAGCCCGGCCAGCATGCAGGCCATGCCGTCGAGGCGCTCGACGCGCGTCTCGAGGAGCACGCCGTGAAGGTGCTCGTTCAGCCGTCCCACGCTCAGGGGCAGTCGCTCGCCCGCTTCCGCCAGGCTGGTCCGCAGCACGACGGCGACCTCGTGCGACCACCCAACCGCCGCGATGCCGGACACGACCTGCGTCGTCGCGTCGAAGTCGGCGGGCACGACGTACGAGCCGTCGCCCTGCTTGACTGAGGCGATGCGGTCCAAACGGAATGTCCGCACGTCATCACGGCCGTGATCGTGTCCGGTGGCGTACCACCGGCCGGAGTGGAAGACCAGGCCGTAGACGTCGAGCTCACGCTGCGACTCCTGTCCGTCCCGGGCGGTGTAGGCGATCACGACGGTGCGACGCGCTTGCGCGGCCCAGGCGAGATCAAGCAGCGTGTCGGCGCCGGCGGGAGCGCTGGCGCGCGCCGGGGTCGTGAAGCGCGCGGTCGACAGCAGGCTGTCGAGCCGCTGGCCCAGGACCCGCGGCAGCACACGCGACACCTTTGCCAGGGCGCTTGCCGTCGCCGCGTGGTCGGTGGTGGCGAGCCCCACGCGTTCCGCGGCCCGCAGGCCCAGGACGACGGCGACGGCCTCGTCGTCGGTGAGCATCAGCGGCGGCAGCTTGTAGCCCGGTGAGAGCCGGTAGCCGCCGTACTTGCCCCGCTGCGCCTGGACTGGGATCCCGAGGTCGGCAAGATGCTCGGCGTAGCGCCGGACGGTCCGCTCGTCGACCCCGAGCCGCGCCGCGAGCTCGCCCACGGTGCGCTGCCCACCCGCCTGAAGCAGCTCCAGCATCGCCAGCACGCGTGCGGTGGGGCGGGTCACAACTCTCCTTGGGGCAGCCAGGAAAGAACTGCAATGCGACTTCTGAATACCGGGCGGAAACTGTCCACAAACCACCCTAACGTCGGGGTCATGAACACCACCACCACCACTACCTACGTCCTCGTCCCCGGCTTCTGGCTCGGCGCCTCGATCTGGCGCGCCGTCGCAGACTCGCTGAGCGAGCGCGGCCACGTCGTATACGCCGTCGACCTCTCCGGCATGGGCGAGCGCGCGCACCTCGCCTCGCCGGAGACCGACCTGACGACCCACATCGACGACGTCGTACATCTGCTCGAGCAGTACGACCTGCACGACGTCGTGCTCGTCGGCCACAGCTACGGCGCCCTCGTGACGACCGGTGCGGCAGACCGCGCGCCTGAGCGTGTGGCCCGTCTGGTTTACATCGACTCGGGTCCCCTGCCGGACGGCATGGCGCAGGCCGACTTCGAGGGACCCGACGCGCGGGCCGCCAACCAGGACCTGGTCATGACACACGGCGAGGGCTGGAAGATCCCGCCGCCGCCCTGGGCCGTGCTCGCCGCCGAGGCGCCCGAGGTCGACGACGATGCCGTGGCCGCGCTGGTCGAAGGCGCGCAGCCGCAGCCTTGGCGCACCGCCACCCAGCCGGTCGTGCTCACCGGCGCCTGGGAGCGCCTGCCACGGACCGGCGTGCTGTGCAGCTTCAGCCTTGAGCAAGTGCGGCAGATGGCGCCCTACGCGCCGATGTTCGCGCACATGATCGACGGCGACTGGACGTACATCGAGCTGCCGACGTGGCACTGGCCGATGGTGAGCCGACCGGTGGAACTCGCCAAGGTGCTGGAATCGGTCAGCTGCTAGGCGCTCGCGCCCAGTCGCTCCGCGCTGGGAAACGCACGCTTCTGCCGCAGACAGTGAGGACCGGTCAGCGCGGTTGGTGGGCTACCGCGAAGCCGCCCCCACTGTTCCGCCCTTGCGGTGTCGGACCGACACAACGAGGCCAAGGGATCCCAGCAGCATCGCCGCAATCGCGCCTGCACGAGCAACCCCGGGCAGGCTCATGGGGTCAGCCAAGAGGGCCAACATCGACAGGGTGATGGCGATCGGGTACCAGCGCCCCAAGAGTCCCTGTCTCCACGCCACGAGGCCGAGTCCGTTGAGGACGACGGCGATCGCCATCAGGGCGACAATCTCTGACTCGGAGAAGCTCATCCCCCATCGTTGCAACTCAGCCTCGTTGAGGGAAGCCCGAACGTCCGCAAGTGCCGCGATTCGCGCGGTCGTGCAGATGTCCGATAGGCGCCTATTCGCTACTGGCCGAGTGTGCGGACCAGGTCGCCGGAGTGGAGTTCGTGGCTGTCACCCCACGGCCAGAAGCCACCCTTGGCGATCTCCACTTTGCGGACGAGCATCGGGTAGGTGCGGTCGGCGCTGCTGTCGGCTGAGGGGGTGTCCTGTACGTGGAGGTGCAGGTGTGGTGCGCTGGAATGGCCGTTGTTCCCGACGGCGGCGAGTGGCTGGCCCTGTTTGACGGGGTCGCCGACCTGGACGGTGGCGCTGCCCTGCTGGATACCTGACCGACCTGCTGGTGCAGTCCCGGCACGACAGCGTCTACCCATGGGGGACGTTCACCGTCAACGTCGTCGGCTCCCCAGCCGAGAGACGCAACTGGTTCGCTGCACTACCGAATTCGGGCCATTGCGGCAGAGCGATGAGCGCGCCTACGTGGCAGCATCGGTTGAGCGCCGGGGGTCTGGCGGGCAGGAAGAAGAACGGAAGGCGCTATCGCGACAGGTTCGCGGATCGTCACTAGGGTTACCAACTATGGGGGGCCGCCTGGCCTGCGGGGCCATATCCGGACGGGTGGGGCGAGCATGAGCAGTGTGGCGAAGGGCGTGGAGCAGCAGTCTTCGAAGGCGGAGATCGCGATCTCCAAGGGGTGGGTGCAGGGCGTCGCCCTCGTCTTGCTGTTCGGTTTTCTTGTGATGGGGATTCTGGCCTATCGCACCTACACGGATTCGATGCCGTTACCCGCGCAGGTGGTGAGCACTGACGGCAAGACGCTTTTCACTGAGGAAGACATCACGGCTGGCCAGGAGACCTTCTTGCGGCGAGGTTTGCAGCAGTACGGCTCGATCTTGGGCCATGGGGCCTATCTCGGGCCGGACTTCACCGCCGAATACTTGCGACTGTCCAGTGAGCACATTCAAGGGTCCCTGCGTGAGCAGGGGGTGCAGGACCCGACGGCTGCCACGAAGGAGATGCTGCGGGCCAACCGCTACGACCCAGATACCGGCGTGCTGGTCTTCACACCCGAACAGGTCACTGCCTTCGAGGAGATCCGTGCGTACTACGCCGAGTTCTTTGGCGTGGACACCACCGAGCACGGGCTCTTGCCGTCCGCCATCACCGACCCTGCTCAGATCCGCGAGCTGACGGCGTTCTTCGGCTGGACCGCGTGGGCGGCTGCTGCCGAGCGCCCAGGCCACAGTTACTCCTACACCAACAACTGGCCGGCCGAGCCACGCGTTGACAACGACCCGTCGGCGGACATTCTGGTGTGGTCGGCGATGTCGCTGGTGGCGCTGTTGGTCGGTCTTGGCGCGTTGTTCGCGCTCTATGGCAGGTGGAGCAAGAAGATCGGCTGGCACGGCACCGAACTCCCGTCCCTCTCCTTCCTCCAGCCGGGCAAGGTCGGCATCACCAAAGCCCAGAAGGCCACCGCCTGGTTCTTCCTAGTGGTGTCACTGCTCTTCCTCATCCAGGCCACACTCGGGGCAGCCGTGGAGCACTACCGGGCGGACCTGAGCAGCTTCTTTGGTCTCGACCTGGCTCAGATCCTGCCGTTCAACCTCGCGCGCACCTGGCACCTACAGCTCTCCTTACTGTGGACGGCGGCCGCCTTCCTGGCGGCTGCGATCTTCCTGGCGCCCATCATCTCGGGCCGGGAACCACGCAGGCAGCACTGGCTGGCCTATGGGTTGCTGGGAGCCCTGACGATCGTCGTGGTCGGAATGATGACCACGACCGCCATCAGCACGTACGGGCCGTCGTGGGCGAAAGGCTCCATCTTCTTCGATCAGCAGTGGGAGTACCTGGATCTGCCTCGGTTCTGGCAGATCCTGCTCGTGATCGGCCTGTTCCTGTGGTTCATTATCATCTACCGCGCCATCCGGTCCAGGCTGCGATCCGAGTCCAAGTTCAACCTGCCGTGGCTGTTCCTGTATGCGGCGTTCGCCATCCCCGCGTTCTACGCGGTCGGCCT
>JBBRVU010000239.1:0-5520 GCA_038246575.1 Actinomycetes bacterium | reverse complement strand
CGACACCGAGCAGCGCGAGCAGCGCGAATCCGAGCCCGACACCTTGGGCGAAGCGCACCGGGCGCGCGTCCTCCAGCTCGACCGGCGGTCCGACGCGGGGGCGCACGACGGTGCGGAACAGCCAGGTGTACGGGGAGCGGCCGGCCAGCCCCAGGGCGAACACGACGGTCTGCCCGAGCAGCAACCAGGCACTGCCGGTGACCAGGACCAGCGCGAGGACCACGGTGGTCAGACCGGCGGCCGCACGGGGTCCGCGCGGGTCGAGCAGAGTTGGCGAAGACGCCATGAGAGTGCTCCTGACAAGAGCGCAAGGACAGAGGGACGCTGGGGTGTCAGGAGGCCGAACAGACCGCTGTCGACACGCGGAGCAGGTCCACTGCGCGTCGTCGAGTCAGCCGGATGCCCACGGAGATCATCGTAGGGACGTCCATGAGCCAGGACGACCTCGTCCGGTGCCTGAGACGGGAGGTCACGCCAGCAGGGCGGCATCGATCGCTGCCACCACGTCGGGGTGCCGCGGCTGGCCACTGGCCCGGCGCACCACCCGCCCGTGCCGATCCAGGACGAGCACGGTGGGGGTCCGCCGGATGTCCAGCCGGCGCACCAGCTCGAGCTGGGACTCCGCATCAATCTCGACGTGGCGCACCCCGTCGACCTGGCCGCTGACGCGTTCCAGCAGCGACCTGGTTGCCCGGCAGGGTTGGCAGAACGCACTGGAGAACTGCACCAGGGTGGCCCTCTCGCCGAGCGGCTCGCCGCCGAGGTCGGCCGGGCTCAAGTCCTCGGCGCCTGTCGCCACAACCCCGGAGCCGGGGCGTTTCGGCGACCCGAGCCGTCGGCCGGAGCGGCCCAGCAACAGGCCCAGCCCGCTGGCCGCAGCCAGCCCACCGAGCACCACCAGCACACCCACCATGCCCTCCCGCAACCGTCGCGGCAGCGGGGTGATTCCCGGTCAGCCGACGAGCAGCCGACCCAGGATGTACGCGGTGGGTGCCGCGACCAGCATCGGCAGGGCACCGGCGAGCAGAGGCTGCGGGACCGTGGCCCTGGCCGCCAGCGTCGCGCCGACCGCGGCCAGTGCGGCGGACACCAGCGACACGGCCACCGCCGTGGCGATCCCCAGCTCGGTCAGCGCCGCCACGACGACCCCGCTGACGGGCACCGCCACCACCCCCACCGTCAGGGCGGTGAGCACCGCCCATTCCGGCAGCTTCGTCCCGGAGCGTACGAGCCGGGCAGCGCCGACGAGACAAGCTGCGATGGCGGCAGCAGCAGCGGTGCCGGCGACCAGCGGACCACCCAGCCGGGTGCCGTCGGCCGCCAGATAGAACACGCCCATGGCCGCCACCGCGGCCAGGGAAAGGGTCGCGGCCAGGGAGGCGCTGAGATCCTCGCGCTCGTCGCGCCGCAGCAGCTGGTGCAACAACGCGCCCAGCACGCTCAGCGCGAGCACCGGCGGCAAAGCCTCGAGGGGCCGGTCGCCGTCCGCGATCAGGACCAGGACGTCGCAGCCGAGCGCCACCGCGCCGCCGACGACCGCGCCACCGAGCGCACCGGGCACGGCCAGCGCCCGGTGCCAGGCTGCCAGGACCAGTGCCTGGGCGAGCGCCACCGCGCCGAGCAGCACGGCTGGCGCCGTGGCCGCACCGAGGGTGAGAAGGAGTCCGAGGCCCAGAGCAAGCCCCGCCACGGTCAGCGCGGCCGTGCGGGGCGAGGTCATCCACCGCATCGTGCCAGGACGGCGCCGAGAACGGTCGAGCCGGTCGAACCGTCAGGACGAGCCAGGTGGTGCAGTCATCCTCCGGCGAAGGGCGGCAGCACCTCGACGACCATCCCATCGGTCAGCACCGTCGACCCGCCGGAGCGTGTCCCGTCGACGAGGACGCTAGCCACGGAGAGCACCCGGGCGAGCCCGGGCCCGTGCGCCTGCTCGGCGGCGTCGAGCACGTCGGCCAGCGTCTCCCCCTCGAACGACTCCTCGGCTGTCCCGGCGGCGGCCCGCGCCGCAGCCCAGTAGCGGATCGTCGCGCGTGCCACCATCCACCACCTCTCCCGCGGTCCACCGAGGGTCTCTCACGGACCGGACTCAAAGATTCGCATCCTCACGCCGCTGTGTCATCGTTGACCCGACAAGCGGGCCGCGCCCGCGTGCCAGGCACGAGGAGGCACCGCCCGTGACTCAACTGCTGTTGCTGACCAACGCCCTGCAGCCGTCCACCGAGGTGCTCCCGGCACTGAGCCTGCTCTCGCACACCATTCGCGCCGCGCCCGCCGAGGTCTCGGCCCTGCTCGAGGCGCCGCGCTCGGACCTCGTCCTGGTCGACGGCCGCAAGGACCTGCCCCACATCCGGTCACTGTGCCGGGTGCTGCGCACGACCGGCGTCGACTGCCCCGTGCTGCTGGTCACCACGGAGGGCGGGCTCGCGGCCGTCACCGCCGAGTGGGGCGTGGACGACGTTCTGCTCGACACCGCCGGCCCGGCCGAGGTGGAGGCGCGACTGCGGCTGGCGCTGGGCCGGGCTGCGCAGCGAAGCGGCGGCGACGACGAGCTCGGTGAGATCCGCCGCGGCGACGTCACCATCGACGAGGCGACCTACACCGCCCGGGTCCGCGGCCGCGTCCTGGACCTCACGTTCAAGGAGTTCGAGCTGCTGAAGTTCCTCGCCCAGCACCCGGGGCGCGTCTTCAGCCGGGCCCAGCTGCTGCAGGAGGTGTGGGGCTACGACTACTTCGGTGGCACCCGCACGGTCGACGTGCACGTACGCCGGCTGCGGGCAAAGCTCGGTGCCGACCACGAGACGCTGATCGGCACGGTGCGCAACGTGGGCTATCGCTTCGTGGTGCCCAAGGCCGACGACGAGGCCCTCGCCCCGGAACCGGAGCCCGCACCCATCGGCTAGCGCAACGACAGTAGGGGCGGCGCTGGTGCGCCGCCCCTACTGTCGTTGCCGGCGCTAGTTGAGCCGGGTGATCCGCCCGTTCGTCGTGTTCGTGACGTTCGGGTTGGCCTTCACGTAGTCGGCGACCACGTTGGCCAGCAGGTCCCGGGTCGTCCCCTGTCCGTCGGCGAACATCGTGTATCCGTCACCGCCGGCATTGGTGAAGTTGTTCGTCGTCGCCGTGACGGTGAAGGCCGAGCTGTTCGGGATCGGCGTCCCATCGTCGAGTGTCACGGAGACCACGCGCGAGCCCGCGGCCCGGCTGACGTCGTAGGTGAACTTGAAGCCAGAGATCTGCAGGAATCCGCCAAAGGCGGCCGGGGCGCTCGATGTGCTCAAGTTGAGCGCTGCCCACAACTGGCTGCCGGTCACCGTCCGGGTCAGTGCCTCGTTGCCGAACGGCAGCAAGGTGTAGATGTCACCCAGCACCAGGTCGTACGGCGGTCCCGCGGCGTACCCGGGAGAGGCCCGACGCAGGGTCGTGTCCTGCGGCAGGTAGCCCGACGCCGGGAGGGTCGACCGCAGGCCGCCACCGTTGGTGAACGCGATCTGCGTGCCGTACGTCGTGCGCATGGCGTCGGTGGTCAGGTCACCGATGGCGACCTCCATGGTCCGCTCGACCGCCGGTGTCCCGCCCCGAGGCAGCACGGCATCAGCGGTGCCGATCGTGACGTCGAGCTGTTCGGCCAGAGCGTCCCGGTAGGGCTGGAGCATCTCCACGACCTTGGGGTCCGGAGTCACCGCTGACGAGACTGGCACGACGAACTCCACCGACGCGGCGACAACACCTCGGTTGGCGTGCTTGTCGTAGCTCAACGTCGACTTGGCATACGTCGCGCCCTTGCTCTTGTTCTCGACGACAAGGGCGCCGTTGATCGTGTTCTGGTACTGGATGTCGGTGTGGTCACCGAGGATCAGGTCGAACCCGGTGACACCCTTGGCAAAATTGACCAGGGGACCAGCCGGGTCGCCGTTGGCGTCGTTGCCCTCGATGCCGAGGTGCCCGATGGCGACAAACGCCTTGGCGCCGTGCTTCTCGGCGGACCGGCGCGCCTTCATCGCGGCCGCGACCGGGTCGGTGATCTCGATGGTGCCGAAGTTGCCGGGCGTCACCAGGGAAGGCGCCTCGGGGTTGGTCACTCCGATGACAGCCACCTTGATCTTGCCGACCTTGTAGATCTGGTAGGGCTCGACGCCCGAGATGTTGTCGTCGATGTTCTTCAGGTTCGACGAGACATAGTCGAACTTCGCCGCGTCGACCTGCTCCTGCAGCTGGGTGAGCCCAGCGTCGAAGTTGTGGTTGCCGAAGGTGTCCGCGTCGAAGCCGGCGTAATTCATCCACTCGATCGTCGGACGGTCCTGGAAGAACGATGACAGCGGCGGGCTGGCACCCACCGCATCCCCGCCGGTGAGCAACAGCGTGTTCGGGTTGGCCGCGCGGTCGGCGGCCCAGTAGGACGACAGCGCCGCGGCGCCTCCGACATCCCCGACGCCGAAGATGTTGAGCGGATCCAGCTGACCGTGGAAGTCGCTGACATTGAGCACCTGGATGTTGGTGATCTTCGACTTGTCCGGCTTGGCCTTCTTGTCGGACTTAGCCAGGGCTGGCGAAGCGACGAGTGAGGACGCGAGCAGGGCGATGAGAATGGCAGGCAGGCCTCGCCTCAGTGGCGATGATGACGTCATGGCGCTCCTAGGGGTTGGCTGGCAACGTAACCCGCGCCCGCCGAAACCCCAAGGGGTGCCGGCCCACCTCCCACCGGATGACCGGTCCGGCCATGGGGCAGGAGGTGAGCCGCTCCCTAGATCACGGGAGCTGCGTGCTGCGTGCTGCCGGGGGTGAGGTGAGCCCGGCGTTCGCACCCATGTAGTCGATCAGCGCGTCCAGGTCGATCTTGCCGCCGGTGCGCGGGGCACCGTTGACCAGGGCGGTGTAGCTGTCGCCTCCGTCGGCCATGAAGTTGTTGGCCGTCACGCGGTAGTTGGCGCTCGGATTGACAACCACTCCGTTGATCATGATGGAGGCCGGGTCGACCTTGTTCCCGAACGGCGCGGACGCCGACCAGCTGTAGGTGAACCCGTTCGAGATGCCCAGCCGCAACACGTCACGACCACCCGGGCGACCCGCGATCCACTGCTGCTCGAGCAGGGTGTCGATCTGGGTGCCCGTCATGTCGAACGTCTGCAGGATGTTGCTGAACGGCTGGACGTTGTACGCCTCCCGGTAGGTGATCTGGCCGGCCGCTTCGCCAGCCGGTGAGTTGGCCACCAGCAGGTCGGCCCGCACACCACCGGGATTCATGAACGCCACCTGCGAACCGGTCGACACCTTCTGGGCGTCGGCGATCAGGTTCGGCAGCGCGGACTCCGCGCCGCGGTTGGACGACCGCTTGATGTCCTCGGCGATCGAGCCCACGACACGGTTGCCCGGTCCGGAGGCCAACGCGACCCACTTGTCGACGATCTTGCGCTCGCCGCGGTCCTCGGGCACGTCCCGGGTCACCAGGTGGTTGACCGCCTTCTCACTACGACGTACGACGTCACCGGTCTTGACGTTGATCTTGAGGTTGGTCTCGGTGAT
>JBBRVU010000238.1:0-5538 GCA_038246575.1 Actinomycetes bacterium | reverse complement strand
GGCATCGCGCAGGGCCTCGACCAGGTGCTGGTGCGAGTCCAGCAGGCCGCGTACGACGTTCTTCTGGCGCTGCAGCAGGTCCTCGACCCGACCGCGACCCTCGGCATCGGCGAGCACTCGGCCGACGATGTTCGTGTCCGAGAACGCGCTGTTCTGGATGGCGGCGTAGGACACCAGGGTGTCCTCCATGCCGCAGGACCCAGTCATCTCGGCGGCGACATTGGTGGCGTACAGCAGGTCGCCACCTGGGCCGGTCGACACGTCGCCGAAGAACAGCTCCTCGGCCACCTGCCCGCCCATCGCGATCTGGATCAGCGCAGTCATTTCCGCGCGGGACCGGGTGTAGACCTCTTCGCGGTCGCCGTGGGCCAGCATGCCCAGGGCGGAGCGCCGCTTGATGATGGTGAGGACCTCCAGCCGGCGCTGCGGCGCGACCAGCCAGGCGACCGTGGCGTGACCGGCCTCGTGGGTGGCGATGAGGCGCTTCTCGTGGTCGGTGTAGGTCACGGGCTGCCCCATGCCGACCTCCTCGACCAGCCTGGCCTTGTCGACGTCGGCCCAGGACATTGCCCGCTCGCCACGGCGAACGGCGTTGACCAGGGCCTCGTCGAAGAGGTGCTCGATCATCACCGGCGTGTAGCCCTGCGCGACCGCGGCGAGGGCGTCACGGCGATCCTCGTCGTCGAGCTCGGCCACGTGCGCCTTGCTCGCCAGGAAGTGGTCGATCAGCTCGCGCCTGCCGGACTTGGTCGGCAGCTCGAAGGTGAGGCGGCGGTCGAACCGACCCGGGCGCAGCAGGGCGGGGTCGAGGTTGTCCGCCCGGTTGGTCGCCGCGATGAGCAGCAGGTTGGTCGACGGCGGTGACGGCCGCTTGATCTGGCGGTGCAGCGGCAGGTAGAGGTTGAGCCGGTCGATGGCCTTGGTCTGCATCTTCTGCCAACCGGTCGGGTCGTCGAAGGACTGCAGCTGCACGAGCAGCTCGTTGACCACACCACCCACGCCCTCGGACATCGTGGACTGGTTCACGATTGCCGACGCGGGATGGGCGTACGAGCTGGGCAGTCCGGTGAGGCCGCCACAGCCGAGGTGCTCGGTCGAACGGGCTATGCCAGGCATCGCAGTAGCGCTTACGCCGCCGCGCGCCATGGCGATCGCGTCGATCTCCTCGATGAACCCGATCGCGCCGCCTTCCTGGCGGGCCGCCTTGCGCAGCGCCTTGAAGTAGGAGCGGATCTTCTTGGCGGTAGCGCCGTAGAACATCGACTGGAACGAAGTGGCGCTGACGAACAGGAAGGGCACGCCGGCTTCGCGGGCCATCGCCTTTGCCAGGAACGTCTTTCCGGTGCCCGGTGCCCCCTCGAACAACAGCCCGCGGCGCGGCGTGCCGCCCATCTCGCTCGCGAACGTCTTGTGGGCGAGGAACAGGTTCAGCGAGCGGATCACGTCCTCCTTGACCCCGTCGATGCCCTTCACGTCGTCAAGCTCAGTCTCGATCTGCTCGGGGCGGTACATCACGTGCGGCGAGCGTCCGGTGAACACGAACTGCCCGAGCAGGATCACGATGAGCACCAGGAAGAACAACGACGGGATCAGGAGCAGCGGGTCGACGCTGGGGACGTTGAAGAAGTCCAGCGGGTGCCCGGTGAGGATCCGGAACCAGAGGTACGCCGTCGGGATCCCGAGCATGACCAGCATGCTGCGCAGCCGCTTGCGGCGCAGCGCTTCCCGAGAGACGCCGACGTCGGCGGAGCCGTGGCGCATGACCATCCCGCCGGTGCCGAACGACGAGACCTCGACCTGACCTGACGTCTGCTGCTCGCTCACGTGCGCTCCTCGGCCTCTTGACGGGATGGTGCACCTCCGCGCCGGTCCTGTCGACGGAATCACCCGATCGGAGCATCAACCTCGGGTGCGGGCCGGTCGACAAGAATCGCGGACGAGCAACTGTTTGCAGTCTCACCCGCTGCTCGCCGACCTGATCCTCCGTGGCCGGGCATTCACCCGTCTGCGATGACTCGCTCACCCGTTCGGCCTAGCCCGGTGTGACCACGTTGACCGTGTGTGATCAGTGCTTCTGGTCCCGCCTAGTGGTCCAGGCCCGCTTCTAGTCCAGACCGGCGAACAGGTCGCTGTGGTGCCCGTCGGTGGAGAGGTCCTCGTCAGGGCCAGCGGACCCTCGGACTAGCTGGTAGGCCTCGCGGCTCCAGACCTCGCTGCCGATGTTGTTCGACAGCGCGAAGAACGGACCGTCGACGGTGATCTGGGTTGCGTGCGCCCGCATCGCCGCCAACTTGGCCTCGACGTGTTCCGGGGCCTCGACGACGGCCGAGACCAGCTCGTCCGGGGTGCCCATCGGCAGGTCCCCGTCGGGGTCAATGCCTTCGAACGTCGTGGTGTCACCGCTGTCGCGCAGCGCCTGCAGGCTCCGGCGCCACCAGGACAGCGGCAGGGCGCACCAGTAGACCCGGGCCACCTCCCACGGCTCGCCGGCGCCGTGAACAGGGTCCGATGCGAGCTCGACTGCCCGCATCGTCACCAGATGGGCCTGGATGTGGTCTGGGTGGCCGTACCCGCCGTTCTCGTCGTAGGTCACGACGACCTGCGGGCGCATCTCCCGGATGGTCTCGACGAGCAGCCCGGCCGCCTCGTCGAGGTCGGCCCGCCAGAAGCAGTCCGGGCGATCGTTGGTCGGGAGGCCCATCATCCCGGAGTCGCGGAACCGGCCCGGTCCGCCGAGGAAGCGATGGTCGGTGACGCCAAGGGCCTCCATCGCAGTCGCAAGCTCGCCGATGCGGTGGGTCCCGAGCTGGTCGTCCTTGTCCGCCGCCAGATGGATCAGATCGGGAACGAGGACCTCGCCCTCCTCGCCGAGGGTGCAGGTGACCAGCGTGACATGGGCGCCCTGCGCCACGTACTTCGCCATCGTGACGCCGTTGTTGATCGTCTCGTCGTCCGGGTGCGCGTGCACCAGCAGCAGCCGGCGCCCGGAGTCCAGCATGTCCATGGTGGCCTCGTCCCCGGGCTCGGCCTGCTCGAGCACCGACTCCGCCTCGCGCAGCACGGCCTCTTCCGGCGTGGTCGGGCGGGCTTCCGGCTCCTGGGTTCGCGGGTCCTCCGGTGTCGTCGTCACCCGCCGGACCCTACCCAGCCCTCCCGCCGTCGACCACGTTCGGCAGGTGGGTGATCGGTTCAGCAGGCGTACACACCTGCTGAAGCGATCACCAGGGTGCTGTACGTGGTCGATTTCCGGTGGGTGGGGGCGGGTAGGTTTCGGCGGGTGACGGAGACCGAGCCCACCGAGTCGTTCCCGCGAGCGGCGGCCCGCACCCTCAACTTCAGCCGGGGCGCACCCCGGTCGTTCCGGCTCGACCCGACCGGCGACCGGCTGCTGTTCCTCCGCTCGCAGGGCGGACGGGACCCGGTCGGCTGCCTCTGGTTCGTGGACACCGGCACCGGCACCGAGACCCTGGTGGCCGACCCCGCGACGCTGCTGGGCGCCGGCGGCGAGGACCTCTCGCCCGAGGAACGGGCCCGCCGCGAGCGCTCCCGGGAGGGCTCCGCCGGAATCGTGTCCTTCGCCACCGACGAGTCGGTCTCCTGCGCCGCGTTCGCTCTCTCGAGCCGGCTGTGGCTGGCCGATCTCGCCTCCGCCACGAGCCCCGACGTGCGCGAGCTGCCGGCGGCCGGCCCTGCCCTCGACCCGCGGCCGGATCCCACCGGCCGGTGGGTCGCCTATGCCGCCAGCGGCGGGCTGCACGTGGTGAGCGTCGACGGCACGGACTCCCGGACACTGGCGGCGCCAGACGGGTCCTCGGTCCACTGGGGGGTCGCCGAGTTCGTCGCCGCCGAGGAGATGGAGCGCCACCGCGGCTTCTGGTGGGCGCCGGACGGCTCCGCGCTGTTGGTCACCCGCGTCGACGAGACCCCCGTGCAGCGCTGGCACATCGCGGACCCGGCCAACCCCGGCACCCCCGCCGCGGAGGTTGCCTACCCGGTCGCCGGCTCACCCAACGCCGACGTCACCCTGTTAAGCGTCGGCCTCGACGGGTCACGCACCGAGGTCACCTGGGACCGGGCGACCTACCCGTACGTCATCTCCGTGTCCTGGACCGGCGCAGGCGCGCTCCTGCACGTGATGAGCCGCGACCAGCGCCGCACCCGGACGCTGACCATCGACACCGGCACCGGTGCGACCGCCCTGCGTGCCGAGGCGTCCGACGACACCTGGCTCGACGTGGTCCCCGGCACTCCGGCGCTGCTGCCCGACGGGCGGCTGGTGTCGACCGCCGACATCGACGGCGCCCGTCGCCTGGCCATCGACGGCACCCTCGTCACCCCCGCCGACGTCCAGGTGTCCCACGTCGTCTCGGTCGACGACAACGGCGTGCTCGTCGCGGGCACCGACGCCCCGACCGAGTCCCACCTCTGGTTCGTCGGCGCCGATGGTGCGCTCGAACGTCTCACCGAGCCCGGCGCCTTCCACACCGGCCTCCGATCCGCCGGCACAGTGCTGATCGCCACTCGACGGCTCGACGAACCGGGAACCACGGTGACCGTCCGCCGCGAAGGATCGACGAGAACCATCACGTCGTACGCCGAGAAGCCACCGCTCACCGCGGCCGTCCGGCTGCTGCGGGTCGGGTCGAACGACCTGTGCGTCGGCGTCCTGCTCCCCCGCAACCACGTCCCCGGCACCACGCTGCCCGTCCTCATGGACCCCTACGGCGGGCCGCACCACCAAGAGGTGATCGCTGCCCACAACATGTGGCTGGAGCCCCAGTGGTGGGCCGACCAGGGCTTCGCTGTCGTCGTCGCGGACGGCCGAGGCACGCCTTCGCGGGGGCCTGAGTGGGACCGCGCGGTGCGCGACGAGTTTGCGACAGTGACTCTCGACGACCAGGTCGAGGCGCTTCAGGCAGCGGCGAAGGAGTTCGACGACCTGGACCTCACGCGGGTCGCGATCCGCGGGTGGTCCTACGGCGGCTACCTCGCCGCGCTCGCGGTCATGCGCCGGCCCGATGTCTTCCACGCGGCCGTTGCCGGCGCACCGGTCACCGACTGGCGGCTCTACGACACCTTCTACACCGAGCGCTACCTCGGTGACCCCGCCACCTCGCCCGAGGTCTACGACCGCAACTCGTTGCTCGCGACCGCCGCCGAGCTGTCCCGGCCGCTGCTGCTGATCCACGGTCTGGCCGACGACAACGTGGTGGCCGCGCACACGCTTCGGCTCTCAGCGGCACTCGTGGCCGCCGGCCGGCCGCACGACGTGCTCCCGCTGTCCGGCGTCACCCACATGACCCCGCAGGAGATCGTGTCCGAGAATCTCTTGCTGCTCCAGCGGGACTGGCTGCGCCGCGCGCTCAAGATCCCCACAAGTGCATGATCGACAGGGAGGGTTGAGAGCGGCCTGGCGGACGTGGGTCAGGCGGGTGTGGAAGACGCTGTCGTCGCCGGCGCACCGAAGTTCTTCTCCTCGGGGAAGTGGCAGGCCCCGAAGTGCCCGGGAGCGAGCTCGCGCAGCACCGGGATCTCGTC
>JBBRVU010000237.1:0-5575 GCA_038246575.1 Actinomycetes bacterium | reverse complement strand
ATGGCGTCTTCGCCAACTCTGCTCGACCCGCGCGGACCCCGTGCGGCCGCCGGTCTGACCACCGTGGTCCTCGCGCTGGTCCTGGTCACCGGCAGTGCCTGGTTGCTGCTCGGGCAGAGCGTCGTGTTCGCCCTGGGGCTGGCCGGTCGCTCCCCGTACACCTGGCTGTTCCGCACCGTCGTGCGCCCCCGCCTCGGACCGCCGGTCGAGCGGGAGGACGCGCGCCCGGTGCGCTTCGCCCAAGGTGTCGGGCTCGGATTCGCGCTGCTCGCGCTCCTCGGTGTCGCGGCCGGCTGGGCCGTCGTGGCGATCGCCGCCGTCGCCGCGGCGCTGGCGGCCGCCTTCCTCAACGCGGCATTCGGCGTCTGCCTCGGCTGCGAGGTCTACCTGCTCGCCCGGCGGGCCAACACCGCACGCCGCTCCGGTGGCGTCACCCGACGTACATCCACCGCACTCCTACGGAGGTCTCAGCATGAGCACTCGTGACAGCGTCCTCGTGGACGCCACCTGGGTCGAGTCCCACCTCGCCGACGACTCGGTCGTCCTGGTCGAGGTCGACGAGGACACCTCGGCCTACGACAAGAACCACATCAAGGGCGCCGTGCGCCTGGACTGGAAGCGGGACCTGCAGGACCCGGTGCGCCGCGACTTCGTCGACAAGGCGGCGTTCGAGGCGCTGCTGTCGGCGCGGGGAATCGGCAACGATGACACCGTCGTGCTCTACGGCGGCAACAACAACTGGTTCGCCGCATACGCGTACTGGTACTTCAAGCTGTACGGCCACGAGGACGTGCGGCTGCTCGACGGCGGACGCAAGAAGTGGGAGCTGGAGTCACGCGAGCTCGTCTCCGACGACGTGAGCCGGCCGGCGACGACGTACACCGCGAAGGAGCAGGACCGCTCGATCCGGGCGTTCCGCGACGAGGTCGAGGCCGCGATCGGTCAGCAGAACCTGGTCGACGTCCGCTCGCCTGACGAGTTCGCCGGGCGCCTGCTAGCACCGGCGCACCTGCCGCAGGAGCAGTCGCAACGGCCGGGGCACATCCCGACCGCGCGCAGCATCCCGTGGTCGCAGGCGGCGAACGACGACGGCACCTTCAAGACCGATGACGAGCTGACGGCGCTCTACTCCGGCAAGGGCGTCGACCTCGAGGGCAAGGACACGATCGCCTACTGCCGCATCGGCGAGCGCTCGGCGCACACGTGGTTCGTGCTGCACGAGCTGCTCGAACAGCCCAACGTGAAGAACTACGACGGGTCCTGGACGGAGTGGGGCTCGCTGGTGGGCGTGCCGATCGAGCTCGGCGACGACTCGGGGGCGTCGGCCTGATGTGCGGCGCGACGCTGGGCGGCCCCTCGACCGAGGGCGTGGACCTGGCCACCGCGGCCGTCGTGCAGGGCGTGGTCCTTCGCGACGGCGAGGCGGTGGCCGGGGCGTACGTCCGGCTCCTCGACGGGTCCGGGGAGTTCACCGCCGAGGTGCCGACGTCGGCGACGGGGCAGTTCCGGTTCTTCGCCGCGCCGGGCCGCTGGACCCTGCGCACCCTCGCGCCGAAGGCCAAGCCGGTCGACCGCGCAGTCGTCGCCCAGACCGGCGAGGTCGCCGACCTCACCATCCCCGTCTGACATGGCGACCCACCCAACTTCCACCCTCGAAGTTGATCATGCAGCAATGCGGATCTTGTACATCACCGCAGGTCACAGCCCCAAGATTGCCTGTCGACCATGCAGAAGTGGGGATCTTGGTCGCCCGTCATGAGGGACCGGTGCGAACGAGGGGTTGGTCGGCCACGGCGGCGTTGTCCGCGGTCGCTACGACGACAGGTGTTCAACGACCTACGGCGTCGGACCCGCCGGGGTCGGCCGAACCTCGGCGCCGGCCGGCGGCCCTCGACGCACAGTCCGTGGCTCGCCGCGACGGCCATGGGCCCCTTCGGCGGCTGTCCGTGCTGACTGCTTCGGCTGCGGCAGCACCAAGATCCCCACTTCTGCATGATCGACAGGGATGTGCAGGGGGCTGACCAGCGCCGATGTCCAAGATCCCCATTGCTGCATGATCAACGGGGAAGGTGGGGGTGGGGGTGGTCGACGTAGACTTGGGCGGGTGTGGGAGACCCTGGTCGTCGTCGCGCTGGTGCTCGCCTTTGTGGCGGTCGCCGGCGTCGGTCTGCTGACCGTACGGCGCATCTGGACGGCCACCGACGTTGCCGACCCGGCCGCGACTGGCGCCGACTCACCGGAGGTGTGACGGTGGAGATCCCGCTGGACATGCCGCCGCAGTTGATCCCGCTGACCTGGCTGATCGGCACCTGGCGGGGCGTCGGGGTCGGGGGATACCCCACAGTCGAGGAGTTCCGCTTCGGCCAGGAGGTCACCTTCGCCCAGCTGCCGGGCAAGCCGTTCGTCCATCACGTGAGTCGTTCCTGGCTGCTCGACGCCGAGGGGAACGAGGTCCGCCCGCTCGCGCAGGAGCACGGCTACTGGCGGCCCGAGGCTGACGGAAGCATCGAGCTCACCCTCACCCACCCGACCGGCGTCGTCGAGATCTGGGTCGGCGCCGCCGACGGAGCGAAGATCGAGCTCAGCACCGACGCGGTGGCCCGCACGGCGACCGCGAAGGAGTACACCGCGGGGCACCGCCTCTACGGCCTAGTCGACGGCAACCTGCTCTGGGCCTTCGACATGGCGGCCATGGGGCACCCGCTGCAGCCGCACCTGTCCGCGACCCTGCACCGGGCATGACCATGACCGACACCGACCCGAGCCTCACCGCCAAGCTCAAGGCCGGTGGTTACCGCATCACGCCCCAGCGCCAGCTCGTGCTCGACGCGGTCACCACGCTGCGCCACGGCACCCCCGACGAGATCTGCGCCGAGGTCCAGCGCCATGCCAGTGGGGTCAACCTCTCGACCGTCTACCGCGCTCTCGAGCTGCTGGAGGAGCTGGGCATGGTCACCCACACCCACCTCGGGCACGGGTCGCCGACCTACCACGCAGCCACCGATCACGCGCACCTCCACCTCGTCTGCCGCGAATGCGGGGCGGTCACCGAGACCGGTGCATCCGCCGCCGACTCCCTCGTCGCGGCCCTCGCCGCGCGCCACGGCTTCGAGACCGACGTCGCGCACTTCTCGATCTACGGCCGCTGTCAGGGATGTACGCCATGAGGAGCCCGATCCTGGATAGCCCCGGCGCCGTCCCCGCCGACCCACCCGATGACGGGGTTGCGGCCCACTACGGCGACCCGTACCGGGAGCAGCGCGCGCTCGCCGAGGGCCGGGCGTCGGTCGACCTCTCGCACCGCCCCGTCGTGCGGATCTCCGGGCCCGACCGCCTGACCTGGCTGCACGCGCTGACCTCCCAGCACCTCGAGCACCTCGAGCCGGGTGTGGCAACCGACGCGCTGCTGCTCTCCGCGCACGGTCACGTCGAGCACCAGCTCGCGATGGTCGACGACGGCGACGCAGTCTGGGCTCACATCGAGCCGGGCACCGCAGAGTCACTGGTCACGTTCCTGGACTCCATGAAGTTCTGGTCCAAGGTCGAGGTCGAGGACGTCTCGGCCTCGTACGCCGTGGTGCTGAAGGCGGACCCGGTCGCGGGGGCGCCGACGCGCACGACGCCCGACGGCGTCGAGTCCTTCGTGGCCCGAGCCGAGCTCGCGACCATTCTCGGCGCTGAGCTCGCCGGGGTCTGGGCCCCGGAGGCCTTGCGGATCGCGGCCGGTCGACCCCGCTACCAGCTCGAGACAGACCACCGCACCATTCCGCACGAGGTCGGCTGGATCGGCACTGCGGTGCATCTGGACAAGGGTTGCTACCGGGGCCAGGAGACAGTCGCCCGCGTCCACAACCTCGGCCGGCCGCCGCGACGACTCGTCCTGCTCCATCTCGACGGTTCCGACTCGGAGCTGCCGGCGCCGGGTGACGACGTGTTGCTCGGCGACAAGACAGTCGGGCGCGTCACCAGCTCGGCTCGACACTACGAGCTCGGCCCGATCGCGCTGGCGGTCATCAAGCGGGCAACCGCCGTGGACGCCACGTTGGTCGCCGGCGGAGTTGCGGCGACGCAAGAGGTCATCGTGTCGGCTGACGGACCCTCGCCGCGCTGACCGTCACGGCTCCAGCGCTCGTTCGGTCACATCTCCAGGAGCACCGTGACCGGGCCATCGTTCACCAGGGACACCGCCATGTCGGCGCCGAAGCGACCGGTGGCGACCTCGGCGCCGCGGTCACGAAGCGCAGCCACGACCTCATCCACCAGCGGCTCGGCAACCGGTCCCGGGGCGGCAGCGTTCCAAGTCGGCCGTCGGCCCTTGCGCGCGTCGCCGTACAACGTGAACTGGCTGACGACCAGGAGTGGCGCGCCAGCGTCGGCGGCGGACTTCTCGTCCCGCAGGATCCGTAGCTCGAAGATCTTCGTCGCGAGCCGGTGCGCCGTCTCGGCGTCGTCGTCATGGGTCACCCCGACGAAGACGCATAGCCCGGGCCGGTCGATCTGGCCGACCACCGCGCCGTCGACGACGACGCTGGCCGCGCTGACACGTTGCACCACTGCTCGCACGAGGCGACATCGTGCCGTACGCGTAACGTCAGCCGCGGCCGAAGAGCCCCTTGCGCTTCTTCTTGGTCTCAGGGGCGGGCATGACCGGTCGGGGTGCTGACGGCGGCGACTTGGGTGCCGACGGCGGCGGTACGTCGTCGAAGCCGAGGCTGGACAGCTCGCGCAACAGCATCGCGGTGTCGGCGTTGTCGCGCGCGACCATGGGCGCCGGACCGGTGTCAACAGGTGAGTCGACCTTGGCTGCAACCGGCTCCGGCTCCGCGACCACGTCGTCGGTGGCCTCCGTGGCCGGCTGGTTCGCGACGTTCGGCGTGTCACGGGTGAGCTCGGTCAGCATGCTCGCTGCCTGGGCCGCACGAGCTGAGCTCGCCGAGCTCTCGTCCAGATCGCGGCGCTGGTCCTCGGCCAGTCGACTCGCTTCCTCGGCGGCCAGGCGCTCGGCCTCTTCGGTGGCGAGTCGAGCGGCTTCAGCCGCAGCGAGACGCGACTCCTCGGCAGCCTGGGCCGCGGCCTGCTCGGCAGCGACTCGCTCCGCTTCGTTGCGCGCCGCCTCCTCCGCTGCAACTCGCTCGGCTTCGGCGTCGGCGGCCGCACGGGCCTCCTGCTCGGCGGCCTCCTGCTCGGCGGCAGCCCGCTGGTCGCGGTCGGCAGCCTCGCGCGCGATGCGTTCCGCCTCCTCATGGACCTCGCGCTCGGCGTTCTCGCGAGCCCGACGCTCGACCTCGGCCTGCAGCTCGCGCTCAGCACGCTCCCGTGCCGCCGCCCGCTCGGCGAGGCGTTCCTGCTCAGCCTGTTCGGCGGCGGCCTGCTCGGCGGCGAGGCGCTCGTGCTCGGCCTGCTCGGCGGCAGCCTGTTCGGCGGCGGCCTGCTCGGCGGCGAGGCGCTCGTGCTCGGCCTGCTCGGCGGCAGCCTGTTCGGCGGCGGCCTGCTCGGCCTGTTCGGCGGCGGCCTGTTCGGCGGCGAGGCGCTCGTGCTCGGCCTGTTCGGCGGCGAGGCGGTCCTGCTCGGCCTT
>JBBRVU010000236.1:0-5605 GCA_038246575.1 Actinomycetes bacterium | reverse complement strand
CAGGGCCTGCTCGTCACCTCCCGCCAGATCCTGCTCGACCCGCCGGCGCGCGCCGACGTCCCGTTCTACGCCGACGGCAACGGCAACGGCGGCTTTCGCACCAGCGACTTCTGGTTCTTCGTCATGCTGCTGGTCGTCGTCGTGGTGCTGTCCGGCCTCGAGGTGACCCTGCTCGCCGGAGCCGCCTTCGCAGTGGGGGCCCGTCGCCAGGCCCGGTCCCTGGGGCTGTTGGCGGCGGCCGGCGCGTCCCGGAGGCAGGTCCGGGCGGTCGTGCTGGCCGGCGGGCTCGTCCTCGGTCTCGTCGGCGCCGTCGTCGGAGTCGCCCTCGGCCTCGTGCTGGCAGCGGTTGCCCGCCCGGTGCTCACGTCGGTCGCCGACGCCGACTTCGGGCACTACGACGTGCGCCCGCTCGAGCTGGTCGCGATCGCCGTGCTGGGTCTGGTCACCGGGCTGCTCGCTGCGGTGATCCCGGCGCGGACCGCGGCCCGGCAGGACCCGGTGGTGGCGCTGACCGGTCGCCGCGGGCAGGTGCGGACGGCCCGGAAGGTGCCGGTCATCGGGGTGGTCATCACGCTGGTCGGGGTCGGCTGCGCCGCGCTCGGAAGCGTGCTCGCCGTCGCCTTCAGCACCGGTTTCAACCCGCTCAACGGCACCGACACCGCACTGGTCGCGGGCCTGATCGCAGGCGGCGCGGCACTGGCCCAGATCGGGCTCATCATCACCAGCCCGGCCATCATCGGGCTGGCCGGCCGCTGGTCGCGTCGGCTGCCGCTCGCCGGCCGGCTCGCCCTGCGCGATGCCGCCCGTCACCGGGGGCGCAGCGCCCCCGCCATGGCAGCCGTCCTCACCGCGGTGACGGGCAGCACCGCGCTGCTGCTGTACGTCGCTGCGCTCGACGCCCACGACCGGGAGGCCTACCTTCCGAGCTGGCCAGCGATGAGCGGTGGCGTCCAGCTCGCGACCTACGACTACGACCGCAACGGGAACGAGACCCACACAGTCAGCGATCCGGCTCGGGTGGTCGCCGCGATCACCCCGGCCCTTCCGCCGTTCGAGTCGCTGGTGGTGCGCAGCACCAACGAGTCCTGCGGCAGCCCTGGCTGCGCCGCAGGCTACGCCGTGCCGGAGATCCCGCCGGAGAACGAGTGCTTCCTCTACTCGATCGTCGGGGAGCCCACCGCGGCCCAGCGCGACCGCGCCGACGGCGACCCGCTCTGCAACGAGGGCCAGGAGACGATCATCTCGAGCCAGTCCAACGGCACACCGGTCGGCGGTCCAGAGCTCGTCGGGCCACTCACCGGGCAGTCCCGCACCCCGGCCGGCGCCGAGATGCTCGACCGGGGCGGCGTGGTCGTCTTCTGGTCTGCACCCGTGCGCTCCGACGGCACCGTCGTCTTCGACGTCGTCACCGCGGAGGAGGACAAGGCCGCCGTCGCGGCAGGCCGCGACCCGGTCAGTCGCCAGGTCACGCTGCCAGCGATGTACATCGAGTCGACGAGCGCCGCGGCCCAGATCATCTACAGCCCCGAGGCCGCGGCGAAGCTCGGGCTGACGACCGAGCCGACCACGCTGTTCCTGCGCTTCGACCAACTGCCCACCACCGGGCAGGTGGAGGCTGCGCAGAAGGCGATGAGCGATGCCGGGCTCACGAGCTGGCTCAGCGTCGAGCGTGGCTACGTCAGCGGCTACGGGCTCGGGCTGCTCTCACTCGTCGTCGGTGCCGGGCTCATCACTTTCGGCGCGGCCGGGATCGCCACCGGCCTCGCCCAGGCCGACGCGCGCGGCGACCACGCGACCCTTGCCGCGGTCGGTGCCGCCCCACGGCTCCGGCGGTCCTTGGCCGCCGCTCAGGCCTTGTCGATCTCCGGCCTGGGCACTGCGCTGGGAGTCGCCGCCGGCTTCGTGCCCGCAGTGGCGCTCATCGGGGCGATCCCGTCGCTGGACCTGGTGATCCCGTGGTGGCAGCTCGTGCAGGTGATGGTCGTCGTGCCGGTGCTCGCTGCCGTGGCGGCGTGGCTGCTCACCCGATCGCGGGTGCCGCTGGAACGGAGGCTGACATGAACGCCCTGGCCATCCGCGGGGAGCAGCGGGCTGCTCGCCGCCGACGGCTCCGGGTGCTGACCCTGCGAAGACTTGCGCGTCAGCTCGAGAGCTCACCTTTGGCCCAGGCGTCGATCTCGAGCACCACGCGCATGCCGGCCGACTCGTAGAGGCGCAGGGCCCCGGTCACGTTCGCGACGTCGACGTGCAGGAGCACTGCGGTGCGGCCGCCCGTCTGGGCAGCGGCGAAGCAGTGGCGAAGCATGGCTCTCGCGACGCCACGGCCGCGGCCGGATGCCAGCACGCCAAGAATGCTGATGTGGTCCGCGTTCTCGTCGGACTCGAACTGCCGGCTCGTCACCATCACCCCGAGCGGTTGACCGGCGAGCTCGGCCAGGAAGACCCGGTACCAGCCGTCCCCCTTCTCGGCGAGGCGCTGCAGCCACTTCTCGTACGTCGAGCGGACGTGGCCGTAGTGCCCGACGAAGGACTCCTCCTGGATCTCATGGGCGGTGCGCAGGTCGGCGTCACTCGTGACCTGGCGCACGACGGTCTCTGTGGGCCGGTCGGGCTGATCGGATCCAAGGTCGATGCGCATCCGGGTGAAGGTCGTGCGGACGTCGTAGCCGGCGGCGGCGAGCCACGCCTGGGTGCGGGTGTCGACGCGGTAGGCCCCCGACCCGAACCACGGCGCGCCGTGCCCGGTCCCGACCACCAGCGACCGGCCACGGTCCTCGAGCGCCGCCAGCACCTCGTTGCCCAGGGCGTCATCGTGCCCCGGGCGGACATAGACGTCGAGCTCCACCTGGTTGCTGCCCGGCGTCGGCGCCACCCAGCCATAGCCGACCAGGATGCCGCCGTCGTACCAGCCGTGGGCCTCGAGGTCGTCCCGCCGTAGATCGCCTGCGATGTCCTCGGGGGTGAAGTCGACGAAGCCAAGCACCGCGTTGTCGCTCGCGGCGAGCAGCCCGCACACGTCGTCGAGGTCCTCGGGGCCGAGGGCGCGGCGGACGAGGGTGGGTGCGATCGGTGGCGTGGTCCTGGTCACGCAACGAGCGTGGCAGCAGCGCCGTTGCGGGTCCACCCTGTTTCGACCGGGCCGCGTGGGCGAGGATAGGCGACATGAGCGAGCAGCCTGAGCACACGTCCGCTGAGTCGGCGTCGCATGACCCACGGGTAGTGGTGGTAGGCCCGGACGGGCGCCCCACGGAGGTCGACGCCGGAGACGGGGAGGGCGACGAGCGCTCGGTCACCGACCTCGTCGACCAGCCGGCGAAGGTCATGCGCATCGGCAGCATGATCAAGCAGCTGCTCGAGGAGGTCCGCGCCTCCGAGCTCGACGAGGCGAGCCGGGTGCGGCTCAAGGAGATCCACACCCGCTCGATCAAGGAGCTCGAGGAGGGATTGGCGCCCGAGCTCGTTGCCGAGCTGGACCGGATCTCGCTGCCCTTCAACGACGACTCCATACCCTCGGAAGCCGAGCTGCGGGTCGCACAGGCGCAGCTGGTCGGCTGGCTGGAGGGGCTCTTCCACGGCATCCAGGCGGCACTGTTCGCCCAGCAGATGTCGGCCAAGGCCCAGTTCGAGGAGATGCGCCGTCGCGCCCTGCCCCCCGGCGCGTCGATGCCGGGCATGCCCGGCATGGCCGGTGGACCGGGCGGGCCCGGCGGTCCCGGCGGGCCCGGCGAGTCCGAGCAGGGGCACCCGGGCACCGGCAACTACCTCTAGCCGTACCTCCGTCAGAGGTCGAAGAGACGCTCCAGCTCGCGGGCGACGCCGTCCCCGTCCGGACCGTCAACCACCTGCTCGACCGCGGCCAGCACCTCGGGGTGCGCATCCCTGATGCCGTACGCCTGGCCGGCCCACGCGAGCATCGGCAGGTCGTTGGGCATGTCGCCGAAGGCCACCACGTCGGCCGCGTCGATGCCGTCCCGCCCGCAGATCAGGGCCAGCGTCGAGGCCTTCGACACCCCTGCGGCCGATATCTCCAGCAGCCCGGACGAGGAGGAGTAGGTCAGCTCGGCCAGATCGCCCGCGACGGCGGTCGCCGCACGCAGCAGGTCCGCCGGCTCCATCTCCTCGTGCCGAGCCAGCAGCTTGACCGCCGGAGCCGCGAAGAGCACCTCGATGTCGGCCACCTGCCGGGCCATCCCGATGTCGTAGCGGGGGACGTACGTCGACTCGTGCGAGAAGCCCTCCGGCGTCTCGACGGCGAACGCGATCAGCGGCACGGCAGCCCGCAGCCGGCGAGCCACCTCCAGCCCGACCTCGACCGACATCGGGAACGTGTCGAGGACCGCCTCGGCGTGCAGGTCCCACAGCAGCCCCCCGTTGGCGCAGATGGCCAGCCCGGTGTGGCCGGTGCGCTCGGCGACGGTGGCCATCCACCGTGGCGGCCGACCGGTGACGAACACGACCGGAACGCCCAGCGCCTGCACGCCCTGCAGGGCGGCCACGGTGCGATCGCTGATCTCGCCGTCCTCGCCGACGATCGTGCCGTCCAGATCGGTCGCCACCAGTCGGGGCAGTCGTCCGTCGGGACTTGTCGCGGGTCGGGTCACGGCACCAATCTTCGCGGACGCCTTCCGGAGACCGTGACCCGCCACTAGCGTCAGGCGCGCGGGGTCACGACGAGCACGGAGGTCAGGGCGATGGGGAAGCAGCACAAGTTCCTGCTCGACGAGTCGGAGATGCCGACCCGGTGGTACAACGTGATCCCGGACCTGCCCTCG
Source organism: Actinomycetes bacterium (assembly GCA_038246575.1). Classification (GTDB taxonomy): domain Bacteria; phylum Actinomycetota; class Actinomycetes; order JACCUZ01; family JACCUZ01; genus JACCUZ01. Next base: position 833 of record JBBRVU010000236.1, on the reverse strand, counting down.
CCGCCCCCGCCGCCGCTGCACCCCGGCACCCACCAGCCGGTCGGGCCCGACGACCTCGCGCCGCTGTTCCCGATGGACCTGATCATGCAGGAGGTGACGCAGGACAGCTACGTCGACATCCCCGAGGAGGTGCTCGACGTCTACAAGCTGTGGCGGCCGTCCCCGCTGTTCCGGGCGCACAACCTCGAGAAGGCGCTCGGCACGCCGGCGCACATCTACTACAAGTACGAGGGCGTCTCCCCGGCCGGCTCGCACAAGCCCAACACCGCCGTACCCCAGGCGTTCTACAACAAGAAGTCCGGCGTCACGAAGCTGACGACCGAGACCGGGGCGGGGCAGTGGGGCACGGCGCTGGCCTTCGCCTGCTCGATCTACGGCCTCGAGTGCGAGGTGTGGCAGGTCGGCGCGTCCTACGACGCCAAGCCCCACCGTAAGTCGGTGATGGAGACGTTCGGGGCCACCCTGCACCGCAGCCCGTCGGAGTTGACCGAGTCTGGCCGTAAGGCCCTCGAGGACGAGGCGAACCACTCCGGCAGCCTCGGCATGGCGATCAGCGAGGCCGTCGAGGCCGCGGTCGGCGACGAGTCCGCGCACTACGCGCTGGGCAGCGTGCTCAACCACGTGCTGCTGCACCAGACCATCATCGGCGAGGAGGCGTTGCTGCAGCTGGCCAAGGCCGGCGAGAACCCCGACGTCATCGTCGGCTGCACCGGTGGCGGCTCGAACTTCGCCGGCCTCGCCTTCCCGTTCCTGCGGGAGAAGCTGGCCGGGAAGATGTCACCGGTCATCCGCGCGGTCGAGCCGGCGTCGTGCCCGTCGCTGACCCGCGGTGT
>JBBRVU010000235.1:0-5724 GCA_038246575.1 Actinomycetes bacterium | reverse complement strand
GTCCACCCGGGCCTCCCCGTCGAGAGCGGCGGGGTCGATCGCGTCCAGGAACCCGACGTGGCCCAGGTCGGTGGGTTCGGGGTCACAGATCATCGCGAGCAGGGCGGGCACCGTCATCACCTCGTCGATCCCGGTGTGGTCGCCGCCCCTGCTCATGCACCCCAAGCTAGCCAGGGGGTCGGACACAACCCCGAACCGCTGACCCGCCGACCGCGGCGAACCCGTACCCCGAAAGCCGTCACCCACAAGGCGATCCCAGCGTCAGCTGTCACCCAAGCCGTCGAGGGCGGACATGTCGTCGTCGCTCAGCGTCAGCGCGCCGACGTCAGCGTTCGCGCGGATCCGCTCCTGCTTGGCGGACTTCGGGATCACCACCACACCGTGCTGCAAGTGCCATCGCACGATCACCTGGGCCGGCGAGCAGCTAAGACGCGCAGCGATGTCTGTCACGACGGGATGATCGAGCGTTCCGCCGCGCAGCGCGCTGTAGCCCTCCAGGACGACGCCCCGCTCGCGGTGCCCGTCCAGCGTCGCGCGGTCGAAGAGCAGCGGGCTCCACTCGATCTGGTTGACCGCCGGGGTGATCCCCGTCTCCTTGGTCAGCACGTCGATCTGGTCGAGAGAGAAGTTGCTGACGCCGATCTCGCGGGCCAACCCTTGCGAGCGGGCCTCGCCGAAGGCCGTCCACATGGCCACGTCGCCGGAGTTGCCCGGCCAGTGGATCAGCCACAGATCGACGTCGTCGGTGCCGAGCAGTTCGAGGCTGGTCCGCAGCGTGTCGAGCTCCTCGCCCGCCTTGCTCTGGGGGCACTTCGTGGTGACGAAGACCTCCGGGCGCGGCACGCCGCTGGCCACCAGGCCGGCACCCACCTGCTTCTCGTTCTCGTACATCGTGGCGGTGTCGAGGTGGCGGTATCCGGCGTCGAGCGCCCAGCCGACGGCGTCCTGGGCCTGGGAGCCGGTCAGCTGCCAGGTGCCGAAGCCGAGCAGCGGCATGCGGCCGCCCTCAGCGAGGTCTGCTGCGTCCTGCGGGAAGTCAGAGGGGGTCATGACCGACATGCTGCCCAGTCAGACGATGCTCACTCCGGCGGCCCGCATGTCCTCGACCGCGTGGTCACCGTCGCCGGGGGCGAGGTCCACGAACTTCGTCAGCGCAACCGGCAGCTCGACCTCGTACCCGAGGCGCACACCGTCCAGCGCCGTCTCCTTGACGCAGTGGTCGCCGGCCAGCCCCACGACCACCAGTCGGCGCACCGACGGGTCGAGGAGGGACTGCAGCTGGGTCGGTGCCGCAGCACCTGACACCGGGTCGCGCATGGAGAAGCCGGAGTAGCCGTCCTCGCCGGACGTGCCCTTGCGGACCACGGGGCCGTGCACGAGCAGGTCGGGATGCAGCTCGGCACCCCAGGTGTCGCTCACGCAGTGGACCGGCCAGACGCCGCCGTCCTTCTCGAAGTGCGGCGTGTCCACCGGGTGCCAGTCCTGCGTGTAGACCACGGCGGCCCCAGCGTTCTTCGCCGCCTCGATCTCGCTGTTCACCGGCCCCACCACGGTCTCACCACCGCGTACGTAGAGGCCTCCGGTCGGGTCGGCGAAGTCGTTCTGGACGTCGACGACGATCAGGGCGGTCGTGTCGTCGTAGGTCACGGCCGAGTGCTCACTCATGCGGGGGCCCCTCGTGGATTGTCGGGATCGCAGGCTCGCCCTTGGACAGGGCCAGTCCCTCCCACGGCAGCGTGGTCAGGACGCGGCGCAGGTGGTCGCGCGACGCCTCGAGCGAGGGTACGTCGACGAGCTCGCCGTCCCGGACGAAGGCCGCCTGCAGTGCCCTGTCGCCCGGTTGTGGGACCGGTGCTTCGTGGACCCGGATGACCTCCTCGGTCGCGGTGCCGGACGCGCGGTGCCGGCGTACGGCGAACTTGCGGCCACCTCGGGTCGACTTGTCCTCCGACCGTTTGGCGACGGGGCGCCCCTCGACCTCGACGAGCTTGTAGACGAAGCCGGCCGTGGGGAAGCCGGACCCCGTCACCACCGAGGTGCCGACGCCGTAGGCGTCCACCGGGGCTGTGGCCAGGGCCGCCACGGAGTACTCGTCCAGGTCGCCGGAGAGCACGATCCGGGTCCCGGTGGCGCCGAGCTCGTCGAGCTGGGAGCGGACCTGGCGCGCGAGCACCCCCAGGTCACCCGAGTCGATGCGCACCGCGCCGAGCTCGGGGCCGGCGACGTCAATGGCGGTCCGGACGCCGGCGGTGATGTCGTAGGTGTCGACGAGCAGTGTCGTCGAGGTGCCGAGTGCGTCGACCTGTGCGCGGAACGCGTCGGCCTCCTTCTCGTGCAGCAGGGTCCAGGAGTGCGCCGCGGTCCCCGTGGTGGGGACGCCGTACCGGTGACCGGCGGCGAGGTTGGACGTCGAGTCGAACCCGGCCAGGTAGGCCGCCCGCGCAGAAGCGACCGCCGACGCCTCATGGGTGCGCCGGGAGCCCATCTCGATGCACGGCCGGTCGCCCGCGGCCGACGCGACCCGGGCTGCGGCCGACGCGACGGCACTGTCGTGGTTGAGCACCGAGAGCGTGAGGGTCTCGAGCAGGACGGCCTCGGCGAAGGTCGACGTCACGGAGAGCACGGGCGACCCGGGGAAGTAGGCCTCCCCTTCGGCGTAGCCGCTGATGTCGCCGCTGAACCGGTAGCCCTCGAGGTAGGCGCAGGTGTCGTCGTCGAGCACCTCTTCGCGTACGAGGTAGGCCAGCACGTCGCTGTCGAAGCGGAAAGACTGGATCGCCTCCAGCAGCCGACCGGTCCCTGCCACGACGCCGTAGCGCCGGCCGTCCGGCAGCCGCCGGGCGAACGCCTCGAAGACGCAGGGCAGGTGCGCCGTGCCGTCGCGCAGGGCGGCGCGCAGCATGGTCAGCTCGTAGTGGTCGGTCAGCAGTCCGGTGTCCGGACTCACGGCGCTCACGCCCATCACCCTAGATTGGACTCATGTCGGTCGCGCCGGTGGAGATCGAGGAGGCAGACACCGACACCCTGGGCGAGCGCGACTCGGAAACCGTGATCGTGCCGGACAAGCCCTGGGTGACGGTGGTGTGGAACGACCCCGTCAACCTCATGTCCTACGTCGCGTACGTCTTCGGGAAGCACTTCGGTTACTCCAAGGAGAAGGCGAACAAGCTGATGATGGCGGTCCACCACGAGGGACGGGCGGCCGTGTCTGCCGGCACCCGTGAGGAGATGGAGCGCGATGTCGAGGCCCTGCACGGGTACGGCCTCTGGGCGACCATGCAGCACGACGAGTAGACGAGGGCGGCGATGACGGCAGCGTTCCGGCGGGCCCGCAAGGGCGGCGTCGTCGCCCACTTCGACTCCGACGAGGAGCAGGTGCTGCGTCAGGTCTTTGCCGAGATGCTGGCGCTGCTCGGGTCCGCCGAGGACCAGTCAGACGACCCGCTGGCGGCGGCCGTGGGCATCGGGACGGCGACGACCGCACCCGAGGACCCGGCCCTTGCGCGCCTGTTCCCCGACGGCTATCGCGATGACCCCGAGGCGGCCGCGGACTTCCGCCGCTACACCGAGCCCGACCTGCGGGCGGCCAAGCGCGAGTCGATGCAGACGGTGCTCGCGACGATGGCGGTCGACAAGGTCCGGCTGGACGACGAGCAGGCCGAGGACTGGCTGCGGGCCCTCAACGACACGCGACTGGTCCTGGGCGAGCGGCTCGGGGTGACCGAGGAGCTCGACGAGCTGCTGGACTCGCTGCTGACCCACCAGCCCGACGACCCCCGGCTGCCGCTGTTCTGGGTCTACGACCGGCTGACCCACCTTCAGGAGACGTTGGTCCAGGCCCTGTCGGACGGCTTCTAGGCTGTCGCCCGTGCTGACCATCGACCAGGCGACGTACGACGCGATACTGGCCCACGCCTGGCGCGACCACCCGGACGAGGCGTGCGGGGTGGTGGCCGGCCCGGTGGGCTCCGACCGCCCGGTCCGGTTCGTCCCGATGCTCAACGCGGCCCGGTCGCCGACGTTCTACGAGTTCGACTCGGGCGACCTGCTGGCCCTGTACCGCGAGATGGACGACCGCGACGAGGAACCGGTCGTGATCTACCACTCACACACCGCGACCGAGGCGTACCCGTCCCGGACGGACGTCTCGCTGGCGATGGAGCCGGGGGCTCACTACGTGCTGGCGTCCACCCGTTCGCCCGACACCGTGGAGCTCCGGTCCTTCCGCATCGTGGATGGTCAGGTGGACGAGGAAGAGGTTCGGGTGGTCCCGTCGTTAAACATGCAGCAGCCCGAACCATCCCCTGATGAGGAGATCACCCCGCGATGAGCATCGAGGTCCGGATCCCGACGATCCTGCGCACGTACACCGAGGGCGAGAAGGCCGTGGAGGGCTCGGGCTCCACGCTCGCCGGACTCATCGACGACCTGGAGTCCCGCCACAGCGGCCTGCGCGACCGGCTGGTCGACGAGAAGGGCTTGCGCCGCTTCGTCAACGTCTACCTCAACGACGAGGACGTGCGCTTTCTGGGCGGTCTCGAGACGCCGGTCAAGGACGGCGACAGCGTCACGGTGCTGCCCGCGGTCGCCGGCGGCAGCTGACACCGCTTCCACATGCGTTACGACTCGCTGCTCGACTCCGTCGGCCGGACGCCGCTGGTCGGCCTGCCCCGGCTGTCCCCGTCTGCCGACGTACGTCTGTGGGCGAAGCTCGAGGACCGCAATCCCACCGGCTCGGTCAAGGACCGGCCGGCGCTGTGGATGATCGAGCAGGCCGAGAAGGCCGGGGACCTGCGGCCGGGGTGCACGATCCTGGAGCCGACGTCAGGCAACACCGGCATCTCGCTGGCGATGGTGGCTCGGCTGAAGGGTTATCGGCTGGTGTGCGTCATGCCCGGCAACACCTCCTCCGAGCGCCGGCAGCTCCTCGAGATGTGGGGCGCCGAGATCGTCACCTCGCCGGCCGCGGGCGGGTCGAACGAGGCCGTGCGCGTCGCCAAGGCCCTCGCGGACGACCACCCGGACTGGGTGATGCTCTATCAGTACGGCAACCCGGGCAACGCCGAGTCGCACTACTCGACCACCGGGCCGGAGATCCTCGAGGACCTGCCATCGATCACCCACTTCGTCGCGGGCCTGGGGACGACCGGGACGCTGATGGGGGTCGGCCGGTTCCTGCGGGAGCGCGTGTCGGACATCGACATCGTGGCCGCGGAGCCGCGCTACGGCGAGCTGGTCTACGGCCTGCGCAACCTCGACGAGGGCTTCGTGCCCGAGCTCTACGACGAGTCGGTGCTCACGTCGCGCTACTCCGTGGGGCCCCGTGACGCCGTGCGGCGGGTGCGCGAGCTGCTGGACAACGAGGGGATGTTCGTCGGGATCTCGACCGGCGCGATCCTGCACGCCGCGCTGGGCATCGCCGGGCGGGCCGTCAAGGAGGGCCGCCGGGCCGACATCGCCTTCATCGTGTGCGACGGAGGCTGGAAGTACCTCTCGACCGGCGCGTACGCCGGAACGCTCGACGAGGCCGAGAGCAGCCTCGAGGGCCAGCTCTGGGCCTAGGCCGTCGCCGGGCTTGTCGCCTGTCGCCAGTCGCGAAGTCCGGCCGGATCGGCCCGGCGTCGCGCGGGTTTTGGCCGCGTCGTCGCGCTGGTTTTCCCATGATCGGAGCGGGGCAGGGCCAGAAGCTCGGGCAATTTTGCTCCGATCATGAGGATTTGCGCG
>JBBRVU010000234.1:0-5757 GCA_038246575.1 Actinomycetes bacterium | reverse complement strand
TGCCAACTACATCGAGGTCTTCTACAATCGGCGCAGAATCCACTCAGGCCTGGGCTACCGGACCCCGCACGAGGTCCGCGCCGAATACGTGAACCGGCAGCAAGCAGCATGATGACCGCAAATTCTACAGTCCGGCAAGCGAGCGGCACCCCAAACCTCATCGGAGGACCGATGCGCATCCGAGCGATCACCCCGATCCACGTCGGTGCTGCCGAGCACGACCGACGACAGCGGCGCTACGACCGGCTCAGCACGCCGGGGGTCACAGTCTCGCTGCTTGACCTCCCCGACGATCCGGCCGTGCCCCGCGCGCTGAACACCCCGGCCGACGTTCGCCGCTCGGAGGAACTGGTCATCGCCGAGGCGCGACGGACCAACCCGGGCGAGTACGACTGCGTGCTGCCGGACTGCGTCCTCGATCCCGGCGTGGGATGGGCCGAAGGAGTCCCAGTGCCCCTTGTCGGGATCTTGCGGCTCACCGTCCACCTTCTTACCGGACTCGGCCAGCGCTTCTCCGCAGTCGCCCGCAACGCGGCGATAGCGGACGAACTCACCGCCAGGATCCGCAGCTACGGCTACGAAGATTCCTTGACCCAGGTGCGCGTACTCGGGCTCGACGTCGACAGCATCCCGGACGACAACGCATGGGCGCGGGCGATCCTCGATGTCTGCGCCGACCTCGACGCCGGCACGATCATCAACGGCTGCTCCGCGGTCGAAGTCCGGGCGATGGGATCCGGACCGACGGTCATCGACCCCACCGCCGAGGGCATGCGGATGCTCGGCGTTGCGTCCGAAGCCGGGCTCCTGCAAGCACGTGCGGTGACAACACCGTGAGCGAGGCCGAGGTCGACCTCGTTGTAGCCGGGGCCGGCGGAGGCCTCGCCGGCGCGCTGCGGGCCGCCGAACTGGGACGCAACGTCCTCGTGATCGAGGCGAGTGAGCACTTCGCGCGCGGCAACAACACGGCGATGTCGACGGCGATGGTGCCCGGCGCCGGCACACGGTGGCAGAAGGAGGCCGGCATCGACGACTCGGCCGAGGTGTTCGTCGAGGACATCATGCGCAAGACGGCAGAAGAAGCCGATCCGGTACTCGCGCGAGCGCTCGCCGATGTCAGCAACCGGCTGGTCACCTGGCTGGCCGATGCAGTGGGCCTGCCGATCAGCCTGGTGACCGACTTCGCCTACCCGGGGCACAGCCGGTTGCGGTGCCACACAGTCGAGGGCAGGTCCGGGCGCAACCTGCTCGCCGGCCTGCTGCGAGCCGTCCGTACACACCAGCGCATCGACGTCATCGCGCCGGCCCGGCTCGCCGACGTGAGAACGGACGGCTCCGGCGTGGACCACGTCACGGTGACCTACCCCGACGGCGGCAAGGAGACGATCGGAACCCGCGCGGTCCTGCTGGCGACGAACGGTTTCGCCGCAAACGCCGAACTCGTCCGCCGCCACATCCCCGAGATCGCAGGAGCGGTCTACCACGGCAGCGCGGACTCCACCGGTGATGCCCTCCGGATCGGGGAGCGGCTCGGCGCGGACACCGCGTTTCTCGACGCCTACCAGGGACACGCCGCACTCGCGGTCCCCGCGTCGACGCTCGTCGGATGGGCAACGGTGATGCACGGCGGCTTCCTCGTGAACGACCACGGCGAACGATTCGGGGACGAGACGGTGGGCTACTCCGAATACGCCCGGGCAGTGCTCAAGCAGCCCGGGTCCCACGCGCACATCGTGCTCGACCAACGCATCCACGACGCCTGCCTCGCCTTCGACGACTTCCGCGACACCGTCGATTCAGATGCCTTGTCATGGGCGGACGACGCCGCCGGTCTGGCCAGCGCCGTCGACGTCGACGCCGGACGACTCGCCGCCACGATGCGAACCGTCGCCACGATCGCGCGAGGGCAGGCGCGCGACCCGTTCGGCCGCACGCACTGGGAACAGGTCCTCGAACCACCGTACGCGGCGGTGCGCGTCGCACCGGCCCTGTTCCACACGCAAGGCGGCCTGCGGGTAGACGGCGTCGGTGCGGTGCTCCGCCCCGACGAGACGCGGATACCCGGGCTCTACGCATCAGGTGGTGCCGCCATGGGCATCTCCGGCCACGGCGCCAGCGGCTACCTGGCCGGCAACGGACTCCTCCCAGCGCTCGGGCTGGCGTTCCTCGCCGCGGAAGACGTCGCAGGCGCGGGGCGCGTGCAGACGTGATAGTCGACATGCCGCTCGAGCGGGTGAGGGAAGAGGCGATGCGCTTCCTGCGCGAGGAGGCGGGCTTCGCACAGTTGATCACGGTGAATCACGCGGGCTTCCCGGTCGGGCGCACCATCGGGGCACCGATCAACGACGACTGGTCCGTGGACCTCGTCCAACGCCGCAGTCACCGCCGCCTCGAGCAGCTGCGAGCAAACCCACGGCTCGAGCTGGTGTGGGTAGGCGCACCAGCCGCGGCCGCGAGGAACGATCACCCCCCCGTCTTCGACTTCGGCCAGCTCATCCCGAGAGCGGTGTTCCTCCGGGGGATCGCGGAACTCCTGGACGGGGAACGCACGGTCGAGTGCTACCAGCACCTCACCGCCCGACAACGAGGCAAGGGCTTCTTGAAGGCGCCGCGGCGCAGCCCGGACAATGCCCGAGCCGAGCTCGCCGGCATCCACGTCCACCCCGTACGAGTCCGCGTCGAAGGCTTCGGTGACGGCCCCCAGTCCTACACCTGGAACTGCAGGGAGACCGCATGATAAAAACGATCCTCGGATACCAGATCGCTCCCGGCATGACCGAGGCGGATTATGAGCGTTGGCTGTTCGACGTGCACGCCCCGGACATCTTGGCAAACCCGTACGTGGACCGGCTCGTCTTCAACAAGGTAGAGCGCGAGGTGCCCTACGCGACCGGAGGAACGCCCATCCCCGACGACCTCACCCTCTACCGTATCGCCGAGATGCACTTCGCCGACGAAGCCGCCTACCAACAATACCTAGCGTGGTTCGCCGCCCACCCGATACCGCCAGAGCGCTCGCCCGCCGGCCGCACCGCATTCCTGTTCTACGTCGTCACCACGCCGACCGTCGTCGACCGAGGGGCATCCAGGAAGCCACGAGGGCATCGTTAGGGCTGCGGTTCGCTCATCGTTTATGGCTCTACGCCACTAACCGTCGACGGCGGCTTCGGATCCGTGATGTTGAGGGAGTGTGGCAGTCGACGCCGCAGTGCAGTGCAGTAGGAGGCGGATCCGGCAGTTGGCGAAGTTGCGGAAAGAGACCATGGCCGCTCGGCGGAGCTTCTCCACGAGCAGATTCATCGCCCCGGTGGGCCCGTTGCTGACGCCGTCGGTGTCGAAGTAGGCCAGCAGCCCGGTCCGCCAGGAGCGCAGGGTTCGGCCGAGACGGGCGGCCTCGCCGAATCGCGAGAGAGAGAGAAAACACGCAATGGGAAATCAGCGCGGCGGTCGGCGCGTCCTGCGCGTCACGCCCAGCGAGGCCACGGGGCAGGGCGACCCCACCCGTGCAGCCACCGATGGCGCGCGGCGTCCCCGCGGTTGAGCTAGCCGGAGAAGCCTGGGCCGTAGAGGCCGTGCTCCTTGACGATCTCGACTAGGCGGTCGAGCGGGATCTCGTGGTTGGTGGTGGCGAAGCCGGCCATCGTCCGGGCCATCGTCGCGGAGTTGTGGGCGGCCTCCTGGAAGGCCTCAGATACGGCATGCATGAACGCGGTGGTGGCTGCATCCGGGATCGACTTGGTCCGGTACAAGTCCACGTCCACGTCCTGACGCACGTCGTTGCCGGTGGAGAACGCGACGTACATGTCGCCGGAGTTGTTGTCGGCGATGCCACCGGTGGCGCCGAGCCCGATGCCGGCCCGCATGGCCAGCCGCTTGCACTGCGAGCCGATGAACGGCGCGTCGGTCGCGATCACCGCGATGCACGAATGGTGCTCCGGCACTAGCCTCGCGGCCCCGCCCCCGGCTGGCGGGCCGGAGCGGGGAACCTCGTCGTAGGTGATCTCCTTGCCCACCGGCGCGCCATTAACCCGATAGTACTGGCGCTGCCGGCTGCCGTAGTTGGTCTGCACGAACACGCCCACGGTGTAATCGACGCCGTCGTAGTTCACGATCCGCGATGACGTGCCGCTGCCGCCCTTGAAGTCGAAGTAGTGCATGCCGGTGCCGCCGCCGACGTTGCCCTCCCTGACCGGCCCGCCCTTGGCCCGGGCGTAGGCGCGCCGCACGTGGTGTTCCTTGATCCACCAGCCGTTGAGGTCGTTGAGGCTGCCGTCGTAGGTTTCCGCGACAACCGGCAGCAGGAACTCCAGGTCGGGCAGCGTCTCGAGCCCGATCTTGACGATGGTGTCGCGGACGATGCCGACCTGGCTGGTGGTCGTCAGGCCGATGACCGAGGTGAGCAGGCCGGTCTCGTCGAGCCAGTGGGTGCCGGTCATCTCGCCGTTCCCGTTGTGCGAGAACCATCCCGCGTGGCACCAGTTGTTCTGCATCGGCTCGCTGCGCGGCTTGATGATGGTCACCCCCGTGCGCGCGATGCCCGGGTAGTCGTGGATGATCGTCGTGTAGCCCACCTGCACGCCGGGGACATCGGTGATCGCGTTGCATCTTCCAGTCGGCAGCGTGCCGATGATGATCCCCAGCTCGCGCAGCCGGAACCGCTCGCCTCTCCTGATCCGGCGCACGATGTCCGGCGGGAGCGACGATGGTGCCGCCGAGACGGCAGCATCGGCCGGAGTCGCCGCACCCAGGATGCCACTGCCAGCCAGGGCGGCAGCGGCCGAGTACTGCAGGAGCCTGCGTCGGGGCATAGTGCCTGTTGATTCTCGACGGCTGGGAGCACCGCCGGCGGCGGACACGCCCTGCTCTGCATCGGACATAGGACCACCCTCTCCGAGGCCTGACTGCGCTCTCCGCCGGCCGGAGTTGCCCCCGGGCCCGCGTGCGCCGTCGGCGTCAACCTACTGACTCACGAGTCCGGCAGGTAAGAGCGGTTGGCGAGACTTTTCCTGCAGCCCCGTGCAGGCCCAGGACAACTGTCCGAAGCGTGTCGGGGGACGACCCGACCGGGGGGGTCAGCGGCGGCGGGGACGGCGGCTCGGCCGCGTCGGGTGATGGACGGCGGCTTCAGCACGTACTCGCTGTCGATCGGCAGACCGTGCAGCGCGCGCACGGCGAGCTTGAGGCCTCTGCCGCCGCTGAGGACCGTGCCGCCGACCGCCCCATTCGGGCGGGTGTCCAGGCGCTGCGCGCCTGGCAGCTCCGCGCGGCGCGCCCGGAGTCTCGTCGAAGACGTTCCCGCTGGCCGGGCTCGGGCTGGTAGTGCTCCACCAGCCTCACCCGCTCCCCCGGATGACTCCTCGACCACGGACGCGTGCGCAGGCTCCGCCATGTTGCTCACCGACGTACCCGGGCCGCATTCGGTGATCACCGCCGCCAGGCCGCCGTCGTCGCGGCGCCACACCCGCAGCCGGCGACGGCTCACCTGGCGGATGCCCAACGGATCCACGACTGCGAGTGTCTGTCAGTTACGTTGGACGTCCGGCAACGCCAGCCGGGCCCGGTTGTGCGCGGAACCACGCGATCGTACGGCGCAGTCCCTCCTCGATGTCGACCGTCGGCTCCCAGCCGAGCCGCTCGCGGGCCAGCGTGATGTCCGGGCGCCGAACGCTCGGGTCGTCCTCGGGTCGTGGGACGAAGACGATCTCGCTGTCCGAGCCGGTCAGCCGCACGATCCACTTCGCGAGCTCGAGCATCGAC
>JBBRVU010000233.1:0-5776 GCA_038246575.1 Actinomycetes bacterium | reverse complement strand
GGGCGACCTCGGCAGCCACCACGACCCCGCCGCGGGCCAGGCCGAGCACTGCGAGGTTCGCCGCCCGGCCCGTTGCGACCGGCCCGCCTTGCCCGCCTTGCCCGCCTTGCCCGCCTTGCCCGCCCGGCCCGCCCGGCCCGCCCGGCCCGCCCGGCCCGCCCGGCCCGCCACCGCGGTCGGCCGCGTGCCGATGCGGAGCCGCGCCCTCGGACAGGTCCAGGGCCGCCACCCGGACGCCGAGATCCCGGCCGGCGGCGGCACGGTCCGCGAACCTGACACGGGTGTGGTGGATGGCCACCTGTCCAGGATGCTCCCCCATACGACCCCGTACGACCTCGTTCTGGCCAGACCTGGCCAGATGCCTGCCGAACGTGGTCGACTGCGGGAGGGGGGCGACTGCGGGAGGGGGGCGGGGGGGTGGGGCGACCGGGCGGGATTTCCTGGGGTCCGGGCGTGGCTGGTAGTCTCGGCGCCGACCCATCTGGACGAGAAATCGTCCGGGTGTGCAAGTGGAGGCCACCTCCCACCCGCATCGACCGCTGCACGATCTGGTCGTCGGGTTCCGGTCTGGTCCACCCGCCGACGGCGGGAGGGCTTGGCGTCGATCCAGATCCTTCGGGATGGGGACGGGGCCGCTGGGCGTTGTGGCTTCCGTGAGCTTCGGGCACGGAAGCCTTTTTCGTGCCCGGGGGTCCGTCACCATATCGAGGAGGCCCCATCAGCACTGAGCCCAGGATCAACGATCGGATCCGCGTCAACGAGGTACGCCTGGTCGGTCCCAACGGTGAGCAGGTCGGCATCGTCGCCATCGGCGACGCGCTGCGGCTGGCCCAGGAGGCTGACCTCGATCTCGTCGAGGTCGCCCCGATGGCCCGCCCTCCGGTCGCCAAGCTCATGGACTTCGGCAAGTTCAAGTACGAGACGGCGCAGAAGGCCCGCGAGTCGCGCAAGAACCAGGTCAACACGGTCATCAAGGAGATGAAGCTCCGGCCGAAGATCGACCCGCACGACTACGCGACGAAGCGCGGCCACGTGGTCCGGTTCCTCAAGCAGGGCGACAAGGTCAAGATCACGATCATGTTCCGTGGTCGCGAGCAGTCCCGCCCCGAGCTGGGCTACCGGCTGCTCCAGCGGCTGGCCGAGGACGTCCAGGAGCTGGGCATCGTCGAGGCCGCACCCAAGCAGGACGGCCGCAACATGACCATGGTCCTGAGCCCGACGAAGAAGAAGGCCGAGGCTCGCGCCGAGAAGGCCGCGGAGAAGGAGAAGGCCCGTCGCGAGGACGCCGACTCGGACGCCGCCGCCGACACCGCGACCGACACCGCGACCGACACTGAGACCGACACTGAGACCGACACCGCGATCCCGGCGCAGGACACGGCCGACGACACGAGCGATGACGCCGAGTCGACCAGTCAGACCGAAGCCGCTCACGAGCAACCCGTCGCCTGAGCGACGTACGACCAGCACGAACTGCACCACCGCACGACCTGCACGACCTGCACGACCTGCACCAACCGCACCAGCACCCCGGCACCCCGCGGGTGGACGGACGACGAGGAGACACGGCTCCATGCCGAAGAACAAGACGCACAGCGGCACGAAGAAGCGCTTCCGCCTCAGCGGCAGCGGCAAGGTCATGCGCGAGCAGGCCAACCGCCGCCACCTGCTGGAGGGCAAGAGCTCCAAGCGCACCCGCGCCCTCGCCCTCGATGTCGAGACTTCGAGCGCTGACGTGAAGAAGGTCAAGCGCCTGCTCGGGAAGTAAGCGACCCGGGCCGCCACCGGTCCGTCGCCAACGACACAGCCAGCCAGCAGCACAGACGAGCAAGGAGTAACTGACGTGGCACGCGTTAAGCGGGCGGTCAACGCCCACAAGAAGCGCCGGGTCGTCCTCGAGCGGGCCAGCGGCTACCGCGGCCAGCGGTCGAGGCTCTACCGCAAGGCCAAGGAGCAGGTCACCCACTCGCTGGTCTACGCCTACCGGGACCGCAAGAAGCGCAAGGGCGACTTCCGCCAGCTCTGGATCCAGCGGATCAACGCCGCGGCCCGCCAGAACGGCATGACCTACAACCGGTTCATCCAGGGCCTCAAGGCCTCCGGTGTCGAGGTGGACCGCAAGATCCTCGCCGACCTGGCCGTCAACGATCCGACTGCCTTCGCCGCCCTGGTCACCACGGCCAAGGCATCGCTGCCCGAGACGGGCAGCAGCGCTGCCTGAGAGTGCGTCACCCGCAGCACACCTGCTGCACCGGCCATCGGCCGCCGCCAGCCCGCCCAGCGCAGGCCGGCGGCGGCCGATCCGCATGAAGGGGCCCTGACCGTGGCCAGCACCGAGATCACCAACGCCCGGTCCGCCCGGGTCCGCGCGGCCGCGCGGCTGGGCAAGCGCGCCTTCCGGGAGCGCGACGGGCGCTTCCTCGCCGAAGGTCCGCAGGCGGTACGCGAGGCGGTGGCCCGGCCGGGAACGGTCACCGAGCTGTTCGCCACCCGGGACGCGATGACCCGGCACGCCGACATCGCGGCCGACGCGGCCGCCGACGGCATCGAGGTCCAGCCGGTCAGCGGCGAGGTGATGTCGGCTCTGGCCCAGACGGTCACGCCGCAGGGAGTGGTCGCGGTCTGCCACCGCCTCGACGAGCCGCTGACCACGGTGCTGTCGAGCCGGCCGGCCGCGCGGCTGGTCGCCGTGCTCGCCCACGCCCGCGACCCGGGCAACGCCGGGACCGTGATCCGCACGGCGGACGCAGCCGGGGCCGACGCAGTCCTGCTGACCGGTGACAGCGTCGACCCGTACAACGCCAAGTGCGTGCGCGCATCGGCCGGCAGCCTGTTCCACCTGCCGGTCAGCGTCGGGTCCGACCTCCGCGCCGACATCTCGGCGTTGCGTGGCGCCGGCCTCACGGTGCTGGCCGCCGACGGTCACGCCGACGTCGACCTGGATGCGGCGACGGACTCCGGACTGCTGGCCGGCCCGACCGCGTGGGTGTTCGGCAACGAGGCATGGGGGCTGCCCGAGGCGACCCGGGCGTTGGCCGACCACGTCGTGCGCGTCCCGATCCACGGTCGGGCGGAGAGCCTCAACCTCGCGTCCGCCGCTGCGGTCTGTCTGTACGCGTCGGCGCGGGTGCACCGGGCCGGCCCGGCTCCGACATCCGGCTGAGGGCGCCTGGCCGTCCGTGCGGTGGGCCATCGTCCGGCCGCGACGAAGAGGGGCCAAGTGGCTAGTGTCCTGTTTGGCCCGGATCGCTAGTGTCGACAGGGTGTCCAATGGTGGGACAAATCCGTACGACGAGTTGCCCGACGGTCTGGTGGTGGCCGACGAGACAGGCGCCGTCATCGTGTTCAACAGCGCCGCCGCCCGGATCACCGGGCTGGACCCGGACTCGGCGCTCGGGAAGGACCTCGAGGACGCGCTGCCGCTCGAGGGACTCGACGGCCGCGCCTGGTGGTCCGACGCCAAGCCCTACGACGGCCTGCGCAGCGTCACGGGTCACCCGGAGCGCAACCTGCTGCTGCGCGGCAGCGGTCACGAGGTGCTCGTCACCGCCCGCTACGTCCGCACCGAGCCGCGGGGCAAGGTCTGCCGCGTCGTCGTCGCCGTGCGCGACACCCGCCAGCGCGCCCGCGAGGAGCTCAGCCGCGCGGAGCTGATCTCCACCGTCGCCCACGAGCTGCGCTCCCCACTGACGAGCGTCAAGGGCTTCACCGCGACCCTGCTGGCCAAGTGGGACCGGTTCAACGACGACCAGAAGCAGCTGATGCTCGAGACCGTCAACGCCGACGCCGACCGGGTCACCCGGCTGATCACCGAGCTGCTCGACATCGCCCGCATCGACTCGGGTCGCCTCGCCATCCGCCGCCAGGTCGTCGACGTGCCGCAGGCGGTGGCCCGCCAGGTGGCCGGGATGGTGGCCGGGGGTCAGCCCGAGGATCGCTTCGACCTGCGGGTCCACGAGGGCATCCCCGAGATGTGGGTCGACGCGGACAAGCTCGACCAGGTGCTGGCCAACCTGCTGGAGAACGCCGTCCACCACGGCAGCGGGAAGGTCACCGTCGTCGTCGAGCCGGACGGCGACGGCGCCGCGGTCACCGTCATGGACGAGGGCGAGGGCATCCCCGCCGAGCTGCACGAGCGGGTCTTCACCCGCTTCTGGCGCTCCGGTCGGCGCGGAGGCACCGGGTTGGGCCTCTACATCGTGCGCGGCCTGGTCGAGGCGCACGGCGGTCGCATCGAGATCGGACTGGCGCCGGGGGGTGGGGCGCGGTTCCGGTTCCGGCTGCCGGCGGCGCGGCCCGATTTCGCGGATTGATCTTTCCGCTGATTGCGCTTGACCCGGCTCGTCACCCTGCGTTCCTATGGGGTGACGGACGGATCAGGGCGACCCCAGGGAGCGTTCCGTGGCGGATCTCGACCTGCCGGACTGTCTGGCCCGGTCGGCCCAGGGTGATCAGAGTGCGTGGAGCAGCCTCGTCGAACGGTTCACCCCGTTGCTCTGGGCGGTGGCCCGGGCGCACCGGCTCTCCGACTCCGATGCCGCCGACGCGGTGCAGGGCACCTGGTTGCGCCTGGTGGAGAACCTCGGGCGCATCCGCGAGCCGGAGCGCGTGGGGGCCTGGCTCTCGACCACCTGCCGGCGCGAGTGCCTGGCGATCCTGCGCCGCTCCTCGCGGGAGGTTCCGGTCGACCATGACCGCGTCATCGACCTCACTCCCGACCCCGACGCCGCCGTCGACACCGCGCTGATCCAGCAGGAGCGCGACGCCCGGCTCTGGTCGGTGTTCGACGGGCTCAACGATCCGTGCCGGCGGTTGCTGCGGGTGCTGATGACCGATCCGCCGCCCGCGTACGACGAGGTCAGCGCGTCACTGGGGATGCCGATCGGCAGCATCGGGCCCACCCGCGGCCGGTGCCTGAACAAGTTGTACGAGCTGGCGGTGGCGGCCGGTATCAGCAGGGAAGATCTCGACTCTGTGTCGGAGACCGGGTCGCGCACCAGCACCGCCTCGGTTCGCTCGACGAGAGGACGGACGCCATGACCGGCCGTGACGACACACCGACGGATGACCAGCTCGGTGTCCTGGAGGATGCGCTCCGGCGGGCCGTCGCGGAGGCAGACCCTGTGCCGCAGTCGGTGCTCGACCACGCGATGCACGCTCTCGAGCTGCGCGACCTCGACACCGAGCTGGCCGCCCTGGTCGCCGACTCCTTCGACGCCGACGAGCGCCTCGCCCTGGTCCGCGGACCGCAGGGAGCCCGGTTGCTGACCTTCGAGGCCCCCGGGGTCGTCGTCGAGCTGCAGGTCACCGCAGCCGGCAATGACCGTCGCCTCGAGGGACAGGTGGCAGGTGCCAGCGGGTGCGACCTCAGTCTCGAGCACTCCGCCGGCGTCCTGCCGATCGAGCCCGACGAGCACGGCCGGTTCCGGGTCGACTCGGTCCCCGCCGGCCGGCTGCGCCTGCAGCTGCGGGCCGCCGACCGTGCCGTGACGACCACCTGGGTCGACGTCTGACCCAGCCCGCCCCGGCCCACCCCACCCCGCCCCACCCGTCCCACCGCCGCCGCCACCCGGCACCCCTCGTCCCACCCGTCCCACCGCCGCCGCCACCCGGCAACCCTCGTCCCACCCGTCCCACCCGTCCCACCGCCGCCGCCACCCGGCAACCCTCGCCCCGGCCGTCCCACCGCCGCCCCCACCCGGCAACACGAACCAAACCGAACCGGACCGGGGCGCGCCGGACCCCGCCCGGCGCGCCCGGGTCCGCGGCGGGGTCG
>JBBRVU010000232.1:0-5921 GCA_038246575.1 Actinomycetes bacterium | reverse complement strand
CGCTCGTGCAGCAGCGCGCCAACCCGCCCCGGACCACAGCCGGCGTCAAGGATCCGCGACCCGCGCGCGGCCATCGCGTCGATGAGCCGAGCCTCACCCCCGAGGTCCACCCCGTCGGCTTCCATCGTGCGGAATCGCTTGATGTACCACTGCGAATGGCCTTCGTCGGTGTCGGTGACCCAGCGGGTGGGGACGCCCATAGCCGCTGCCTTTGCTTCCGGCGGCACAGCGACCGGGCCGCGGGTGTCGATCACCTGCTAGCCGATGTCGCCACGAGGGCGTGGGTGCCGCCTCGCGCTCGGAGCGTGGCCATCTGCTCCCACTGGGCCGGCTCAAGAACCGTCAAGGCAGCAGGAAAGACACCGTCCTCCTCCCTGAGGATGTGCTCACGCAGCAGGCCCAACATCTCACCCATCCGCTGCGGCCACGTGGGGTCGGTTCGGCGTGCCCTCGACCGACTCGGTGAGCACTGCCTCGACCACGCGGTGCTCGCCGAGCAGACGCTGCACGTGCTCACCGAACTCGCCCTCCATCGCTGGGAACAGGGCGCCTTCCTCGACGGCCGTGTGCGCTGTCATGACGGCGCCAATCGAGCGGGCACCGTCAGCTGCCGCGTGCAGATCTCCCGTCGCCAACGCCCGTCGAACCTGCCCGCTCAAGGTCACGACGGCGTCGTGCTCGGCGGTGAGTTCCGCGATCGCGGCCAGCTCCTGGCACCCGCAATAGCCGCACATCTGCGTTCTCGCCTTCGCTCGGGGCGGGTCAATCCCCGCCAGCATCAAGCGTCGCCCACCGACACTCTTCGCGGATAGGGACCAAAGCCCTAGATTTCATCAGGTCAATGGCGTCAATCTGGCTCACTGACCCCGGGAGCGATGGCGCCCCGCCAGGCCAGGCGCGACCGCGTGCTCGCCAGCCTCCGGCAGTTGCTCGCCAGCCTCCGGCAGTCCGGCAGTCCGGCAGTGGAGTTGACCCGCTTCGGTGGCCAGCCTCCGGCAGTCCGGCACTAGCTCCGCTAGTCGATGCCCCGGCACCGAGGACACCGGTCGACCTTCACGACGGACGCCGCACCTCCAGCGCTCCGCCGCTGGCTGGCGGGGACGTGGCCACGTCAGTCGCGGGACGTAGGCCCGGCCCTTCTGACGCGCCCGATCCCCACTGCATCAGTCGAACACCGCGCGCGGCAGGGGGCGTCGACGCCCCCCAGGACTGGATGCGAGCACATGCACCATCCAGTCACCGGGCCGGTCGGGGTGGGTGGTCACCGCACGGGTCTGCCGGTCGGTGATGGCGGCGACGAGCTGACTGTGGCTGACACCGGCGTAGTCCGCGGCGTCCGGCAGGTCCAGCCAGCCGATTCGCGATGCCGCCCTTCTCAGAAAGGTCGTGTCCGCATGACGCAGCTCGACCTCGTCTTGACCGCCAGCCAGGCGGGTTCTTGGGCCCCACAGGGTCTTACGGTCCACCGATCCGGGTCCAACGGACCTGTCCGCGCGCCGGTCGTAGGGGTCACGGTTGACGTGACGCCGGAACTCGCCGGCCGATTTGCGCACGGAGATGATGAAGATGACCGACCACAACGTCGACGGGAAGCCCGAGGGAACAGCGGGTGAACTTCGACTGACCCCAGAGATCGTCGTCGGACTCGACGACAGCGCGGCCTCACGTGCGGCGCTGCGATGGGCGGCGGAGCAGTCACAGCTGACCGGACTCCCGCTGCGCGTGGTGCACACCTGGCAGATGACGGCACTGGCCGCCGGCGCAATCACGTCTGGAGCCGGTGAGTACTGGGAGACAGCGGCGAGCGACGCCCGGGCCAGCGCGAACCGCTGGGTCCTGGACACCCTCGGCGGCGACGCCGCCGACGTCCGCTGGACACTGGACATCGTCGAGGGCGCACCCGGCGCGGTGCTCGTGGCCCGTTCCGCCGGGGCCCGCCTGCTGGTGCTCGGTACCCGGGAGCACATCGGGCTCCGCCGGGCCGTCCTCGGCTCGGTCAGCCACTACTGCCTCTCCCACGCGGCGCCCCCCGTGGTGGCCGTGCCGGCAACCGAAGACGCCGTTCCCGCAGCAAGCGCCGGCAGAGCGGAGCTGACGGGGTTCGGCCCACTGCTTTGAGCCTGCCCACGTGCGGCCCGGCGTCCAGAAGCCGGGCCGTTCGCCTCTAGCACGCGGATGCCCATCAAGGCAGCGGGAGAGTCGCCGGCCAACCAGGAGGTTGTGATGGCCACCGACATCGGGGAAACGAGGCGGGGCCGCGGCCCCGTAGCCCCGGGAACCGCTCGCGCCGGCAGTCCACCAGCAGACCAGCCCTGCCAGACAGAGAACGCGTCAGGTCACCCGACTTCGCCAGCACTACACGTCACTGCCTGCGACGGTGCTCACGGCCCTGCTGTGTGAGTTCGGCGACTCTCCGATGATGCGCAAGATGCTCCTTGGGCTCACGCGCCGCACGAACAGGGGCGCAGGCTCCCCTGACTACACACGAACAGCGGCGCGGCAGCCCGACAACAACGGGAGAGGACGCCCATGAGCAGCACCGCCTTTTCTCGCCAGGCCAGCCCGGACGTGTTGTTCGGCCCAAGCGAGACCACAACCCTTCTGCGGGCCGCGATCGACCTGGGCGCGGGCGCGACACCGGACGAGCTGCGCCGGTCACTGGACCTCCGAGCGTGAGCGGTGAGGTCGATGCACTGGTTGCGGTGGTCGCGGCGACGCGGGCGAACGCGCCCGACGGCCTGCTGGCCGCTGTCACCGGCAGCCAGTTGCCCACAGTCGTCGTGGTCCTCGGTCTGCCCGGGCGGGCCAACCCTGCTCGGGGGCTCCCACGGGCGACAGGTCCCGGTGTTCTCCTTCCCCGAGTCGGCGGTGCGCGCGCTCGGGCATGCGGTGCGGTACGGCCGATGGCGTCGCTCCACCCGAGGCACCGTCCCTGACCTGCCGGGCATCCGGCCCGACGCGGCGCGGCGCATCGTCGACGAGTTCCTTGGGCGGGACCGGGACCGCGGGTGGCTGTCGGCGGAAGCGGGTCGTGACCTTCTCGTCGCGTACGGGGTGCCGGTGGTGCCGCTGCGGGTGGTGACGTCGGCGACCGGCGCAGCGCGCGCAGCAACCAGTCTCGGCTACCCGGTTGCGCTGAAGACGGCGGACCCGACCGTCGTACACAAGTCCGACGTCGGTGGGGTCGCCGTGGACGTCGGCTCGCACGCCTCGGTTCGGGCGGCGTACGCGCACATCGCGGCCGCTCATCCCGATCACCCGGTGCTGGTTCAGCCCACGGTTCCCGGCCGCGTGGAACTGCTGGTCGGGGCGGTGCAGGAGCCCATATTCGGGCCCCTCCTGGTGCTCGGCATGGGCGGGGTGTGGTCGGAGGTCCTCGACGACCGGACATTCCGCGTTCTGCCCGTGACCGGGGTGGACGCGGCCGCCATGGTTGGCGACCTGCGCTGCGTCCCGCTGCTGCGTGGGTATCGCGGTGCCCCACCCTGTGACGTGGCTGCCCTCGAGGAGCTGCTGCTACGCGTGGGCCGCCTGGTGGAGAACGTGCCGGAGATTGCCGAGCTGGACCTCAACCCGGTACAGGTGAGCGAGAACGGTGCCGTCGCCGTCGACGTGAAGGTACGGCTCGAGCGGGCGACCCCCGGCCCGTCACCTGTCCTGCGGGAGTTGTGACCGGCGGGACCCGACGGGTCGCAGTCCAGGTCGGACACTGGTCGAGAAATCGGCGCGGCGTGTCCGGCCCCGAGGGCGCCTACCTGAGCCGCAGCACCATTTGCGGCCAGCCGCGAATCCGCGGCAGGGGCCGAGGGCGGGACCAGCTGGGACCGGCCGGGGCGAAGGTCCCGTCGCTGCACGTGGTCCACACGTGGGTGTGGCCGCTGATGAAGGTGCGGTTTGGGCCGGCGCCGGGCGCGCCGGCTGGGGCGGGGCTGCAGGCGCAGCCCGGGCGGACGCTCGCCAAGGCGGCCGAGACCGCGTGACGCGTACCGGGCCTGGCCGTGACGGAATCGCTGCTCGTCCGGGATGCCGCGGCTCCTCGTTCCGCTGGGGCTGCGACTGATGAACGATCCCGGGCTGACACCTGTCGGGTGGGCCGAGACCACGCTCGCCGAGCTGAGGTTCGCCGGGGCGTCGTGAGCCGTCTCGCCGCGGCGGGGAGGGAAGCTGCCGCGGCCGCGAGTGACGCGTGGGGGCACTCGCGGGCGTCCGCCCGAGGTTCAGTTGTGCGGGTGGACGACGGCGACGGGGCAGGTGGCGCGGTGCAGGACGCCGTGGCTGACCGAGCCGAGCAGCAGGCTGCGTACAGCTCCGCGGCCCCGGCATCCGACCACGAGTAGCCGGGCGTCGCGGGAGATGTCGGTGAGCGCCCGCACCGGGAGGTCAGCAACGGTACGCCGTTCGACCGGCACGTCCGGGTACTTCTCGGACCAGCCGGCCAGCGATTCCGCTAGCGCCACGTCCTGCTGCTCGGTGACCGCGACCGGGTTGTGGACGAGGGGAAGACCGAGACCGGTGCCGCGGGTGGCAGGGTCCACCCAGGCGTGCACCGCGACCAGCGGCTGCCCGGTCTCGGACGCCTC
The DNA here is from genome assembly GCA_038246575.1 of Actinomycetes bacterium. GTDB lineage: Bacteria > Actinomycetota > Actinomycetes > JACCUZ01 > JACCUZ01 > JACCUZ01. Next base: position 1,341 of record JBBRVU010000232.1, on the reverse strand, counting down.
CCGGAGCGCGTACTCGATGGCCGCCTCGGATACGGCCGAGCCGTCGACGCCCACGACGACACGGTGACGGGACTCGCTGGAGCGGTACCCGGGTGGCACGGTGACGACGGTGCAGTGCGCCTGCGCGGACACCTGCATCGCCGTCGACCCGGCCACGATCTCGCCGGACGCACCGGCCCCGCGCGATCCGAGCACTATCACGTCGGCGTCCTCGGACTCCTCGAGGAGTTGCGCCGTCGGGTCGTCCCCCACAACGAGGCTGGTCACATCGATCTCGGGATGGGCAGCGCGAACCGAGCCGAGTGCTCGATCGAGGTGACGGGCAGCGGCGTCATGCCCCTGGTCGCGCAGCCGCACGTCCTGGGAGAGGCCGAGGCGCACGTCGTACATGGACAGGTCGATCGCACGGACCAGCCTCAGCGGCGCGCGACGGCGCGCGGCGAGCTCTGTGGCCCACGCCAGCGCGGCATCGCCACCGTTCATCCCGTCGATGCCGACAACGATGGTGCGCGGCTGCGAGCTCATGGTGCCCTCCTGGGTTGTGGTCCCTTCAGGACAGCGCTCCGCACACCGGGAAGGCAGGGTCGTGCGCCCTCCGAGGCAGTGACCTAAGTCCCAGCGCCGCGGACCGCTCAAGGAGGGACGAAGACCACTGAGGCCCGGGCATCCGGTGACTGGGGGTTGACATCGAGATCAACTCTCACGGTCGTCCAGCGCTCACACTCCGACAGAGGCCTAGCCCCCCGCGCGGCGGTCGGCGACATGCTCCTCGAAGTCGGGACCTCCCCCTCTGGCGAGCGCGTCCCCCGCCGCGGATCGTGCGGCCAAGGACAAGGAGGCGAGACATGCCTATCAAGACGTGGCACGTGGAGATTCTCATCGACGAGGACGACACGTCGGCGCGGGCGGTGCTGCACGCAGACTCCCCGCCCACCCCGAGGGCCTCGGACATGCCCGCCGCTGCCCGACGGATGTCACTGTCCCCGAGATCGGCGACAAGGTGGCTGCCGCGCGGGCTCTGCACGCGATGGCCGACGCCGTGCTGGACGCCGCTGCGCACGACATCGAGGCTGTCGAGCACCGGGCGGTGCACCTGACCTTCGAGGGCGCCGCCACCCCCGCGGGGCGCCGTCATCTAGCGCACCCAGGCGCAGACCGTGTGGGGCTCAAGAAGGTCGGCCGCAGGCGGATGAAGGTCAGTCCGCGCGCCGGTATTCGTTGATCAATCCACCGAGTATCTCCTTGCGGGTGACCGGGACGTCCTCTGCAGGAGCGACACGGAGTGCGAGTTCGTGGCCCCCGGGCGGGCGCTGATTGAGCGACCGGTGCGGCCGATGACTG
>JBBRVU010000231.1:0-5936 GCA_038246575.1 Actinomycetes bacterium | reverse complement strand
CATCCGCGATCTCTCACACGCCATCGAGCGCGCCATGATCGTGGTGGCCGACGGCGGCAGTGCGGACGGGTCGACCGACACTGACCGTCTCCGCTCGCTGGGAGTGCGCACCCTCCTGGTCAAGCAGGACCGTGGACGGCTCAGCGCCCAGCTGCGCATGGCAATGGCTTACGCGATCACCGAGGGATATGACGGCGTAATCACCATGGACGGCAACGGCAAGGACGACCCCGAGGGGGTCCAGCGTTTCGTCGAGGCTCTCGATTCGGGGGTCGGCTACGTCCAGGGATCGAGGTTCGTCGCTGGCGGCGTGGCTGAGAACACGCCGCGAGAACGGCTCTTGGCGATCAAGATGCTGCACGCGCCAATCACGTCACTCGCCGCCCGGAAGCGGTTCACCGACACGACGAACGGGTTTCGCGGCCACTCGCGTGCCCTGCTGACCGATCCGCGCGTCGCACCGTTCCGAGACGTCTTCGATTCGTACGAGCTGCTGGCCTACCTGCCGATCCGTGCCGCTCGGCTGGGGTACAGCTGCGCGGAGGTACCCGTGACGCGGCGGTACCCATCCAGCGGGCTCACACCCACCAAGATCCACGGGCGGGGTGCTCAGCTCGAGCTCGTCCGCATCTTGTTGAGAGCGGCCACGGGGGTGTACGACCCGCCGTCTGGGTCGGCAGGGCGGGGTCCGTCCGCGACAGGCGCGCCCCCTGCGTAGGGTCACCGCCATGGGTCTTATGGACGGAACAGTCGCCATCGTCACCGGTGCGGGTCGCGGCATCGGGCGGGGTGAAGCCATCGAGCTGGCGCGCGAGGGTGCCCGGGTCGTGGTCAACGAGCTCGACGGGGACGCGGGGCAGACGGTGGTCGACGAGATCACCGCCGCCGGTGGCGAGGCCGTCCTGGATGCCGGTGACTGCTCGCAGGAGGACAGTGCCCGCGGCCTCATCGAGACCGCGCTCACGACGTGGGGACGGCTCGACGCGCTGGTCAACAACGCGGGCATCCTCCGTGACCGGACCGTGGCAAAGATGAGCGCCGACGAGTGGGACTCGGTCATCAAGGTCCACCTGCGCGGCCACTTCCTCCCCACCCACTACGCGTGCGCGCACTGGAAGGAAGCGGGCACCGGAGGCCGCATCGTCTGCACTGCGTCCAGCTCGGGACTGCTCGGCAACTTCGGTCAGGCCAACTACGGCACCGCGAAGGCCGGCATCGCCGCGTTCTCGACGATCGTCGCGATGGAGATGGCTCGACACGGTGTGCGTTGCAACGCGATTGCCCCGGCGGCACGCACCCGGATGACCGAAGGCGCCTATGGCAGCATCAGCGACATGTCCGCCCAGAAGGACGAGTTCGACTTCTGGCACCCCGACAACGTGGCCCCGCTGGTTGCCTATCTGTGCAGCGACGCGGCGGGCTCGATCAGCGGCAAGGTGTTCGGCGTGCAAGGTGACGCGGTCGAGCTCTATCAGCCGTTCACTTCGGTGTCGGTCATCCAGAACAGCGACACCCGGTGGACGCCGGAGGGGATCGCGGCTCGGGCGCACGAGCTGTTCGATGGCAGTGGCATCAACCCCGAGGTCGAGAACATGATGGCCAAGCTGCGGTTCACGATGACCGACCGCTCGACGCTGTAGGTCTCAGCCGGTCAACAGTCGGACCACGTCGTACGTCGTGATGACGGCGAGGATCAGGCACACGGTGGCGCCGACCCGTCGGATCGTGCCCAGCCGGACGACGCGCAGGAGAGCGCGGCCGACCAGGACAGCCAGGCCGCCGACGACCACCAGCGCGACCCACGCGCCGATGAAGACGCTGACCGGGTCGCCGTAGCGAGCCGCCAGCCCCGCGGTCAGCAGCTGCGAGAGGTCGCCCCACTCGGCGAGGAACAGCACGCCGAAGCTTGTCGCGACGACGCGGGCGCCGTGCACGTCCGCGGGCGCGCGGTCGGCGAACTCCTGCTCGGACGCCTTCTCCTCCGCGTCTGCTCGTGCGGCCCCTCGCCACAGCACCACCGCGCCGACGAGGAACAGCACGGCTGCAGCGCCAGCGACGACCTCGGTCGGCAGCAGCGACAGCAGGCCGCCTGCGGTGACCGCGACCAGCGACTGCACGGCGAAGGCGATGGAGATGCCGACCCACACCAGGGGAGCGCGATAGCGCGTCGCGAGCACCAGCGAGGCGACGAACGTCTTGTCCGGCAGCTCCACCGGCAGGATCAGCGCGAACGTCGTCGCGATGACGGCCAGGTCCATGGTGGTCGGCTCAGCCGGCCGTGAGCTCGTGCGCTGCGGCCACGGCGGCGGCCAGCACCGCCTTGACCGGGCGCGCAAGAACGGCAGCTGCGGCCACCACGTCCTCGTACTCCGGTGCGACATTGACCACGGTGCCGTCGAGGCGAGCGACCTTGACCCGTACCTGCGCACCGCCGACCGAGACGACGGCGAACTCGCGGGCCAGGGCGCGCTTGCCGACCTGGTGCTCGCGGAGCCCGATGCTCGACGTCTCGGTGAACACGATCCGGCGCGCGGCGGCGGCGTGCCCGGCGTCGGTCAGCACCGACAGGGTGTGCGCGGGGCGGCCCTTCTTCATCAGGATCGGGGTGAGCCATGCATCGGAGGCCCCGGCCGCCAGCAGCGCGGCGAGCACACCGGGCCACAGCCGGGGGTCCAGGTCGTCGACGTTCGCCTCGATGACGAGGTCGCCGCCCGCGGTCACGTCGTCGACCGGTTCGCCGAGGACGACGCGCAACACGTTGGGGGCGCGCCCGTCGCCGCTGCTGTCGCGACCGCCGGCGCCGTGTCCGGTCGACGTCACGCGCATCGGGGGCAGCGGACCCCACGCCGTGACCGTGGCGGCCAGCAACGCTGCGCCGGTGGGCGTGCAGGCTTCGGTGTCCGACGGGCCACCCTGCACGGTCGCGCCGGTCTCGGCGAAGAGAGCCAGCACCGCCGGGGCCGGAACGGGCAGCACACCGTGGCTCGCCCCCACCGACCCGCTGCCCAGGGCAACCGACGAGCAGCCCGCGCTGGTCACGTCCAGCGCGTGCAGCGCCGCGCACGACCCGACGACATCGGCCAGCGAGTCCAGCGCACCGACCTCGTGGAAGTGCACGTCGTCAAGAGGTACGCGGTGGGCGCCGGCCTCGGCGCGGGCCAGCCGGGCGAAGACGTCCAGGGCACGGGAGCGCACGGGGTCGGCGAGGTCGGCCGACTCGAGCAGCGACCGGATGTCGGCCCAGGTGCGGCGGACGTCGCTGTCGGGGACCTCGACGTCGACCTTGAGCGCGCTGAGCCCGGCCCGCGTGACCGGACGTGAGCTGATCGCGATCGGCTCGACGCCGAGGGCGTCGACTGCCTCCTGCACCACGGCCAGGGGCGCTCCTGCATCGACCAGCGCGCCGAGCATCATGTCGCCGCTCGCACCGGCCTGCGCATCGAACCAGGCCAGCATCACGGCGTGACCTCGCGGGTCGCCGCCCGCCGAGCGACGCGGGCCGCGAAGACTCCGGCGCCGAACCCGTTGTCGATGTTGCACACGACCACGCCTGGTGCGCACGAGTTGAGCATCGCGAGCAACGCGGCCAGCCCGCCGTACGACGCGCCGTAGCCCACCGACGTCGGCACCGCGACCACCGGCACGCCGACGAGACCGCCGACGACGCTCGGCAGAGCGCCTTCCATCCCGGCCACGACCACCAGGCAGTCTGCGGCGTCCAGGCGACTGCGCACGGCCATCAGCCGGTGCAGGCCCGCGACGCCGACGTCGTCGATGCGGTCGACGGCCGAGCCGAAGGCCCGGGCCACAAAGGCTGCCTCGGCGGCGACCGCCGCGTCGGACGTGCCGGCGGAGACGATGCAGACCGTGCCGCGTTCGGTCGGCAGACTCCCGACAGCCGCCGCGGCGGCGACGTCGTCGATGTGCGCCGTGGGGAACACCTCGCGCACCGCCTGCAGACTTGCTGCGGGGAGCCGGGTCGCGACTGCCGGGCGGTCGCCGGGCTGGCCTGCGAGCTCGCGCAGGATCGCGACCGTCTGGTCGGGAGTCTTGCCGGCCCCGAAGACCACCTCGGGGTCGCCGGTGCGTACTGCGCGATGGGTGTCGACCCTGGCGAAGCCGAGGTCGGCGACCCCGGCCAACGGTCCGTCGGCCAGCTGGTCGGCCGCGTCCTCGGCCGCCACCGTGCCAGCGGCCACGTCGCGAAGCAGCGACTCGAGCTCGACACGGTCCACGGGGCGAGGCTAGTGCCGCGCTCGTACCGGTAGCGTGCCGCCGTGCTCACCGACCTCCGCCTCGACCGCGACACCCTCGAGGTGGTGGCCGTGGCGGCTGCGGTCGTGGCCGGGCTGAGCCTGCTCCTGCTGCTCGTCGTGTTCGGTCGACTGCGGGCGCTGGGCAAGGCACTGCGCCGGCAAGCGGTCGTCCCGCGGTCGGCGCCCGGCGGTGACACCGATCCCGGCGCTCTGCGGCACGTCTCCGTCGTGCGCTACGACGCGTTCGCCGAGATGGGCGGACGGCTGTCGTTCTCGGCCGCCCTCTTCGACGACGACGGCAACGGCCTGGTGCTCTCCTCGATCAACGGCCGGTCCGAGACCAGGACGTACGCCAAGGCACTCGCCGGGCTGCGCAGCGAGCACGCCCTGTCGCCGGAGGAGCAGCAGGCCATCGACGCGGCCCGCGGCAGCTGACCCGAGCAGCAGCCCTTCGTCACGTGGCCGTCCAGCCTGCCGCGTGCCTCCCAGATTCGCGGTTGTGGTCGACGGCGGGGAAGCGGGCGGGGCTAGGGTCGGGCGCATGCCTGGTGTGCCGCCCGCCCGTTACGCCTACCTCGGTCCGGCCGGGACATTCGCCGAGGCCGCGCTGCGCACGCTTCCGGCGGCGGCCAAGGCCGACCTGCAGCCGCAGCCGTCGGTCGCCGCGGCCCTCGAGGCGGTCCGGCAGGGCGAGGCCGACCACGCCCTGGTTCCCATCGAGAACTCCGTCGAGGGATCGGTGTCCACCACGCTGGACGAGCTGGCCGCCGGCGACGCGCTGATGGTGACCCGCGAGGTGCTGCTGCCGGTCACGTTCGCGTTGATGGTGCGTCCCGGCACCGGGCTGCATGCCGTGCGCCGGATCGCCACCCACCCGCACGCGCATGCCCAGTGCCGGCGCTGGCTGTCCACCGTCCTGCCCGACGCCACAGTGGTCCCTGCGCTCTCGACCGCGGACGCGGCCAAGACCCTCGCCGACGGCAGCGGCAGCCACGACGCCGCGATCGCCGCACCGCTGGCCGCCGAGCGCTACCGGCTGGAAGTGCTTGCGACCGACGTCGAGGACTCCCCGGACGCTGTGACCCGGTTCGTCCTGGTGAGCCGGCCGGGCCAGCCGCCGCTGTCGACCGGGCACGACAAGTCGATGATGGTCGCCTTCATCGCCGACGACCACGCCGGTGCGCTGCTCGAGATCCTCACCGAGTTCTCGGTACGTGGGGTGAACCTCACCCGCATCGAGTCCCGGCCGACCGGCGAGCGGCTGGGGCGGTACTGCTTCTCCATCGACTGCGAGGGCCACGTCGACGACGCCCGGGTGGGGGAGGCCCTGACCGGGCTGCGCCGGGTCTGCCCGGACGTGCGCTTCCTCGGGTCCTACCCTCGCGCCGACGAGGGCCCGCACGTCGAAGCTGCCGCGAGCGACGCCCGGACCAAGGACACCCTCTACCGCGACGCGGAGGCCTGGCTCGGCCGGATCCGCGACGGCAAGCTCTGAGCAGATCCGGGTCCGGTCGCTCGGGTCCGGTCGCGCTAGCTGTGACGACCAGGGACGTTGTTGACACTCGGCGCGTCGGCTTGATCGAAGGAGGGACCTCCGGCAGGAGTGGCGGTATCTGAAATCGCTTCTCGTCCCGGAGGTCCCTGATGTCCCACGCTAATGCGCGTCTGAACTTGTTCGGT
>JBBRVU010000230.1:0-6060 GCA_038246575.1 Actinomycetes bacterium | reverse complement strand
TCGGCGCGATCAACGCCCACTGCTCATCGGTCAGATCGGAGGGATAGGGGCGCGGGGAAGTGGACGCCATACCGCCACACTGGCCACCTCAGTCACAACAGTCACGGAGGCTCGCCGAGTGCTTTCCCAACACGTTCTTAGCCACCTGGCTCGGGCACGCCGACCCAGGTGACACCTACTGGTACCTGACCGGGACGGCCGAACTCCTCGCGGCCGCCACACAGCGTCTGGACACCCTTACCGGGCGGCGGGAGGGCGAGCCGTCGTGACGTTGCTGGCGCCTACCCTGCAAGCGTTCTTCACCGAGCGGATGGCCAGCCAGTTCGGGGCCAGCCCACACACCGTGACCGCCTACCGTGACACCTGGCGGCTGCTGCTGACCTACCTCGCCGACGCTACCGGCACCCCGCCGCAGAACCTGGACCTGGCCGTCGTGACCGCCGAGCAGGTCAGCGGGTTCCTCACCCACTTGGAGGTCGTGCGCGGCAACGCCGTCTCCACCCGCAACGCCCGGCTGGCCGCCATCCACGCCTTCTTCGGCTACGCCGCCTACCGGCACCCCGAACACGCCGCCACGATCGGTCAGGTCATGGCCATCCCGGCCAAGCGCCATCACCGCACCGACCTGACCTACCTCACCCCACCCGAGGTCACAGCCCTGCTCGCAGCCCCGGACCAGACCACCCGGGCCGGACGACGCGATCACGCCCTGCTGCAGGTGGCGGTCACCGCCGGCCTACGGGTGTCCGAGCTGACCGCGCTCAGGCTCGAGGACCTGCACCTGGGTGCCGCAGCCCACGTCGTCTGCCGCGGGAAGGGCCGCAAGAACCGTGTCACGCCGCTCGACGCCCAGACCGTCGCGGTCCTGCGCGCCTACACCGCCGGCCTGCCGGCGGGCACCGGCATCGTGTTCCCCACCCGGACCGGGACCCGCATGAGCCGCGACGCCGTCGCGGCCCGCCTCACCGAGCACGCCGCCGCCGCCAACACCACCTGCCCCACCCTGGTCGGCAAACGGATCACGCCGCACGTCCTGCGGCATTCAGCGGCAATGCGACTGCTTGCGGCCGGCATCGACAGCACGGTCATCGCCCTCTGGCTCGGCCACGAGAGCGTCGACACCACCCGCATCTACCTTCACGCCGACATGAAGATCAAACAGAGAGCGATGGACAGGACCGCACCCACGGGCACCCAGCCCGGACGCTACGTCGCCACCCACGACAAGCTCCTCGCCTTCCTCCAGAGCCTCTGATTATGCCGACCTCCGCACCGCCGGCACCCCTGCCACCAGGCCCGACGGACCCGACCTCGGCATAACCACGAGGTCCCCATAAAAGGGATCCATTACCGCGACCGCGTCGGGCAGTTCCTCGGCAGTAGCGGTCTTGAATCCGGTGAACCCGTCCATCGCGACCACCTCGACGGCGTCGCGCCAGGCTTCGTCGCGTTCGGCGAGCCAGGTCTTGAACGCCTGCTTGGAGCGGCCCTCGACCATGTCCAACAGCCGCGCCGGGCCGGTGCCGGCACGCACTGCGGTGAGGTCGATGATCACGGTGACGTACTTGTCGCCACGGCGGGTGTGCCTCCCACGTGCTCGTCGACCCCGATCGCGGTGACCCCGTCAAACCTGTGCTCGTCCTCGATCAGGACCCGCTTGCCCTCGGCAAGGACGGCGTCGTTGGCGGTGTCCCACGCGACCGCGAGTCCCTCGGCGACCCGGGCGACGGTCAGATGCTGGACCACGATCGCCTCCAGTGCCCACCGCAGCCCGCGCCGCGACAGCTTGGCCCGCGGCTCGGCCGCCGGGCTGGTGTCTTGGCGCCACACGTGCCCACACCCGATGCACCGGTAACGACGGATCCTCACCTCCAGCGTGGTCGGGCGCCAGCCCAACGGCTCGTGCGCCAGCCGCCGGACCACGGTGTCGCGCGGGACGCCTCCGCAGCCGCAGCGGTGGCACCACTGGTCCGGCCCAACGACCCGACATGCGAGCACCGCTCGGTCGGGCTCGAGCCGCTGCCCGACGGCTTCAAGACCCAACTCATCGAGCCGGCAGAACGTGGTCAGGTCAGGGCAGCCGAAGCCCGCATCACAGGTAGCGTCAGGCACGTCGAGGTCTTCCATGTGGGCGGTGTGAGAACTCCCATCCTCGGAAGACCTCGACCTCTACCCGGGGACCGACGCGCCGACGGACTCCCAGAGCGGCGTTACACCCTCATCTCGGAAGAGCCAGTTATGCGTCACGGCTTGCAGGGCCGGGGCGGTGTTGCGATGCCGCGGCGGCGGTCAATCGGTCGATCTTCGCGTGAAGGTCAGCGAGCTGCTCGCTGACCTGGCGCAGCTGCGTCGCCTCCTCCCTCTCGGCGGCGAGAAACCAGGACGCCATGGTGGCGGTCACTATGCCGAGCAGGGAGATACCGACGACCATGAGCGCAGCTGCGACGAGCCGGCCGGTGGCGGTGACGGGAACGTGGTCGCCGTAGCCGACGGTGGTCACGGTGCTCAACGACCACCACAGGGCGTCCCCGAGTCCGGTGATGTTCGCGCCCGGCTGGCCGCGTTCGGCGTCGAGCACGGCGAGCGCGCCGAGCATGACCAGCAGCAGCGCGGCGCCGACGATCGCCTGTCCGGAGCGGACCAGGCCGCGGCCGCGGGTCAGCAGCGCCTGGCTTGCGGTGAATACGCGCAGCACCCGCAGCGGGCGCAGCGCCGGGACCACCACCACCAGGACGTCCACCGGGTGGTTGGCCAGAAACCGCCACTTGCGCTCGGCGAGGACGACGCGGACGACGAGGTCGGCGACGAAGGCGGCCCAGATGGCCACACTGACCCAGGTCAGTGCCGTCGCGGCCAACGCCGGGATGCCCGGCCAGATCACTGGAACGGCGTAGACCACGAGGAACGCCACGGCCAGCGCGGTAAGCCCGCCGGCGGTGCGCCGCTCGTACCGATCCAGCCGCGTCCGCGCCGCCGTCGTCTGCTTGACCGCCATCGCCTACTCCCCTCATCCCGGGCCGTGACCGTCAAAGGCAGTCCGACCGGCAGCCCGATCCACCGGCTTCAGACGCCGGGCCTGCTGGCGACGGTCGGCCGGCGCGCGTGGCGGCCTCCGGCCGGCTCAGGCTGGCTTCGGTGTCGTGGCCGAGGCGCGCGTGCGCGGCAGCGGCGGCCACGCTGGCCTCGGCCCGGCCCGGAGCTGCCTGCTCCTGGGTCGAACGGTCCGGTCCGGGAGCGGGCCGGGTGCGGCGGTACCGCACGTGCACATCGGCGGCGCGCAGCCGCCGGGCGACGGTCCGTCGATCCAGGGCAGACTCGGCGGCGAGGTCGGTGAGGGTTAGGCCGTCGGCGTAACGGGCGACCAACCGTTCCGTTTCCCGGTGGCGACGCAGCGGCATTCCAGCGCGGGCCAGGTGCCGGTACACGGTGCTGCAGCCGACCCGGCTTAAGGCGGCGATGGCGGTGACCGATTCGCCGTCCCGGTAGCGGGCCACCCATTCCTGCACCGGGTAGGCCGGGCCGTGGGCGGGACGGTTGCGCCGGTAGCGCACCTGCACACCGGTGGCCTTCAGCCGTCGGCTCACCGTGCGCGAGCTCAGGCCGACCTCGCCGGCGATCTCTTCCAGGGTTAACCCCGTGGCGTACCGGGCCAGCAGCAACTCGTCCGGCACCGGCGCCCGGCGGCGGCCGGGACGGCGCATCGTCACCCCGGCCTTGCGGAGCCGCCGGGCAACAACCGCCTCCGAGAGGTCAGCCGCGCGGGCTAGCTCTGCGACCGTCTCGCCACCGCGGTACCGGTCGATCAGCTCCTCGACGTCGCCGCTGTGCACGGCGGCACGGTAGTTGAGTCCTGCACGGTCCCGCGCTGGGTCCCCGTCCTTGAAGGTGTCGGGGCCGATAGTGCGGCTGCTGGCGTCGACCACGTCTTTGAAGTGTCTGCCGTGACCAGGGTGCTGGTGTTCGACGTGGGTAGGTCGGGCTGCCGCACGGCCCTGTTCGTCGACGGAAGCCGTGCCGGCCAAGCCCTCGGCGCCGCGCAGGCCGCCCGGTGCCGCCGGCGCCGCCACCATCGGCTTGAGGATCAGGACGTCCGCTGCGCCTTCGGCGGTGCGGCCGGCTCGGGACCTGCGCGAGGTTCCGCAACGTGCCCGCGTCGGGGTCGTGCCGACGGGCCAGGCCGGCGACCGCGCGTCGGTGTGCGGCCTCCTCGGCGCCGCACACCCTGTGGCGGCGAGGACGTGACCGCTGCGAGGGCCACCGGCAACGCCACCTGTCCGCGCCCGGAACCCGCCGGGGCTCCACACGCGCTCACCCCTCACCGTGGGCAGGCCAGGGTGTAGCCGGCGTACAAGTCGGCGTGCCGTGCCGCGTTACGACGGTGCTGGCCCGGTGGGATCTGCCCGGCTCGCCGAGCAGCTCGGCGAGGGTGGTCGCCGGCACCGGCGGCGCCGTTCGGGGGCGGGCGGCAAAGGTCGGCGCAGCCAGTCGGGCGGCCGCAGCACGCCTGGCGGGCAGCTGGCCGGAGTATCTTCGCGGTATGGCTGAGGTGTCTATCGGTGAGGCGCAAACTCGTCTTGGCGCATTGGCGAGGCGTGCCTCGGCGGCCGGGGAGCGAGTCACTCTCACTGAGGACGGGCGACCTGTCGCCGTGCTGGTCAGTGCGCAGGAGCTCGACGACCTCGAGGACGCTTTGGCGCTGGCGAATCACCACGCCCGTGAGGCCGCCGGTTCGCTCGTGTTGGTTACGCACGAGGAGGTGCGCCACCGCCTCGGTCTTCCCGTCCGGTGAGCATCGTCTGGGACGAGACCGCCACCTTGGCTGCGTCGCGCTATCTGGCCGACGACCCCGAGGGCTTGAACCGGCTGTTCGACGCGGTCGACGGTCTCGTGGACGATCCGCGACCGGACGGGAGCACCGAGTTCGGCAGCCCGCTGCTGCGGCGACTGCGGGCCGGCCGGTACCGCGTCCTGTACAGGATCAGCGCCGACGAGGTGCGCGTCATCCACGTGGGTCGCACCAGCTGAACCCTGGGCGGACGAAGACGTCCTCCACGGCCCGGTCTTCGTCGTGACCCGAAGCGCTCGACGCGGTGGCGAAGAACGGCACGGTGTTCACCTTCGTCAGCGGCAGACGTGCTGATCCGCCGACAGAACCGATTGGAGTCCCAGATGACGCGGGTCCAGGCGCGGGCCAAAGGCCCTGGCCCTGGAGCTGCGGCAACGGCTGACGGCCCACCCGGGTGCGGTTCCGCTGATGATCGGTGGGCGGCTGAACGGTCCACAGGCGCTGGCCCTGCACGAGCGGCTCCTTCGAGCTCCTGGCCGAGGCCGGTCTGGATCCCGCCGACGCGGCTCGCACGTCCTACCTGCTGGTGGTCTACGTGATCGGGTCGGTCGCCCTGGCGGTCACCGATGCGGACGAACCCGGCCCCTTGCCGCCGGAGGCGGAACGGATCGAGGCCCGACATCGCGCCTTCGCCGGTACGCCTGCTGACGACTTCCCCAGAGCCGCTGCGGCGGCCGTCACCAGGGCCGGCTACATCTCCACCGAGCAGTACTTGTGGGGCCTGCACCGACTTCTCGACGGCGTCACCCACATGGGCACGGCTGTCGACCACCGTCAGGACGGGCACCGACGCCGGTTGGACCGGCACCCCATCGAGAAGAGAGTCCGATGAAGGCGATCGTTCGGGACAGATACGGCTCGACGGAGGTCCTCCAACTCCGGGACGTCGACCGCCCCGAGATCGCCGCCGACGAGGTGCTGGTCCACGTGCAGGCGGCGGGGGTGGCCCGGGGCGACTGGCACGTCATGACACTCCCTATGTCAACCTCATGCCGCCAGTGGGGCGTTCTTGATCTTGTTAGCGTTGCCGTGAAGAGCGGGGTCGTAGGGGACCTTGTCTTGCCAGCAGCGCAAGGACGCGGACGGCGTGCGGGTGGTCTTTCCCGGCAGCGCGGGCGTCGTTGTAGATCTTCGCGGCCCAGGGGCTGGCATGGCGGCTGTTGTCGGCGTAGATGGTGATCGCACGACGGAAGCGTTTGTTGCAGGCCCAGCGG
>JBBRVU010000229.1:0-6063 GCA_038246575.1 Actinomycetes bacterium | reverse complement strand
CTGGTGCTGCGCTACTACTGCGACCTGTCCGAGGCCGACATCGCCGACACCCTCGGGATCAGTCGCGGCGCGGTGAAGAGCCACGCATCCCGGGGGATGTCCGCGTTGCGAACCCAGCTGGAGGCGGGCCGATGACTCACCCACCCATGGACGACGACCCACTGGCGGCGCGACTTCGCGCTGCCCTGCACTCGGAGGCCGACATGGTCAACCCCTCAGACGACGGACTGAGCAACATCCGCGCCGCGATCGACAGCTCGCGGCCATGGTGGCGTCATCCCGCGGCTCTAGCGGTCGCGGCGGCGGTCGTGCTCGGGTTGGTCGTCGGCGGTGGCTTCGCACTGCTCGCGGACGGAGACAACGGAGGGACGGTCGTGGCGGGGCAGACCAGCAGCAGCCCGGCGACCTCGGCGGCGTCTTCCAGCGAGACGCCGACACCGGACGACACGAGTGCCACGCCGGTGCCTGTCGAGGGTGACGTCTACGTCTACTACGTCATGAACGACGGCGACGGTCTGCGCCTCTATCGCGAGCAGCGCCCGAACCCGGGCATGGACCCAGCGACAGCGGCCCTGTCGGCGATGTTCACGGAGGCGCCGACCGATCCCGAGTACTCGTCGCTGTGGTCGAACAACTCGCAACGGAGCTTCGCGATCGAGGGCGACACGGCGACCGTGGATCTCGCAGTGTTCCCCGCCCTGGGCGCCAGGGCAGAGAAGGTCGCCGTTCAGCAGCTGGTCTACACCGTGACCGCCAACGACAAGAACGTGACGAAGGTGCGGCTGCTCGTCGCTGGAGAGACGCCGTCGACCCGGCGTATCGATCTCTCCGAGCCGGTGACGCGTGCGCCGATGGTCGACGTGCAGGGGCTGATCTGGCTGCTCACCCCGACGCAGGGCAGGGCCGTGTCGTCCCCCGTCTCAATCGCCGGCTACGGAACCGCGTTCGAGGGAACCATCAGCTGGGAGGTCCGCAAGGACGGCGCCGCCGGGGCCAAGGTCGCCGAGGGCTTCACCTCCGGTGGCAGCAACGGCGAGTTTGCGGAGTTCAGCGACAGCGTCGACCTCGAGCCCGGCAGCTACGAGATCCGCGCGTTCGAGTCGTCGGCGAAGGACGGCTCTCCGATCCACGTCGACACCAAGACGTTCACGGTCCAATAGTCCGTGCCTCACGTCGCGGGTGTTCAGAGCCAGCGGCTGCGGGACAGCAGCACCGCGGCAGCGACGGTGCCCGCCGTCGACGTGCGCAGCACGCCATCTCCCAGCCGGTACGCGGTGGCACCCGCCTCGTCGAAGGCCGCCAGCTCCTCCGCGCTGATCCCGCCCTCGGGGCCGACCACGAGCACGATGTCCCCTTCGCCGGGGAGCCTCAAGCCGGCCATAGGCTTGGTTGCCTCTTCGTGCAGGACGACACCGGTCGCCGCGTCGGACAGCAACGCGCACACCTCGGCGGTGCTCGCCGGACCGGTCACCTCCGGGAACCGGGCGCGCCGGGACTGCTTGCCGGCCGCTCGGGCCGACGTACGCCATCGGGCCAGCGCCTTGTCGCCACGCGCCTCGCGCCACCGGGTGACGCACCGCGATGCGGTCCAGGGCACGACGGTGTCAACGCCGACCTCGGTCATCATCTCGACGGCGAGCTCGCCGCGGTCGCCCTTGGGCAGGGCCTGCACGACCACGAGAAGTGGCGACGGAACCGGCACGTCGACGACGGTCGCGACGACCACCTCCACCTGGTCCTTCCCGACGCCGGCGACCATGCCGGCGGCGCGACGCCCCATGCCGTCGGTGAGCACCACCGCCTCGCCGGGGCCGAGCCGGGTGACCGTGGCCGCATGACGGCCCTCGGCACCGTCGAGGACTACGGTCCCGGTAACCAGAGCGCTGGTGGCGACCACGAAGAACGGGGCGCTCACCGGGTGTCCATGCCGCCATGATCGCGGACGGGGCGCCCGGCCGTCACGCGCGCAGCGGCGTACAAGATCCCCATTCCTGCATGATCGACTGGTAAGCGCGGGCGGCTGACCTGCGGGAACGCCCAAGATCCCCATCGCTGCATGATCGACTTAGAATTCTTTCAGGGGGGAAGCTGGGTGGCCGGGTCAGCGGCCTTGGTTGAAGGCGTCGCGGAGGCGGCCGAAGAAGCCGTGGTTCTGGCCGGTGACATGCCCGACATCGGGGCCGTCCTCGCCGCGGAGTGCCGCGAGGCGGGTCAGCAGCTCCTCCTGCTCGTGGTCGAGCCGGGTCGGCGTCTCCACCTCGACGTGCACGATGAGGTCGCCGCGACCGGTGCGGCGCAGGTGGGTCACGCCGAGGTCGGCCAGCGTGATGCTCTGCCCGGACTGGACGCCGGGCCGCAGCTCGACGGGCTTGGGCCCGTCCAGGCTCTCCAGCGTCACG
Organism: Actinomycetes bacterium; assembly: GCA_038246575.1. Classification (GTDB taxonomy): domain Bacteria; phylum Actinomycetota; class Actinomycetes; order JACCUZ01; family JACCUZ01; genus JACCUZ01. The sequence continues at coordinate 3,664 of JBBRVU010000229.1, read as the reverse complement.
GTGACTCCCAGCGCGGCGGCTGTCATCGGCACCGCGACAGTGCAGTGCAGGTCGTCGCCCTGGCGCTTGAACGTCGGGTGCGGCCGCTCGACGATCTCGACGAAGAGGTCACCGGGGGGACCGCCGCCGGGGCCTGACTCGCCCTCGCCGGCCAGCTGGATCCGGGTGCCGGTGTCGACGCCGGCCGGGATGCGGACCTTCAGCGGCCGCCGGGTGAGGACCCGACCGTCACCACCGCAGTCCGGGCACGGGTTCGGGATCACCGACCCGAAGCCCTGGCACGCGGCGCACGGTCGCGCCGTCATCACCTGGCCGAGGAAGCTGCGGGTCACCTGCTGCACCTCGCCCCGGCCCTGGCAGACCTCGCAGGTACGCGGCGAGGTGCCGGCTGCGGCGCCACCGCCCTGACAGGTCGGGCAGGTCACCGCCGTGTCGACCTGCAGCTCGCGGGTCGCGCCGAACGTCGCGTCGGCGAGGTCGACCTCCACCCGGATCAGCGCGTCCTGTCCCCGGCGCTGCCGCGAGCGCGGCCCGCGAGCCGAGCCGCCGGCCCCGAAGAAGGCGTCCATGATGTCGGAGAACCCGAAGCCGGAGCCGAAGCCGCCGCCGGTCGAGAAGGGGTCCCCGCCGAGGTCGTACAGCTCGCGCTTGCGGGGGTCGCTGAGCACCTCGTAGGCCTTGCTGACCTCCTTGAACCGCTCCTCCTCCCCGGCGTTGACGTCGGGGTGCAGCTTCCGGGCGAGCCGGCGGTAGGCCTTCTTGATCTCCTCCGGCGTGGCCTCCCGGCCGATGCCGAGCAGCTCGTAGTAATCCGTGTCCTGGTTGGCCACCTCAGCCGTCCCCCACGATTCGCCCGACGTACCGCGCCACTGCGCGCACCGCTCCCATCGCCCCGGGGTAGTCCATGCGGGTCGGTCCGAGGACCCCGAGCCCGCCCAGTGCCTGACCTTCCAGTCCATAGCCGACCGTCACGACCGACGTGCTCGCCAGCCCCTCGTGCGGGTTCTCCGACCCGATCCGCACGGTGAGCATGCTCGGGTCGGTCGCCTCGTCGACGAGTCGCAGCAACACCATCTGCTCCTCGAGCGCTTCGAGCACCGGACGGATGGTGTGGGGGAAGTCGTGCCCGACCCGGGCAAGGTTCGCCGTCCCTGCCAGCACGACCCGCTCCTCGTGCTGCTCGACCAGGCTCTCGAGCAGCGCCGAGAGGACAGCGCTCACCACCGGCCGATCCTCGCCCGGGAACCGCTCGGGCAGGTCGGCGAGCTTGCCGGCCGCCTCCGGCAGCCGCACCCCAGCCGTCGTGGCGTTGAGCTGTGCGCGCAGCTCGGCGAGCAGCGTGTCGGACACGTCGGCCGGGGCCTCGACGACGCGCTGTTCGACCCGCCCGGTCGTGGTGATCAGCACCACGAGCAGGCGGGTCGCCGACATGGGGACCAGCTCGACGTGTCGCACGCTCGAGCGCGACAGCGACGGGTACTGCACCACTGCCACCTGACTGGTGAGCTGGGCGAGCAGCCGGACGGTGCGAGTCACGATGTCGTCGAGGTCGAGCGCACCGTCCAGGAAGGCCTGGATCGCGCGCTTCTCCGGCGGGGACAGCGGCTTGACGGTGCTGAGCCGGTCGACGAAGAGCCGGTAGCCCTTGTCGGTCGGGATGCGCCCGGCGCTGGTGTGCGGCTGGGCGATGTATCCCTCGTCCTCCAGGGCGGCCATGTCGTTGCGGATGGTGGCCGACGAGACGCCGAGGTCGTGCCGCTCCACCAGTGCCTTCGAGCCGACCGGCTCCTGGGTCGCGACGTAGTCCTCGACGATGGCGCGCAGCACCTCGAGCTTGCGGTCCTCGAGCACGGCACCTCCCTCGACGACGGCTGGACCCGATCGGCCAGGCTGACCCAGGCCGGACTCACGCGGGGACAGGCTGGCACTCGATCAGTGCGAGTGCCAAGTGTACGACGGGGTCACGTTTCCGTCGGCTTGCGTCGGCGTCCGTCGGCGCGTCCGGTGGCGCAGCGGCCCGCCCGGCGGTTGGCTGAGGCCCGTGAGCACCCCTATCGACCGGTACGCCGGGGACGTCCTGGCCCGCAGCGCCCGGCGGGTCACCCCGCTGCGTCAGGTGGCCGCCACCTCGGACCTCGTGGTCGAGGACGCGGAGACCGGCTTCTGCGGGGCCGTGGTGCGCTGCGAGAAGACCGCCGGCGGGATCACGGTCACCCTCGAGGACCGCCACGGCAAGCACCGGGTCTTCCCGGCGGGGCCGGGCTTCCTGCTCGAGGGCACCCCGGTCGAGCTCGTCCGGCCGCGGCCGGCTGCGTCACCGCCGCAAGCAGGGCGGACGGCCTCGGGCTCCCGCGCGGCGCCCACCAGGGCGCGGGCCAAGGTCGCCAAGGCCAGCCGGATCTACGTCGAGGGACGCCACGACGCCGAGCTGGTCGAGAAGGTCTGGGGCGACGACCTCCGGGCCGAAGGAGTCGTCGTCGAGCACCTCGGCGGCATCGACGACCTCGCGGGTGAGGTGCGGGCCTTCGCGCCCGCCCCCGGGCGTCGCCTCGGCGTGCTGGTCGACCACCTCGTCCCGGGGAGCAAGGAGTCGCGGATCGCGGCCACCGTGTCGTCGCCGCACGTGCTGGTGCTCGGTCACCCCTACGTCGACGTCTGGCAGGCAGTCCGACCGTCCGCGCTCGGCATCTCGGCCTGGCCGGTGGTTCCTCGGGGACTGCCCTGGAAAGAGGGGATCTGTGCCGGTCTGGGCTGGCCGACGGACACCGCTGCCGGGTGGCGGCGCATCCTCGGCGCCGTGACGACGTACGCCGACCTGGAGCCGAGCCTGCTCGGCCGTGTCGAGGAGATCATCGATTTCGTGACCGGTTGCCCCTAGCCTGGCCAGACCCCTGACTCGAAGGAGATCACCATGTCCGAGCAGCCCCCGCCGCCCCCGCCACCCGGCGGCTACGGCTCCACCAGCGCGCTCAGCCCGCAGGACGAGCGGACCTGGGGGATGCTCGCGCACATCAGCGCGATTCTCGCGGCCATCGTGGGCCTGTCCTTCCTCGGCCCGCTGGTCGTGCTGCTGGTGCAGGGCCCGAAGTCCCAGTTCGTCCGGCGCCAGTCGGTCGAGTCGCTGAACTTCCAGATCACCACCTACATCGCAGCGATCGTCTCCGGGATCCTGGTCCTGGTCCTGATCGGCATCATCATGCTCATCGTGGTCGGCATCGCCTGGCTGGTGCTCACGATCATGGCCGGCGTCAAGGCCAACAACGGCGAGGACTACCGCTACCCGGTGAACATCCGGCTGGTGAAGTAGCCGCCGCCGGGTTCAGTCCAGCAGGTCGCGCACCACCGCATCTGCCAGCAGTCGGCCGCGCCGCGGAACCGCATCAAAAGGATCTGCATCTCGGCGACCACAAGGTTGGTCGTCACAAGCGCCACGCCTCCGTCTATCCAATCGCGGTATTTCGCTCGCGCTTTCGCGTGCTGCGCTTCGCGAGGGTTCAGCGCCGCAAACCACCCTGATGTGTCGAGAAACGCCTTCGTCATCGGCCTTTCTTCCGCGGTGCTTTGTACGCCTCGGCGAGATGTTTATCGTGATCGACCGCCACGTCTGGCGGCCACCCCTCTGCGCTGGTGCTTAGGAATCGTAGCATCGGGCTCAGTCGCTCGG
>JBBRVU010000228.1:0-6082 GCA_038246575.1 Actinomycetes bacterium | reverse complement strand
GGGCAGTCCGAGGAAGAACTGCCGGAAGATGAAGACGGCGGTCGAGTTGATGGCGAACGGAAGGATCATGCCGAGGTAGCTGTCGGCCAGTCCGTAGCTGCGGACGATCATCACGTAGAGCGGGATGATGAGCAGCTGGAAAGGCACCAGCTGGACGAGCAGCATGGCGGCGAAGAGCGTGCCTCGGCCACGGAAGTGCAGCCGAGCCAAGGCGTAGCCCGCGAGGACACCGAGCACGAGAGTGCCGAGGATCACCCCACCGGTGAAGATGCCGGAGTTGACCAGCGAGCCGATCAGGTCGACGCGCGCGTTGATCTCGCTGTAGTTGTTGAGCGTCCAGCCGCCGATCGGGAAGGCGCCGGCGAGCGACGAGTCGGACTTGGCCTGGAACGAGCCGACGAGCATGTAGTAGAAGGGGAACAGGAAGACGATCGCGCCGAGCACGAGCACGGCGTAGCGGCCCACCGTCGGGAGCAGCGGGCCGCGGCGCGGCTCGTTCCCCCGGGTCACTGGGTTGTCCTCGTGGGCGATCGGCTCGGGAGCGACGTGCGCTGGTGCCTGCGTCATGTCAGTCCCTCTCCAGGAGCTTGCGGTTGATGAGGGAGATGACGAGGACACCGATGACCAGCAGGACGCCGATCGCCGCGGCAACGTCGGGGTTCCCCTGCTCGATGCCCTTCTGGTACATAACGAGCACGGGTGACGACGAGGCACCGTCGGGGCCGCCACCATTGGTGAGCAAGTACGGCTCGGTGAACAGGTTGGCGCCGGTGATGGTGGCGAGGATGACGACCAGCGTGGTGGCAGGTCGCACCCCGGGCACGGTCACGTTGCGCAGTTGCTGCCACTTGGTGGCGCCGTCGACCGACGCCGACTCGTAGAGCTCCTTCGGCACGCCTTGCAGCGCCGCGAGGTAGAGCAGGATGAAGAAGCCGAGCTGCTTCCAGGTGACGAAGATCGCGATCAGCGGCATCGCCAGGCCGCTGTTGACCAGCCAGCTCGGGGTGGGAGCGAGACCGCCGAGGAGGTGGTTGATCAACCCGTTGTTGCTGAACAGGAACAGCCAGACAGCAACCACCGCGACGCTCGCACTCACGTACGGCACGTAGTAGGCGACGCGCAGGAGGGTACGGCCGTGCACCGCCGAGTTGAGGGCGGTGGCGAGCAGCAGGGCGAGCATGACGGTCAACGGGACGTTGATGAGGAGGAAGACGGCGACGTTCTTGAACGACTGGCGGACGTCCGGGTCGCTGAGCACGGCCGTGTAGTTGTCGAACCCCACGAACGGCCGCGCGACGGTCGCGCCCGGCGCGGCGAAGAAGTAGTCGTGGAAGCTGATCCAGATTGCGAGGCCGAGCGGGTAGGCGAACACCGCCGCCAGGAAGACGGCGTACGGCGCCGCGAACGCGATGCCGAGCGGCTGGCGTCCGAGCACGCGCGAGAGAAGGCTCCGGCGCTCCGGCGCCCGGCGCGGAGCCGGGGCCGGAGCAGGAGCGGTTGCCGTGGTCATGGCCGGTGCCGGCTCAGGACTGCCCGGCGAGCTTGTCGATCTCGCCCGCGGCCGTCTTGAGTGCTGCCTCGACCGGCTGCTTCGCGAAGATGACACTGCTGCTGTAGCTGTCGCGGAACGTCTGCCAGATCTCGATCGAGCCGCGGACGTTCGGCACCTCGACGGTGCGTGCGGCCTGGTCCGCGAAGGTCTTGTACTCCTCGTGCGCCGAGAAGTAGTCGGGGTACGCGGCGGCCAGGTCGGCCCGGATCGGCATCTGACCAGTCTTGTCGAGCAACGAGCCGTCCTGGGCCTTGCTGGTGGCGAACTTCAGCACGTCCCAGGCGGTCCCCTTGGCCTTGCAGGCCGAGTAGAGACCGACGTTCTTCGCGTCGGAGAAGCTGTAGACCTGGTCGGCTGCCTTGCCGTCAGAGGTCGGGACGGGGGCGACGCCCCAGTTGATCTTGTCGCCGTAGACAGCGATCGCCCACGGGCCGACGATCGCCATCGCCGCCTTGCCGTCCGCGAACGAGTCGGCCTGGTACTTCTCCTTCGGCGCGTAACCCTCCGCGTACATCGTGGCCCAGAAGTTCGCGACGGCCGTGCCTGCCGCGTCGTCGAACGTTGCCTTGCCGTCCTCGACCAGCTGCTTGCCGCCCGACTCGGCGGCGTACAGCGGGTAGAAGTCGAACCACGACTGGAAGAACTCGCTCGTCGGCGCGGGCCAGATCGCGGCCTGCGCGGCCCCACTGCTCACGATCTTGTCGCTTGTCGCGAGGAAGTCGTCGTAGGTCGACAGCGGCGGGCTGTCGGGGCTGACGCCGGCCTTCTTCAGCAGGTCCTTGTTGAAGAAGATCATCACTGGGTTCTGCTTCCACGGCATCTGGTAATACTTGCCGTCCGGCGACTGGTACTGCTGGGCGCTGTCACCGCTACGCGACTCGACGTACTTCGCACCGCCCGGGAAGTCGTCGAGAGCCACCAGCCCACCCTGCTTCTGAAACTGCGGGACCGCGGCGGCTGAGGTGTTGAACACCAGGCACGGCGCGTTGCCCGCGGTGATGGCAGCCCCGATGACCTCCTCGGAACTCTTGCCGGCCGGGATCTCCTGCGCGGTGACCTTCTCCTTGGGGTTCTTGGCGTTCCAGGCCGCCACCATCTCCTTGCCCCAGGCGAGCTCCTCGGGGTTGTTCGACAGCCAGATCTTGATCGGACCCTTGACGGCGAGGTCGTCAGACGACGCGCCGCCGCTGTCGCCGCCCCCGCAGGCGGTGGCGCCCAGAGCCAGGGCAAGTAGGACGGCTGCGCTAGCGGTGCGGTTCATCGGTTCTCCGTTTCAAGGCGGTGCGTCGACAGGGCGGTGCGGACTGGTGCGGTGGAGGCGCGGATCACGAGGTGCGGAGGGGGGAGGCCGGGGTCGGTTGCGTCGCGGCCCTCGATGACAGCGACGAGCTGTTCGGCGGCGGCGCGACCCCAGGCGAAGGCGTCAGTGCGCACCGTGGTCAGCGCCGGCTGAAGGTGGGCGGTGACCTCGGTGTCGTCGTACCCGGTGATCGAGAGGTCGCCGGGGACGTCGATCCCCCGAGCGGCAGCGGCCGCCATCCCCGCGATCGCCATCAGGTCGTTGGCGTAGACGATGGCCGAAGGCAGGTCCGGAAGGTCGAGCAGAGACTTGGTGGCGTCGGCGCCGCCCTGGGCGGAGAAGTCGGACAGCACGCAAGGGCCCTCGGGAAGTCCGGCGGCTCGCAGCGCCTCGGCCCAGGCCTCACGCCGCGACACCCCGTGGACGAACTCGGCCGGGCCGGCGACGTGGGCGATGCGCCGGTGGCCCAGCTCGACGAGGTGAGCGACGGCGGCAGCGATGCCCGGGCGGTCGTCCACGGCGACGCAGGGAAGGGTGCTGCCCGCGCAGTCGGGTCCGATCCAGACCGCCGGCAGGCCGATCTCGACGAGCAGCGCCGGCCTCCGGTCGTCGACCCGCAGGTCGGTGAGGAAGACGCCGTCGACGCGGCCCTCGGCAGCCAACCTCTCGTAGCCGGCCCGCTCACGCTCCCGATCGGGCACCACCTGCAGCAGCAGCGACTGGCCCAGCGGTGACAGTGTCGACTCGACCCCGGCGATGAACCCCGGGAAGAACGGGTCCGAGCCGAGCGTCTCCGGCGAACGGGCGATCACCAGGCCGACCGCCAGCGCTCGGGAGGCCGCGAGCGCGCGCGCCCGGTGGCTCGGCGTCCAGCCCAGCTCGTCGGCCGCGGCGAGGATCCGGTCCCGGGTCGCGGGCGCGACGCCCGGACGGCCGTTGAGCGCGAAGGAAACGGCCCCCTTGGAGACACCCGCAACGCGCGCAACGTCCATAATCGTGGGCTTCCGCGGCATGCGGGCTAATAAACCGCTTTAGTTGGCGGCTGTCAACAGATCCTGGTCCCTCACCCGTAGGTCCGCAGGCGCTGCTCGCATCAGCCCGCCACCACGTCGTACGTCAGCCGCACCACCAGTGCCGCGACGACGACGAGGAACACGACGCGGACGAACCGGTTGCCCCGGGAGATGGCTGTGTGAGCGCCCAGCCACCCTCCCGCGACGTTGAACGCTCCCATCGCCAGGCCGAGCCGCCACATCGGTGCGCCCTGCGGGATGAAGACGAGCAGGGCCCCGAGGTTGGTCGCAAGATTGACGATCCGCGCCTTCGCCGACGCCTGGATCAGCGAGTAGCCCAGCAAGGCCACCAGCAGGACCACGAGGAAGGCACCCGTGCCGGGGCCGAAGATGCCGTCGTAGAAGCCGATCGCGGCACCCCCCACACCGGCCGCGACGTGGTGGCGCTGGTCGGCCCAGCGCAGTGCCTGGCCCTGGCCGAAGTCGGGCCGTACGGCCGTGAAGATCCCCACTGCGACCAGGAGCACGAGCACGACGGGGGTGAACACGGATCGCGGGATGAACGACGCGCACAGCGCACCCAGCGCGGCTCCGACCAGCGCGAAGCCGGCCATCGGCAGGGCCGTGCGCAGGTCCGGCCGGACCCGGCGGTGATAGGTCGCGGCAGCGGCTGTCGTCCCGCAGATGCTCGACAGCTTGTTCGTCGCCAGGATCGCGGCCGGCGACCCGCCGGGCAAGGCGATCAGCAACGCCGGCAGCTGGATGAGCCCCCCTCCCCCGCTGACGGCGTCCACCCAGCCGGCGAAGCCCGCAGCGAGGCAGAGCAGCAGGACCGTCGAGAGGTCCGGCACGGGCTCAGCCGCGCCAGCCGTCGACCACGGCCAGCAGGTCGCCGAGCCGGTCGACCACGGCGTCCGGGTCGCCCTCGACGTGCCCCTTCTGCGACTCCGGGATCGCACTGTGCGGCACCAGCACGGCGCGCATGCCGACCTCCTTGGCCCCGTGGATGTCGTCGTACGGGCGATCGCCCACGAAGACGGCACGGGCCGGGTCGTCGACGCCGACGGCCGCCAGTGCGGCGCGGAACGCCTCCGGGTGCGGCTTGGTCCAGGCGATCTCGCTGGAGTAGACGGCCCCGTCGATGAGGTCGAGGACCCCGTCCCGACGGAATACGCGCTCGTGGTGCTCCCTGGTCCACAGGGTGTTGGACAGCACGCCCACCCGGATCCCGCGGTCACGCAGCCCGGCCAACAGGTCGGGGACGTCGGGGTCGGTGAAGGTGTGCGGCTCCCAGAAGGCGTGGTAGGCGGCGAGGGCGTCGACGTGCCGGTGACTCGTCAGGTCGACGTCGACACCGCGGAGCATCTCGTCGAGGGATGCCGATCGCTGGTGCTCGCGCCCGGCCCGCCACGCGTCGTCCTCGGCCGCGAGGATCCGGGCCGACAGCTCGTCGGCTCGCTCACGGTCATAGACCTCGGCGTAGCAGCGCCACTGCTCGCGCAGGTCGATCGTGTGCCACGGCGTGAGGGTCCCTCCCCAGTCGAAGACGACCGCATCGACCGCGGTCACGACCGGACGGCGGCGAGCACGTACGCGCCAGCCTCGGCCACCGGCAGGTCCTCTCGTTCCCCCGAGCGCCGGTCGCGCACCTCGATCGTGCCGTCGGCGAGCCCTTTGCCGACCACGACGACCGTCGGCATGCCGAGCAGCTCCGCATCCTTGAACTTCACGCCGGGCGAGACCCCGCGCCGGTCGTCGTAGAGCACGTCGAGCCCTTGCGCGACCAGGTCGTCGGCAAGGGATTGCGCAGCCTCGAACACCGCGTCGTCCTTGCCGGTGGCGACCAGGTGCACGTCCGCCGGCGCGACCGCACGCGGCCAGCACAGACCGATGTCGTCGAGCGTCGCCTCGGCGATGGCGGCCACGGCTCGGGACGGACCGATGCCGTAGGACCCCATCGTCACCACGACCTGCTTGCCGTTGGCGTCGAGCACCTTGAGGTCGAGCGCGTCGGCGAACTTGCGGCCGAGCGCGAAGATGTGACCCATCTCGATCCCACGGGCAGCGTTCAGCGTGCCGCCGTCGTCGTTGGGGCACGGGTCGCCCTCGAAGACCGAGGCCGCCTCGATGCTGCCGTCACCGGTGAAGTCCCGGCCGGCGACCAGGTCGAAGACGTGCCGGCCCGGCTCGTTCGCGCCGGTGATCCAGCGGGTGCCC
>JBBRVU010000227.1:0-6107 GCA_038246575.1 Actinomycetes bacterium | reverse complement strand
GGACGCCGCGGTGCAGGCCGTGAACACCGCGAAAGAGACTCTCCGCGATCTGCGTGTCGCAGAAGTGGTCGAGCAAGACCTTGACCTGACTGGTGAAGAAGTGGTCTTCAGAACGAAGTTGAGCATTTCGTTGAAGTACCAGGCCGACTGACGTCGATCTTCGCCTGCTGCGGGAGAGGACCGCGGCGGGTCGCATCGAACGGCGCGTCCGCGAGAACCGACCCCATAGATGACCTTGATCATGGTCCGCCCCGACGCCGATTGAGCCCGTCGGGGTGCGCCAGCCTGACGTGACCGCGATCCGCGCGAACGCCAACTGCCTCGAAGGTGCGTCTTAGCGCCGCGACGCGGGCAGTGCCGATGGTTGGAGAACGTGAAGTGCCATTGCTCGGCACTCCGCTACGTCTTCGGGAAGTTATGGCCGGGACTCCGATCCGACCACTCGAACGGGCGTAGCCCGGATGGTCTACCGGCGCTCTGCTGTCGGGACCTCCGGCTGCGCGTCGAGGAAGGTGACCACCGCGAGCACCCGGCGGTGGGTGGCGCCGTCCTCGACGAGCCCGAGCTTGGTGAATACCGAGCGCATGTGCGCCATCACGGTGCGCTCGGACAGGAACAGACGCCTGGCGATGGAGGCGTTCGAGTGGCCCTCTGCCACCAGGGCGAGCACCTCGACCTCGCGTGGGCTGAGGACCTCCAGCGCTGAGGACTGGCGCGCCGTCACCAGCGAACGGATGATCTCTGGATCGATCGCGCTACCGCCGTCGGCTACGCGCCGCAACGCGTCGTCGAACTCCGCCAGGTGCAGGACGCGGTCCTTGAGGAGGTAACCGAAACCGGGTGTCCCGACCATATCCAGGCAGTCATGTAGCTCGATGTGCTGCGACAGCAAAAGGATTCCAACCTCGGGGCTTGTGTGCCTGATCCTCGCGGCCGCGCGGGCGCCGTCCGACTCGAGCTCGGGCGGCATCCGGATGTCAGCGATGAGCAGGTCGGGCCGCAGCTTCTCCGCCGCCTCCTCCATCGCGGCCGCGTCACCGACCGCAGCGACCACATCGTGCCCGGCGTCCGCGAGCAGTCGCACCAGCCCCTCCCGGAAGAGCATTGAGTCCTCGCCGACGACGACCCGCATCAGAGCACCGCCTCCACCGTCGTCCCACCACCTGATGGCGAGGAGATCGTCACCGTGCCGCCGACCGACTCCACCCGATCCCTTAGCGCGGTCAGCGCGGTGACGACCGGGGCACCTCCGACCCCGTCGTCGTTGACCTCGACGAACAGCCGCCCGTTGCGGTCGGTAACACGGACACCAACGTGGGTCGCCCGGGCGTGCTTGAGCGAGTTGGTGACGGCTTCGGTGACGACCAGGTAGGCGCTGAGCAGCTGTACCTCGCCGAGGTCGGGCAGCGGTCCCACGTCGAGGTCCAGCGGAATCGGGGTAGAGGACCGCATCGCCTGCAGCGCGGGCACAAGACCGTCATCGAGACGGCTGGGCCGCACGCCGTGGGCCAGGGCACGCAGCTCTGCGACGGTGCCTTCCAACTCGGCCACTGCGACGTCAATCTCGGCAGAGCGGGCGGCGTCGAGCCCACCTTGAAGTCGTCGTAGCCGCATCCCCGTCGCGATGAGCCGCTGCTGGGCGCCGTCGTGCAGGTCACGCTCGAGCCGGCGCCGCTCGGCGACGGTGGCCTCGATGAGGCGTGCCCTGCCGGCCAGCAAACCGAGCCTGAGGCGGCACACCTCCACGGGGACCGCGGCAGCCCGGGACAGCTCCACCAAACGGCGGCGGGCGCGGGCGGAATCCCTGGCGCTCCAGATCCGTGCGATTGCGTCGCCACCGAAGGTCAGGGTCACGCCGTCCGGGTCCGGGTAGGTCTGGCCCGAGAGATCGACCCAGCCGTCTCCCTCGGCGAGGAAGAGCCGCAGTCCCGGATCGGCGTGCGCGCAGCGCAGCACGGCCTCGATCTCCTCCGGCGCCCGCCGGCCGGCGCGGACGTCCGCCGCGAACCGTTCCACTTCGGCCACCGCCACGAAGCGGTCTCGGTCGACCAGACGCGCCACGGCGGCGCTCACGTGGCGGTGCAGCGGTAGGAGCACCAGAGCGGTCACGAACGCTGCCGCAGTCAGGTCAAGACCCGACGACCGCGAGAACACCTCGCTCACCCCCAGCACGACCAGCCCGAAGACGACCGCGGACGTCACCACGGTGACCGTCCACGCCGCCGACTGGCTCAGCAGGCGATCCACGTCGAAGAGGTCGTGGTGGATGATCGCGACCGCCACCGCGGCCGGCACCAGGATGACGATGCCGATCAGGGCGGGGCCGTAGGCGAGATCCAGGCTGGTGTCGAAGCCGATCGCAAGGACCCAGCCCGCCGCCAACAGCGCCACGATTGCCGCCCCGGCGAGCATCAGCCATCGAACTCGAAGTCGCAGCACCTCATCACCCGAGCGGTAGCGAAGGACCAGCGACACGACGGCGGCCACCAAGCAGGTCGCCACCAGCACCAGCCCGATTCCCAGCAGTACGACACGGGGGCCGCTGGTGGGCCCTCCCTCCATCCGGTCGCCTGCCTTGCGCGAGCCCCACAGCGCGACGACGAGCACGATCGTTGCCACGCCGTATACCGGGACCACCAGCCGCCAGACCCGGCCCGGTCGCAGCCCGTCGGGGAAGACGAGCAGCAGCACCAGCAGGCCCAGCAGGTCCAGGGTCCACAGGCCGGGCACGGCGGCCGCAACCGATCGCTCCCCTGGCACGGCGTCGTACAGCCCAGACAGGGTGAAGACGTCGAGAGCGAAGGCCAGCGACATGCAGCCCCCGGTCCAGGCCAGTGCGGGTCCTGTCGGGCTGGTGGGGACACGGCGGACGACCAACCACCCGGCAACCACGCACACCCCCGGCGTGAGCAGCTCCGGCAGGAAGCCGGCGAACTGGCCCCACCCATTTCCGTGGATGCCGAGCGCGGCCACGTACCCGGCCAGCCCCACCGGGATGGCCCAGGCGACGGTGGCGCCGAGGGTCAGCGCCCGAGCCTGCGCGGCCTTCACCCCAGCATGCTCGCACGGGACAGCACCCGCGGCATCGGTGCCAGCACCTACTCCGAACCCGGGTGCCGATTCAGCGACTGCGCCGATGCCCCGGGCAGGCCGGCACAGCGAACCTCGAGATGTCCGCATCCGACCCGCACCTGGAGGCCCGCATGAACATCGTCCTCACCATCCTGATCGGGTTCCCGCTCGGCCTCCTGGTCCGCTCACGACGCACGGCCGTCATCAGCTACGTCCTGGTCGACAGCTACCTGTTCACGTTCCAGACCGCCTTCCTGCTCATGCAGTGGGTCGACGGCGACGACCACGCATTCGGCACCCGAGGGCGTGACTGGTCAGCCATGCGGACCACGCAGTTCGTCTCGTACCTGGTCCTCAACAGCGTCATCGTCGCGCTCGGCATCGGCCTCGTGGTGCTCGGTCACCGGCTGCGCCACCGAGCCACCACCCGCGACACCGTCGCCGCGCTCTGACCGACGACCCACCCGCCGGCACCCCCGACCCAACACACCTCCCGGCGGCGCGCCGGGAGACAACGGCCCGAAACGGGCAGTCAAGGAAAGGAAGATCATGATCCGCAGCACCCACACCCACCACATCACCCGTCGCAGCGTGGCGCTGTCCTTGGTGCTTGTCACCGGCGCGGCCGTGGCACCCACAGCCTCGGCCAGCACCCCCAGCGGCACCGGGCCCACACCGTTCACAGCGGCCGCCTACGTCCTGCATCGGCAGAGCGAGCGCGGCAGCGAGTCCGTCACCGACATGTGGGCCTGGGCCGAGCGGCTCGAGCGAGAGCTCTGCGCCTGGTACGGCGACACGTCCTGCGACTGAGACACGCCGGGCTCGTGCACGGCGGCCTAGCAGGGACCAGACCTCGACCAGCGCGGGGTCTGGCCCCTTGCGCTCATGGCAACGGGACGAAGCCGCCACGCATCCAACAGCGGGTCGCTTCGCTAATCAACTCCCACCAGGATGCGACTACATTGCGCAGACACCAGTGCGCACATCGCGGCACAAGGCGACCGCCCGGAACAGTCGGCCTCAACGTGCGTTCTCCTGGATCGCGGCATGAGCTACGCCCGGTCTGGCCCGTTCTGGCTCAACGCAAACGAGTGAGATCCCCTCGGATGTAGCGCAGGTGCGCGGCGAACGCACATCGGCTTGTCACGATTCGTGGTGGCACCCGTGGCGTGGTGCCGGTGGTCAGGTCTCTCCGCCGACGTCGAACTCGTAGGCCTCGTAGAGCAGGTCGGAGCCTCGTTGCCTGTGACGGACCAACAAACCCAGAAGCGTCGTGCCAAGACGTCTGATCTGATCCACGCTCGGCTCCGGCCCGGACGTTCGGGCGAGCAGATCATCGACGAGGTCGCTGATCTGCCCGTGTTCTCGGGCGAGGCGGGCGACCGCACCGGACAGACGTGGCGCTGCTGCGAGCACGTCGGAGTGCAACCCCGCCTCCCCTTGCGTGACCTCGACATGCACGCGAACGTCAGCCGACAACTCAACCAGCGCCACATGGACGCGCCCGGCCCAGCGAGCATGACCAATCGGTGCTGGCTCGGCCATCGCATGCTCCAGCACGCTCATCGACTGGCGCAGCTCAGCACGTCGCAGCCGCAAGGCCTCCAAGGAAGCCTGGTCCGGCGTCGAGGGACTCGTTGCCATCGACGCCTCCATGGCTAGATGTGGTGTCCTGACGTCCGGGCAGTGGGCGTCCGGTGAGCCCGTGCAGTACGCCCGGGGGTACCCATCGTCGTGGCTGGCGTGGAACCTGGCAAGAGATCGGTCCAGGCCGGCAGCGGCAGCAGAGAGTCGCCCCGTGCGGCTCGGGCACATAGCCCTTGTCGCCGCCAGATCGCGGCAAGATCAACGCCCTCGGGTGGGCACTCCACGGCCATCCGCACCCGGCAGGTCATCCCGACCACACCGGCGCGCCGGCCGGCGTCCGCATCACTACGGTTGAGGCATGACCGAGCTGGACGTGAACGGCACCGCGACCAATGAGCAGTCGCTGCGCACGCCCGGCTGGGCCTACGCCACCGACGACGAGATCGCCGAGCGGGACGCCCTGGCCGCCTCCGTGGTCGCCGCGCTGCGGGCTGCCGGCTGCCCCGCCGACCTGGCCCACCCGGACACCGACCGGGACCGCGGCTACTACGTCGAGGTCGACGCCGGCGCCGACCTCGCCGGCGGCGTCTTCGTCATGTGGGCGCCCGGCGGGACGGTGGGTCGGCAGGCCAAGGACGCGGTGCTGCGCCACGACTACACCCACCTGGCGATCAAGTTCCACGGCGAAGTCGCCCACGCGATGACCACGGCCGCCCTGCACATCCTGCACGCGGCCGGCTTCACCGCCGTCTTCGCTGACGACGACGAGCGCCCCTACGAGCTCGACGTGCGCGCCGGCAGCCTGGACGCGGTCAACTGGCACCTGTAGCAACCGCGCCACCCCCTCGAGCAGACCGCGCCAGTGCAGTTGACTGCTCCTGCGGTCGGGTCATAGACGCGGCAACGGACTCGTCGAGGTTGTTGACCAGCACCGACACCAGCGGCTGGGACAGCCCAGTGCCCCTTCTCAACGCGCCAGCGTGACGGCCATACTTGCGGTGAGCAGGCGGGCGCACTCATCGTGCTACCGCTCCACCTTTGGCTCGAGGGATATGGCTATGCGTCTGTGGCGAATGCCTCCCGGCCTCGATTGGCCGGATCCGGAGTCATGCCCGCACAGTTGGCGGCTCCGGTACGCGAGTTTCGCCCTGCCCGGCCCTTACGTCGGCGACGTCTGCGACCGTTGCGGCGCCCTGCACATCGAAGGACCAGAAGCGATCAAGCCGACGTTCCGCACTTCTCGGGCGTGATTTGGCCCCCCACTGGGCTGAGGCTACGGATTGGGCGGGGTCGCCTCGGTGAGCAGCGCGGCGGCTTGGTGTGAGGTCTCGTCGAGGGCTGCGGTGATCTCGTCCAAGGCGCGGCGGTTGGCGATCCATTGCCGGTACTGCTCGGCCTGCTCCGGGGTGAGTAGGCGGCTGACGGTCTTGCCGGCGACCTTGCGGCTG
>JBBRVU010000226.1:0-6155 GCA_038246575.1 Actinomycetes bacterium | reverse complement strand
GGGTCACCGCAGACCACGAGCAGGTCACGGGCCCGGCTCAGGCCGACGTACAGCTTCTCGCGAGCTCGTTCGCTGCCCTTCCCGAAGCCGTTGACCGCCAGCACCACCACCGGTCGCTCGAGACCCTTGAACCCGAGCACGTGCCCGAAGAAGACGTCGTCGCCGGCCCAGTAGGACTCCCAGTACTCCGTCGGCCCGTGCGCCTGCTGCTCCACCTGCACCGGGTGGCGCGAGCCGGTGGTCAGCAACGCCACGTGCTCGTGCTTCCACCCCTCGGCGAGCAGCCCGTCCACCACGTCGTCAGCCGCGCCGACGGCGTCCTCCGACGCGCACGGCACGAACCGCACCGGAGCACCGTGCCCGCCGCGCAGCCGCATCTGCTCGGGCGTGAGGCTGCTGAAGGTCGCCGCGATCGGCTGGGTGTTGCGCAGGTTCTCGTCCAGCGTGATCGGCACCAGCTCCACCGGCGGCCGCCCGTGCCGAGCGAACACCCGCTGCCCCTCGTCGGCGAACACGATCAGCCGTCCCTGCTCGCGGTCCTTGAGGCCCTGGATCAGCGCGGGCCACCACGAGTCGGCGAAGTCCTGCCCCTCATCGACCACGAACGCGTCGTAGCGCTGGTCGTCGAGCAGGTGCTGCGCCACCCGGCCCATCTCCTCGGGCAGCCGCCGCTCCCAGTAGTCGCTGTCGTCGTCCTGCCCGCTCGGCGCGCCCCAGGCCACGCCGAGAGCGTGGAACTCCCCGACGTACGCCGGTCGCTCGTTCCTCGGCAGCAGCTCGACGCGACGTTTGAGGTACGCCGAGAGGCCGCGCGAGTAGCAGATCAGCCCGACCCGGTTGCCGGCTCGAGTGAGCCGGCGCGCCTGCTCGACCGCGAGCCAGGTCTTGCCGGAGCCGGCGCCCCCGCGCACCTCGACCCGTAGGACGTCCCGGATGTTGTCGAGCACCTTCGCCTGCTGACTGGTGAGCAGCTCGCACTCCGCCTCGCGAGCGGCGGCGGAGTCGACGGCGTCCCGCTGCGACAGCGGCCGCGCGGTGAGGATCTCGAGCAGGTCATCGACGTCGGCGGCGCTGGCTGTCGGGTTCTCCTGCTCCTGACGCACGAGGACGTCGCGGATGATCTGCGCCAGGTCCTTGACCTGGCCCGCGTCGGCGACCATCCAGCGCGGGCAGTCGGTCGGATGTACGTCGTCGCCAACGGTGCTGGTGGGAAGGACCACGAGGTGGGCGAACCGGACCCGGCGCCGGCGCCACCGCTCGTCCTGGTCGAGGTGTCCGCGCAGCGCGTACATCGCCCGCCGGGCCTGCTCGGCCGGGTTGATCGCCTTGCCCTGCAGCGAGCCCCCGCTCTGCCGCCAGGTGCCGCCGTCATGGGTCACGCTGCCGCCCTTGACCTCGAGCACGGCGATGCCTGCTCCGGGAAGCGCGACGACCAGGTCAGCTTCGTGGTCGCCCCTGCGGTCGACGAAGCGCAGGTTGGCCAGCAGCGCCGCGTCGTCGGGGAGCTGCTCGACCAGCGCCTCCCAGACCGCGCGCTCCGTGTGGTGCTCGAAGTCCGGTGCCGCCGGATGGCACCTCACTGTCATGACCCTCCCCCGATCCGCTGTCCCGCCGGCGGTCATGGTGGCACGGCCAGGCGAAGCCGGGGTTGTGTCCAACCCCCCTGGCAGTGTGGGTGACGAACAAGGGGGGGTCGAGATGACGACAACAGAAGCGTGGGAGCAAGAGACCGAGCAGTCCTGGGTGGCGCTCGAGCAGCGGCTGGCGACCTGGCTGGAGTGGATCCCGCCGGACGAGGCCGTGGTGATCGAGATGCCATGGCCGGACGGCGGCCTGGAGGGGGCCGCGCCGTACGTGCAACTGACCGTCGACGAGGTGACGGTCCGGTCGGAGGCGGCGAGCAACCGCTACCTCGACGAGCGCTTCCGGCTCGACGGGGCGCGGGAGGCGGCGCTGGTCGACCTCGGGTGGATCCAGCCGGACGCCGAGGAGAGCGACAACTTCTGGCGCGAGGACGAGATACCAGATGGCAGCGCAGACCTCGCTGCGCGCCTGGTGTCGACGCTGCGCGAGGTCTACGGCGTGCCGGCCCCCGCGTTCCTGGTCACCCGCGGGTTCACCGACGAGGGCCCGCTGGCGGCGGAGGAGCTCCCGTTCGGGCTGACTATCTCGCTGCCGGCTCCGCCGAAGGTCGATCTGACCATCACGGTCCCCGAGGGCGCCGACGACCTGCGTGACCTGGTGGCCGAGGCGCTGTCGACCGCGGTCGACATCAGCATCGAGTTCGATGCCGACGGAGACATCCCGGTGCCCGCGGCCAGCACGGTCGTCTACGTACGGGTGGACGAGGATGCGCCGTCGGTCACGCTGTTCAGCGCGGCGCTCTGCGACGTGCGGTGGACGCCGCGGGTCGGGCACACGCTCAACGACGTCAACAAGACAATCCGGTACGGCCGCGCAGTGTTCACCGGGAGCCACGTGATGCTCGAGCACCGGTTGTTCTGCTGGCCGTTCGTCCCCGAGCTGCTGCGCTACGCGCTGGTGGCCATGCTTAAGGAGATCGACGACCTGGCGATCGACCTCCAGCAGCGCATCGGTGGCAGTCTCCTGCGCGACCACCAGGACGGTGTGGCGTGAGCGGCGACGGACGGGCGACTCGGGTCGCAGGAGCGCTGATCGGTTCCGTCGTGGGCGACGCCCTGGGGGCGCCGTTCGAGTTCGGACCGGCAGACGCGTTCTCGCGGCGGTTCCCGGCGGCCGCTCGGGGCGTCGCCACCGAGATGTGCGGGGGCGGGGCCTGGCTTGCGGGCGAGTGGACCGACGACACGCAGATGGCGCTGCTGGTCGCCGGGTCGCTCGTCGAGCACGGCGGGCTGGACGAGGCCGACATGTTCGACCGGTTCCGCCGGTGGGTCGCGGCGGGGCCCAAGGACGTGGGCATCCAGACGTCTGCGGTGCTGCGTTCCGGCCGGTCGTGGGACGTGGCCGCAGCCCGGCACTTCAGGTCCGGGGCGCCAGCGGCGGGCAACGGCTCGTTGATGCGCACGACGCCGGCGGCGATCTGGTTCGCCCGCGCCGGTCGCGACGCGACGATGGACGCGGCTCGGCGCATCTCCGCGCTCACCCACGGCGACCCGTCAGCCGGGGAGGGCTGCGCGATCTTCCAGGAGCTGGTCCGCGTCGCGCTCGACGGTGGCGACGCGCTCGGGGCGATCGAGGCGACGCTGGCCCTGGTCGCCGACGAGCACCGGGTCCGGTGGGCGACCGTGCTCGACCCGTCGTGGACGCCCGAGCAGGCGACCGAGGGCAACGGCGCCGTGTGGCCGACGCTGGGCTCCGCAGTCTGGGCGCTGCGGAAGTCGGCATCCTTCGAGGAGGCCATGCGCCGGGTGATCGACCTCGGCGGTGACACCGACACGGTGGCGGCCGTCACCGGCGGCCTGGTCGGCGCCGTGTTCGGTGTGACCGGCATCCCGATGCGCTGGGCCTCGGCCGTGCACGGGACGCTGCCCGGCTTCCCGACACCGGTCACGCACATCGGTCAGCTGCACGAGCTGGCGTCCCGGCTCGACGGCGGCTCCCGCGATTCCTTCGTGGCGCCCCGGACGACCGGGCTCGGACCCACCGAGATCGCCGACGGGCTTTGGGCCGCGGACCTCTCCGGGGCCGCCGGCTCCGATCTCGACTTCGCGGTGGTGTCGCTGTGCCGCACCGGGGGCCGGTTCGGCCACGACGTGCAGCGGTGGGCATACCTCACCGACGACGACGCCAACACCGACCTGCGTCGAGTCCTCGATGACGTGCTCGACGACGTCGTGGCGCTGCAGACCGACGGGCGGCAGGTGCTTGTCCACTGCCACGGGGGTGCATCGCGCACCGGACTCGTGCTGCGTGCCTGGCTCATCCGCGAGCAGGGCATGACCGCCGCCGGGGCGACGTCTTACGTCGAGCGTCGCTGGCCGCACCTCGGACTCTGGAACGAGGACTTCACTGCGATGCTGTGAAGGACGACAAGGCGTCAGACAGCCTGTCCACGACAGCGTCTCCGTGCAACGAACGCAACGACTTCTCGTGGTCGTCCGCGATCGCATCCAGGCGCTCGAGCAGGCTCCCGCCCCTGTTGGACAGGTGCACCGACACCCGTCGGCGGTCCTCACTGGACTGGGTCCGGTAGAGATTGGCCGACTCGACCATTCCGTCGACCAGACGCGTGAGGGTCGGATGCGGCATCTCCAGGACCACCGCCAGCTCGCCCATCTGGACCCCGCCGGTGCCGGTTAGGGCCCGCAGGATCCGCCACTGCTCGACCGTGGTGCCCTCGTCCTCGAAGCGGGCAGCCAGTCCGCGGGTCAACACCCGCTGGGTCGACGTGAGCTGATCGACGAGCTGCCCCGCACGCTTCGACGTCGTCACAGGCTTGGGGCTCATCGCAATCTCCACTCACCGGGGTCCGGCGAGCATACTTACCGCCGATGAGACTGGAAGTGACCTCACGCGACGCTCTCGAGGTGATGCTCGACGGGCCGGACCGATCGGTGTTGCGCCTCGGACTGCTCGTCCCACTCTCCGGCCCGCTTGGCCTGACCGGACCATCCGCCTTGGACGCCGCGGTCCTGGCGGCCGGCGAGTTGAACCGTGCCGGAGGTGTGCTGGGACGGCGCGTCGAGCTGGTGGTCACCGATGCCGGCGGGCGGCCGGACCAGGTTGCAACGGCAGCCCGCGCCCTGGCCACAGCCGGTCTCGTGGATGCCTTCGTCGGCCTGCACACCAGCGATGTCCATCGAGCAGTGGAAACCCAGCTGGCCGGTGCCACTCCGTACATCTTCACGCCGCCACACGAAGGTGGCCGACGTCTTCCCGGCGTCGTGCTGCTGGGTGACTCGCCCGCACGCCAGCTGGCCGGCGCCATCGCGTGGCTGTGCGCGCACCGCGATCTGGGCCGGTGGGCATTGGTCGGCAGCGACTACATCTGGACCTGGGCGGTGCACCGAGCCGCGCGCCCGCTGATCCGCGCGCACGGCGGGTCCGTCGAGCTCGAGCGGCTGGTCCCGTTCGGCTACGAGGAGGACGGTGGCGAGCTCATCGACGCCGTGCTGGCCGCCAAGGTGGACGCCGTGCTGTTGTGCCTCATCGGCAGCGATCAGGCCAGGTTCAACCGCGCATTCGCGGGCTCGCCTCTTGCGTCACACGTCGTCCGGGTGTCGGGAGCGCTCGAGGAGAACGGCTTGCTGGCCGCCGGTGGCGACGACACGGGCGAGCTCTACGCCGCAATGCGCTCGTTCTCCGGCCAGCAGGAGCCGCGCCGGCTCGCCCTCAACGAGCGGTTCCGCGCAGCGTTCGGCGAACAGGGACCGGTGCTCGACGCCTATTCCGAAGGTTGCTACGACGGCATCCACCTCGCCGCGGCCCTGGACCGAGTTGGAGCGCTGACCGCCGCGAGAGCCCGGCCGATGGCGACCCGGCTGCTGACCGACACGGACTCGGCGGCATCGCGAGCCGCTTGGGCCGGTGCCCCCTTGGGACCACCCGTGCAGCACGGGTTCCTCGCGCGCGCCGACGGCCTCGACCTCGAGGTCGTCACCAGCGTCTGAGATATTTCCGCTGAGAATCTTTCCATCCGGAACCATTGGCCTTAGTCTCGCCTCACCCAACTCGTGAGGAGATTTCCCATGGCCACTGCGGGCGACAAGGGATCGGCGCCGGCGGGAACGCCTGTCCCCACCCACGCCACCTTGCACCGAGGTCTCAGCATCCGCGGGGTCGTCGCCCTTGCGGTCAGCGACATCACTCCGATGGCGTCGCTGCTGATCATCGCTCCGGTGGTGCTGGCGGCAGCGGGCACCGCATCGCTCTGGGCCTACCTCGTCGGTTGCTTCCTGGCCGTGTGCGTCGCCCTGTGCATGGGAGAGCTGGGCTCGATGTATCCCGTCGCGGGGGGTCTCTACTCGATCGTGCACCGGGTGCTTGGCCGGCCGCTCGGCTTCCTCGCTCTTGTCGACTACATCTTCCAGGGGGTGTTCCTCCCCGCCAGCATCGCACTCGGCGTCGGGACCTACCTGAACTCGCTCAACGACGCGATCCCGGTCAACCTCTCCTCCGCGATCGCGATGGCCGTGGTCACTGTGCTTGCCGTTTTGCGCATCCATGTCGGAGCG
>JBBRVU010000225.1:0-6162 GCA_038246575.1 Actinomycetes bacterium | reverse complement strand
GCTGGTCGAGACGTTCGACGTCATCTTCAGCGGCTTCGGCGGCGACCCGGTGCACGCGTGGTACCACCGCCCGGCGGGAATCGACGGCGACCTGCCGGTCGTCGTCCGCTACCAGGGCTACGGCAACGGCCGCGGGCTCGGTCACCAGGTCGGGATCTGGCCGCTGGCCGGCTATGCCTGCCTGGAGATGGACACCCGCGGTCAGGGTTCAGCTGGCGCCGCCGGGCACACCCCGGACCCGGGCGGGTCGGGACCGGCTCATCCCGGCTACCTGACCCGTGGGATCACCGACCCGGCCACGTACTACTACCGGAGGGTGTTCACCGATGCGGTGCGCGCCGTCGAGGTTGCGCGCGAGCTGCCGGGCGTCGACCCGGCGCGGGTCGCGGTCGCCGGTCGCAGCCAGGGTGGCGGCCTCGCGCTGGCAGCCGCTGCACTCGCCGACGTCGACGCCGTGCTGCCCGACGTCCCGTTCCTGTCCGACTACCGCCGGGCTGTCGAGATCACGGCGGCGGCTCCGTACAGCGAGCTGACGACGTACCTCGCGGTGCATCGCGACCAGACGTACCGCGTGTTCGCCACGCTCGCCTACTTCGACGTGTCGGTGCTCGCCCGGTCGGCGACCGCGCCGGCGCTGTTCGCCGTGGCGCTGATGGACGAGATCTGCCCGCCGTCGACCGTGTACGCCGCCTACAACGCCTATACCGGTCCGAAGGAGCTGCGGGTCTACCCGTACAACGACCACGAGAGCGGCGAGGCGTTCCTCGAGGTCGAGGCGCTGGCCTGGCTGCGCGCCCGCTTCGGTTCACCCGAGGTGCCACCGACCTGATCCACGACCTGGTGGCCGGACCGGAAAGGCGACGCAACGCCGTTAGGGACGGCGTGTCGCGGTCCAGCGGCCCCATTGGATCGCCTTTCCGGTACGGGGTCGGCGCAGCGTTTGCCGCGGTCAGGCCTCGTAGAGGCGGCGCACGACGTCCTCGATGTCGGGCTCGGTCACGGTGAGGTCGCGCAGGGCCACCCGGGCGGTCACCGCAGCCACCACCGCGGCAGCCGTCGTCTGGTCGGGTGCGAAGGCCAGGTGCTGGCGCATCCCCTCGGCCTCGACTGCAGTGAGCCTCGTGCCCGGCACGTCCTTCAGTGGCGGCCCGGGCTCGAGCAGGTCGACCACGAGCACCCGCTCCGCGCCGACCCGGGACACCAGCCCCGGCAGCGTCCCGTCGAACGCGACCCGGCCGTGGTCCACGACGAGGATCCGGTCGCACAGCCGCTCGATGTCAGGCAGGTCGTGGGTGGTCAGCAGGATCGTGGTCCCGACCTCCCGGCGCTCGCGGTCCAGGAACGCCCGCAGCCGCTCGGTGCTGAGCAGGTCCAGCCCGATGGTCGGCTCGTCGAGGACGAGCAGCTCGGGGGAGTGCAGCAGCGCCGCCGTCACCTCACCGCGCATCCGCTGGCCGAGGGAGAGCTGGCGCACCGGCGTCTGCAGGAACACCGCCATGTCGAGCAGCTCCACGCACTCGTCCCGGCGGGCCCGCCACCTGGCCTCGGGCAGCCGGTGGATCGCGGCGAGCAACCGGAACGACTCCTCCAGCGGCAGGTCCCACCACAACTGGCTCCGCTGCCCGAACACCACGCCGATGCGCCGGGCCAGCGCCGTGCGCGCCCGGACCGGCTCGAGGCCGCACACCCGCACCGAGCCGGAGGTCGGCACCAGGATCCCGGTGAGCATCTTGATAGTCGTCGACTTCCCGGCGCCGTTCGCACCGATGTAGCCGACGCACTCGCCGGGCGCGATGGCGAACGACACCCCGTCGACGGCGGCGACCACATGCTTGGTGCGGCGCAACCGACCGGCGTTGCGGCGTACGACGAAGTCACGCCTCAGGTCCGAGACCTCGATGATCACGAGCCCGCCCCCACGTAGTGCCGCACACCGGTCCGCCAGACGAGGCCGGCAAGTGCGGCGGCCAGGGCCGCGACCGGCAGACCCGACCAGGCCAGCCACTGTGGCAGACCCAGCGGGTCCGGGCGTCCCAGCAGGGCCACGACCGGCAGGTACGCCACGAACGCGGCCGGGATCACGAAGGTGAAGAAGCGCCGGATCGCGGTGCTGAACACCGTGAACGGGAAGCTCGCGAGGTAGTTGCCGCCGTAGGTGAACGCGTTGGCGAACTCGGTGCCCTCGACCAGCCAGAAGCTCACCGCGGCGGTCGCGACGAAAACCGCGCCGAAGATGACCGCTCCGGCGATCGGCGTGATGAGCAGCAGCAGCGCGTGCGCCGGTGTCCAGTCGATGTCGACGCTGGCCAGTGCGAGCACCAGGATCACCGTCGACGTCACCACCCGGCCCAGGCGGCGCAAGGAGAAGTCGCTGCTGATGACCTGGCCGAGGGCCGACAGCGGTCTCAACAGGAAGGCGTCGAGCTGACCCGTGCGCACGTAGTAGGGCATCCGCTCGATGTGGCCGACGACGATGTCCGAGATCCCGAACGCCATGGTCGCCAACCCGAACATCAGCGCCACCTCGGCGAAGTCAAAGCCGCCCAGCGAGCGCACCTGGTGGAAGATCACGAATACCTCGGTGAACTCCACGATGCCGATCAGCGCCTGTGCACCGACCTCGACGGCGAACGACGCGCGGTAGGACGCCTGGGCGGCCACCCGGGAGCGGACGAGGGCGGTGTACGCGGCGGTGACCGTGGGGTCAGCCACCCTGCACCACCAGCCGCCGGGTCGCCCGGCGCAGCACGAGGCGACCCAGGCCGAGCAGCGCCAGGGCCCAGAACAGCTGTGCGCCCACCCGCAGCACGACCCCCCACCCGGTCGCCTGGCCGGTGACGAGGTCGATGGGGAACTGGATCATCGCCGGGAACGGCGTCGCGTAGGCGATGACCTGCAGCCAGCCGGGAAACAGCTGCACCGGGATCAGGTGGCCGGCGAGCAACCCGGACACCAGCACGTACATCGTGATCGGGCCGCGGACCTCGATGATCCAGAACGCCGAGAGGTTCACCAGGAACCGGCATGCGAACGACACCACTACTGCGAGCAGCAGCGCGAGCGGCAGCAGCACGATGGCGGCCGGGTCGCCGGGCACCCGGAAGCCGAAGATCGCTGCCCCGAACGCGATCGGGACCAGGGCCCGCGAGAGCAGCGCCCACAGTGCCCGCCCCAGGTCGGCGGCAAGCCAGGCCAGCTGCACGTCCACCGGCCGGGCCAGGTCGACCGCGATGTCTCCGGTGCGCACCCGGTCGGCCAGCTCCGTCCAGCCGAAGATGACGACCACGGCGATCAGACCCTGGGACATCCAGGCGTACGTCGACAGCCCGACCGCGTCGTAGCCTGCGACGACCCCGCCGCTGGACTTGGCGACGGCGAGCAGGATCGAGAGCTTGATCAACCCGAAGATGGTGTTGACGAACACCCCGGCCACCGCGGCCTGCCGGTAGGTCGCCCAGCGCCGGTAGCCCGCGCCGGCCAGGGCGGCGGCAGGACGCAGGTGCGCCAGGGCAAAGGGGGACACGAGCGGCAGAGCCTAGCCGGACGCGGCGGAACCCCGCAGTCCCTGCCGGAGGCTGAGGCGAGCGCCGGTCCGGACCACTCCGTTGCGGTAGAGCCGGCCGGCGAGCGCGACCAGAACCGGGACCGCGACCAGGGCCAGGGTGAGCGCCGCCACGGTCTGCCACAGCGGGACGCCTCCGATCGCCAGTCGCATGGGCATCAGCGTCGGAGAGAACATCGGCAGCACCGACATGGCTGCGACGATCGGGTTGCCCGGATCTGCCGGCAGGACCGAGATGCCGACGACGTAGCCGGCCACCAACAGCAGTGTGGCTGGCATGACCGCACCGCTGACGTCCTCCTGGCGGGAGACCAGCGCCCCGAGTCCGGCGAAGACGAGTGAGTACAACGTGAAGCCGAGGACGAACCAGACGACGAGCCAGGACACCAGGCCGATCGACGTCGGCACCGACAGGTCCAGCGATCCACTGATCTTGCCGGCGAGCACACCCGTGACCGCCACCGCAGCCACCTGGAGGAGCCCGACCAGGCCGATGCCGAGGACCTTGCCGGCCATCAGCTGCCACGGCCGGATCGTGGCGAGCAGCAGCTCGACGACGCGGCTGGACTTCTCCTCGACCACTCCGATGGCGACGCTCTGGCCGGTGATGATGAGCGCGATGTAGATCAGGATCCCGGCGATGCTGCCGACTGCCAGCCGCTGGGGGTCGTAGCTCGGTGGCGGGTTCACGGCGCTGACCCGCACCGTCGCCTGGTCGACCTGCGACGTGACCGCAGCGGGGTTGCCGCCGAGGCGACCGATCTGCTGATCCAGAACCGCCTGCCGTGCGACACCTGTCAGCGTCGTACGGACCGAGTCGTCGAGCTCCTCCTGGACCACGACCCGCAGCTGAGGCCCCGGCGCGGCCAGGACGAGCGCGTCCAGCTTGCCCCCGGACAGGGACCGCCGGCCGGCACGTTCATCTTTCACCCGCACCGTGGTCAGCCGCTGGCCGAGGGAGCCGGCGATGGAGTCGACGCGCGGCGCCAGCGCGTCGGCGGCCCCCACGAAGCCGACTCGTTTCGCGCTGTCGGACGACCCGACCACGCTGATCGTCACGGCGAAGCCGACCACCAGCACGACGAGAACGAGGGTGGTGAGTCGGTACGCCTTGGACCGCAGCCGGGTAGCGATCTCCCGTCCCGCCACGAGCCGGATCTCGCGGGTGCCCGAATGCCAGCTGTCCCCGACCTGCGTCTCGGCGCTCACTGCTGTTCCCCCGTCGTCGCTCGATCATCGGGTCCGGCTCCGTTGGTGGTCACAACGTCGCGGTAGAGCTCGGTGAGCGGCGGCCGGTAGGGCGAGAACTCGCGCACCGGACCGGCGGCGAGGGCAGCGCGCAGGACGTGCTGATCGTCGGCGCTGTCGAGCTGCACCCGCACCGTGCTTCCCCGCACTGCGACGACGGTGGCACCGGGGACACCCTCGGCCCAGGCGGGGTCCGCGCCCGGCACATCGACCGACACCTGCAGCGGGCCGCGCCCCCGGAGATCTTCGACCGTGCCCTGGCTCACCATCCGACCGGCCGCCACGATGCCGACGCGGTCGCAGATGCGCTCCACGAGCTCGAGCTGGTGGCTGGAGAACAGCACGGGGACCCCGGCGTCGGCCCGGTCGCGCAGCACCCCGCTCATCACCTCGACAGCGATCGGGTCCAGCCCGGAGAACGGCTCGTCCAGCACCAGCACCGTCGGGCCGTGCACGAGAGCTGACGCCAGCTGGACCCGCTGCTGGTTGCCCAGACTGAGTGTCTGGACCTCGTCGTCGAGCCGGGTCGACACGCCGAGTCGTTCGGCCCAACGACGAGTGCTGTCCTGTGCTGCCGCGACGGACAGGCCGTGCAGCCGCGCCAGGTATACCAGCTGCTCGCCGACCTTCATCCGCGGGTAGAGACCACGCTCCTCCGGCATGTAGCCGATCCGGCGCCGGGTCTCGAAGTCCAGGGGCCGGCCATTGCACCGCACCTCACCGGAGTCGGCGGTCAGCACCCCGAGCGCGATCCGCATGGTGGTCGTCTTCCCCGCGCCGTTGCTGCCGACGAACCCGAAGATCTCACCGCCGCGGATGTCGAACGTCAGTGCGTCGAGGGCGACCAGGTCGCCGTACGTCTTGGCGATGCTGTCGAACTCGAGGCGCTGCTCGGCCTCCCCCGGATGCGTCACCGGGCAACTCTACGGAGGGGTCGGCTGTGGCCGGGCCACGGCCGACCGTTTCGGGGACCGGGGCAGATGGGAAGGAGAGTCGCTATGGGCACCCCCGCGCAGGTCGTGGTCTTCGACGTCAACGAGACGCTCTCGGACATGTCGCCGCTGGCGAGGCGGTTCACCGACGTCGGCGCGCCGGGCACGCTCGCGCCCACCTGGTTCGCCTCGCTGCTGCGCGACGGGTTCGCGCTCACCTCGGTCGGCGAGAATCCCGCCTTCGCCGAGGTCGGCAAGGCGGTGCTGACCGGACTGCTGGCCACCGTCGACGGCTTGACCAGGTCGCCGGGGGACGCGGTCGCGCACATCATGGGCGGCTTCGCCGAGCTCGAGGTGCATCCGGATGTCGTGCCCGGACTGCGGGCGATGAAGGACGCCGGCCTGCGGCTCGTGACGCTG
>JBBRVU010000224.1:0-6194 GCA_038246575.1 Actinomycetes bacterium | reverse complement strand
CGTTTTCGTGCCCTCATGACAACATCGATGGCGTGGACAGCAACGACCTGAAGTTCGAGTTCAGTGACCTCAGTTTCGATGAGGTCAAGGGGTCAACTGAGGCTGAAATCGCCATCGGCATTGAGGCCGACTTCGTAGTCTTCGATGGCTCGACGGTGATTCTGAGGGAGCCTCAGTTCGAGGTCCTTCTCCTCGCGAAGGAGTTGGACCGTTGGCTGGTCACGCGAGCGGGATCCGAGTTCACCGCCGACCTAGGCATGGTCCTCGAGAACGTGGGAGCGGTCCGCATCACTGAGACCGCTGCAGGTTGGGTCGTTTCGTCTGACCTGTCGGGGCTACGCAGCGCGGCCCGTGACTTCCAGCAGGTCGAGGCCGCCGTGCGGGACTTCGTCGCGAGCGTCGCGCAGCAGGTGGCTGCAGGCGGCTACGACCCCCGACTGTCACCTACGCCCTGACTTCTCGGCGGGCGTCCTGCCAGGAGCAAGAGCCATCCGCCCACCCGCACGGTGCGCGGCATCTGCGGACGTTCGGACTTCCCTCGAATCGGCTGAGTTGCGACCATGGGGCATGAACTTCTCCGAGTCAGAGGTTGTCGGCCTGATGGCGATCGCCGTCGTCCTCAACGGGGTGGGCCTCTTGGCGTGGAGACGGGGGCTCTTGGGGCACTGGTACCCGGTCGCAATCGTCCTGTCGATGTTGGCTCTACTGGCTGACCCCATGAGCCTCCCCGGGGTTGCTAGTGCCGGTGCGATGGCAGCGATGCTGCTCGGAGCACTTGGTCTCGCGGTGTCGGTCCGACACCGCAAGGGCGGAACCGTGGGAGCATCTTCGCGCTAGCCCCGCACAGCGCCGACTGGTTCCTCACTATCTGCGGCATGACAGGACGGGTCGTGTTCAGCCCCATCCACGGCTGAGTGCGTCAGCAGGTCCGTGGCTACTCCGGTCGCCGGAAGACGTAAAGGCCCTCGGCAGTCGTGGCGAGAAGAACCCAGCCGTCCTCCTCCAGCACTTCGAGACACAGGGCCAACCGCACGCCCTTCAGTCCTGGACCCATCGACTTCTCGTTGAAGAGTTCAGCCTCAGTCAAGACCCGGTATGCCATCGAGGGATCCCCTTCGCGTGGGCACTAGCCCCGACGTGCGTCGAGATTGACAGTGTTGCTGCTGACGACCAGACGTCAAACGGCACGATCAGCACGCGCCGTCTTTGGTGCTTGACGACCTCGACCCGGCCGACTCATCTCAATGAGCGTGCCTGGCAGTGAGGAAGCGAAGCTCACCACCTGCGGCATAGGAAGACGATTGCTGCCGTCAGTAGGGCGAGGGGTCGATGGAGGCGTAGGCACCCTGCACCGTCACGCCATAGCGGTCCGTGCCGAGGTCCGGGATCAGCGGGGCCAAAGCCTGCTGCACGTCAGAGAAGACCTTCTTCTCGACAGGCTCACCTAGTTCGACGGTGTCTAGGTCTTCCGCGAACTCGGCCGTGGCGATGGCCGCGTGCAGCACGACTGCCTCTGCCACCGTCAGCGACAAGGCAACGGTGCCGTCCGGCTGCTTACTTGCATCCATGGCGGTGAACCTATGACAGCCGATCGCTCATCTGCATGAACTCGCGGACCGAGGTGCGTAACGCCACCGCGAGTCGGCGATTCCGGACTGCGGCATATCCGGTAAACGCCTCACACTGATGAGCGTCTGTTGCGGTCAGCGTGGCTTCCACGCATTGCGGCAGCGGCCGGCAGGCGCGGCCCACGGGGCGATCGCCGAGCTGTGCGTCGGCCCGGGCTTAGAGTTCGAGCACGATTCGCAGGGCGGCGTCAACGTGTCGCAGTTCGTCGAAGCCGAGGTGGGCGACGCGTTCACCAAGACGGGTGGGGTCTACCGCAGCAGCCTGCTCAACCAACACGCGCGTCGTCTGGCCCGCAAAGGTCACCTCGGGGCGGAAACTCGCCGGTCGCGATGACGTCGAGGTGGGGGCCACCATCAGGGTCGACAGCGGAAGCGAGTCCGACTGAACGATGACGGCGAAACGTGGACCGGATTGCTCGTGACCGCGGCTGCCGCGCGGCGCCTTGAGCCGGTGGACGTCACCACGCACGCAGGGTCTCCATGTCCCGCAGCACCTGAGCAGCTTCGGCCCGGTCGGTCGGATCCGCGGCGAGGACTTCGGCCTCGGCACGCAGTCGTTCTTGTGCCCGGCGGCGCGCAGCGTCGATCAAGGCAGCGCGGACAGCGGCTGACACTGCAGTGCCGTCAGCGGTGAGGACTGCCAGGGCGCGCTCGGCGTCTTCGTCGGGGCGGAACGTGATCGTCTGAGACATATCACGAATGTAACACCATTTGTAAGACACGATGGGCAAGGGCACCTGCGACCTCGCTTTGAAGACGCTCACGGAGACGGCGACATCCGATACTTCGCGTCCTCGTCGAACCTGCCATCCGCCGCATGAGCGGATTCTTCAGTCGAGGCTGCCCTCTGGCGCTGATGACCAAGATCCTGACTTGAAGTAGGCTTGGGGGCGGGCTTGCCATGCGGCCAGCTCTGCATCGTTGGGGTCGTCAGTGGGAGGGCTGGGCAGACTCCCGACCGGCCACCCGCGGGCGGCGTGCAGGCGGTTCGCCAGTCGGGACTTCCCGGAGCCGCTCGGACCGGCGAGGACGACGACGCGCCGGCGGTCCGCGGGAGGGGGCAGCCCGAGGTCCTTGCCGTCAGCCGGTCCGTCCACGGGCGGCGAATCTAGGTGGGGTCCGGGCGGTCGACGAGCGCGACCAGCTTCCTCGGGGCCAGGACGCAGTACGACTCGACGACGAGCTCGGCGACCTCGTCCCAGTCGGTGGCGGCGTCGAGCGTGAGACCCATCGCGTCGCGGCCCCAGCCGAGGACGTGGAAGGGCGGGCCCGCGTGCCGCAGCGCCTCGAGCTCCTCGCCCGCGGCGCGGAAGGTCATGACCACATGGGCGCCGTCGACGGGGTCGTCGACCCCGAGGACGTGCACGAAGGTCCGCGTGCGCACCCGCCACCGGGTGCCGACCCAGGCATGCTCCTCGTAGGCGTCCGGGAGGGCGAGGCACAGTCGGCGCAGGCGCCGCTCAACGTCGGCGGGGACGTCGTCGGTGAGGCGGCGGACGGGCGCGGCGGCCATCGGCGCAGGCTACGCCGCCCCACCGACGGCCGGGTCGGACCTCGGGGCCGGCAAACGCGGCGCCATCCATTGGCACATTGATCGCGGCATGTCCGGTAACCGGCGGACGCTGATGTGAGGAGGTCTTGTAGTGAGCGGCCCGCGTGAACTGCCGTCAGGCCGTGGCGCCGGCAGCGCGCTTGGGGCGCGGGTCTCACTCAGTTCGTGGTCCGACCTTGGATCCTGGCAGCGCGGTGAAGATGAGTAGGGATGCGCCGAAGCAGGCTGCTGCCACGGGTACACCGACTGCCTGACTGAGGCGGGTGACGGGCGTGTTTACGACCCAGTGCTCGACGAAGATCGAGCCAGCTCCGAGGGTGAGGGCGACGAGGATTGCGTTATGGCCCAGTAGCAGCGTGGCCAGGACCGTGATAGTTGAGAGGAGGAGAAGCCAGGTGACGATAGCGTTCGCGCTGCTCACAACTGCCAGGCAGATCGCGCCCAAGGAAACGGAGAGGGCGACAGCGGCCGCCCGAATCGTCTTCAGGGGTCGCGCCCGGGAGAAGGTCCTCTCCAGAAGGCCCATGGAGTCGTTCAGCGGCAATGCGGCAACGACGACCAGGCCAAGCGCCAGCAGCCAGATGGCCTGGACGGGGGTTTGCGACCCGACGCTGAGGGTCAATGTTCGGGTCCAGAGGATGAGCGCGCACAGCACCGCGACTGCGAGGAGCGTCTCGGGGAGGCGGTACGCCTTGGTCCAAGTGATCATGGCAGAGGGCACTCGTTGAGGCGGTGGTTGGCGTCCTGCACGTCAGCCGGTGCGGGTCCGGTGGGGCCTCCCGGGAGCGCGAACTGCTGGCCGATCCAGGAACTCACCATGTCCGCGAGCTCGATGTACTCCTCGGCGCTCTGGGCCGTGTACAGCGCCGCGCAGAGGCGCGGCTGAGCGAGCGCGTCGAGCAGCGCGGCTCTGGGTAGGTGGTTGCCCGTCAGAGAGGACAGCTCGATCGGCAGCTGGGTGACGCCGAGGCCGAGTGCCTGGCCTGCGTCCCCTCGGGCGACGGCGTACTCGCTCGGCAGTCTCAGGCCCGAGGCCGCCAGCGCGGAGGTGGCCTGCGCGAGGTCGCGTTGAGCGATCGTCAGCAACCGCTGAGCGCGCGCGGGTCCGCACACTGTGGGGCTGGAACCGACGCAGACGGTGGCGGCCTGCGAGGGCCGGAATTCCTGCGCCGGGGAGCGGACGCTCAGGCCCAGCGTGACGACCAGCGGCACGGCCAGGGCGGCCAGCACCGCGGACCGAGGCCTTGCACGACCGCGGTTCCTGGCCAGGGTCAGGCCGGTGAACAGCAGCAGCATCGACGCGTTCACGCCGATGCTGACCAGGGCACGCGACGGGGTGCGGTCCAGGCCGACCATGGTGCCCGACGTCGTGGCCACCTGAAGCGCCCTGACCCCCACGCCGGTGGGAAGCGTAGCCACGATCACCAGCACAGCGGCCAGCACCGGCGCCAGGGCTCCCCGGACCGAGCTGCCGATCCACTGGCCTACCGCCAGCGCGGCGGCGTACGCGAGCAGTGTCTCGGGCATGATCCACCAGTCCGTCGGTGCGATGCCGCCGGAGCCGACCGCAGTCGCGACCACACCCACCCAGGCAGTCGCGGTGAGGATCATCGCTCAACACACGCCAGCGCGGCACCGGGCGGGGTCAAGGTCACACCCCAACCACGAGAGCCGCTGCGGCCCACCATGGCCAAGGTCGGGTGCAGGCGCCTGGAGGCGTCGAACGCTGCGATCGCGGCAAGGACCGGTGTGTAGAAGCCGACGACCACTGCCGCGTTACGCAGGCCCCAGTCGGCATCCAGGTACCACCGGTGTCCCGGAACGAGGGTGAGCAGCAGCAACGGGCCGAGCGTGACGGGCACGAGCAGCGCGGCCCCACGCCGCATCCACAGCCGTAGCGGGTTCATCCGTGTAGACCGCGCTCATCGGCCAGCAGCTTCATTAGCCCAGCTTCGATGTCGGACCCAGCCCGGGCCGACCCGTCACCGGTCGGTGTGGCCAGCGCCTCGAGCTCGCCGACGGTGCCGGAGAACAACAGCCGGCCCTCCTCGAGCACCAGCACGCGCTGGGCGACGTCCTTGACGTCCTCCACGACGTGGCTGCTGAACAGCACCGTGCTCCCCAGCTTACGGATGAGGCTGACCATCCCGCGCCGCTGTTCGGGGTCCAGCCCCGTGCTGGGCTCGTCCAGCAGTAGCACGTCCGGCTCGCTGACCAACGCCTGCGCCAGGGCCACCCTGCGAACCATGCCGCCGGAGAGCCGCTTGAGCTGTTCGTCAGCGCGTGCGCTCAGGCCGACCTGCTCGATGACCACGTCCGCCCGTGAACTCGCTCGGTTCCTGGCCAGCCCACGGGCCCACCCGATGAAGCCGACCACCTCACGAACGGTCATGTTCGACGGGAACACGGCCTGCTGCGGCATCAGAGCCACGTGCGGCAGCGCAGCCCGGCGCTGCCTGGCCCGGTAGGGGTCCAAACCCATCACCCGGACGCTTCCCGTGCCTGGCTCCAGCGCCCCGGCCAGGATGCTGAGCAGCGTCGACTTCCCGGAACCGTTGACCCCAATCAACGCCGTCGTCCCGGTCTCCAACGTGAGGGACACGTCATCCAAAGCAACTCGGTCGCCATACGAATGCGCGACGTCCAACACCTCGACCGCAGGCCCAACGTGACTGCGCGGGTCGGGGTCGTTCATGCCGTGAAGTATGCCCACCCGCTTGGACACCGGCGCACGCCCCACGCCGCCACCCTAAAGGCGGCACGCGTCGACACCACCCCGGAAGGCTCCCGACTTGGTTCGAGGGACTCGAGCCGATCTCGCATCAACCGTCGAGCAACATCCGCTATTCGGCAGATCCGCGAACATCCGGAACTCGGCATGTGGGGACGTTCGTCTGTCCTCTTGCCCGACCGGATCGGGCAAGGGATGAACCACGGACGGCCTCTCGTGCAGTTGCCTACGCGCGCCACCGTCGGCCGCTCATCGCGTCTCGGCTGACGTCGTGCGCAAGAGG
>JBBRVU010000223.1:0-6203 GCA_038246575.1 Actinomycetes bacterium | reverse complement strand
GGGATCGCCAGCAGGATGAAGAGGATGCCGGCCACGAGGTAGGGCGTGAAGTTGAACGTCGCATCCGAGTTGATCTGCGCCTGCCGCACCGCGTCCAGCGCGCCGAGCACCGAGATCAGTCCGACGTCCTTCTGCAGGGCGACGAGGTCGTTGAGCAGCGGCGGCACCACCCGGCGTACGGCCTGGGGAAGCACCACCCGGCGCATCGTCTGGCCGTAGGACAGCCCGAGCGAGCGGGCCGCCGCGCGCTGGCTGGGGTGGACCGAGTCGATGCCGGCCCGGAAGACCTCGGCGACGTACGCCGAGTAGGTCAGCACCAGCGCGACGGTGCCGAGCACCACCGGTGAGGTGGGGACCCCGCGCAGCTGCAGTCCCGGGATCCCGAAGCCCACGAGGTAGAGCAGGATGATCAGCGGCATGCCGCGGAAGAGGTCGGTGTAGGCCGCGGCCAGCGCGCGCACCGGGAACCACACGGGGCCACGGAGCGTCCGCAGCGCCGCGATGCCGAGACCGACGATCACGATCAGCACCGCCGCGAACGCGAGGACGCGGACGTTCAGCCACAGCCCGGACAGGATGTCCGGCAGCGAGTCTCGGGCCACCTCGGCGTCGAAGAAGGACTGCCGCACCCGGTCCCAGCCCGGTGAGAGCACGATCGCGGTGCCGACGACCGCAAGGAACACCACCGTGCTGACCGAGGCGATCGCCGTCGACCGGCGGGCGCGGTCGCGGCGGTAGGTCTCCCGGCCGAGCTGCAGGTCGCTGACCGGGCGGTCGTCGGAGGCGTATGGGAAAGCCTCCGCTGGCACGGTCATCGGCGGTTGCTGGCTCCCGGACCTAGGACAGGACCGGGGCGCCGCTCTGCGAGAGCCACTGGTCGACGAGGGAGTCGAGGGTCCCGTCGGCCTTCAGCGCGTCGACGGCCTGGCTGACGCAGTCGGTGAGCGGGCTGTTCTTGTCGAGGACGAGGCCGAACTGCTCGGGAGTGCCGCCGGTCGCCGGCAGCTGGCCGACGATGTTGCCCTTCCTCAGCTGTGCGGCGGCCATGAAGAACGCCGTCGGAAGGTCGGTCACCAGGGCGTCGATCTGGCCGTTCTCCAGTGCCTTGACCACGTCGTTGTTCGAGTTGTAGACCCGCGGCTTCTTGCTCGGCGCGATCTGGTCCTGGATCGCCTGGAAGCTGGTGGTGCCGACCTGCGCGCCGAGGGTGAGGCCCTTGAGCTCGTCGATCGTGGTGACGCCGTCGGCCTTGCTGCCCTTGGTGGTCACGACCGCCTGGGACACGTCGTAGTAGGGCGAGGAGAAGTCCAGCGCCTCCGCACGCTTGGGCGTGATCGAGAACTCGTTGATGTCGAAGTCCCAGTTCTTCGGCGTCGGCTTGAAGACGTTGTTGAACGGGACCCGCGTCCAGGTGACCTCGTCCAGGGTGAACCCGAGCTTCTCGTAGATCGCCTTGGCGACCGCGCCCTCGAACCCCTTGCCGTTCTCGGGGGTGTCGTCGACGAACCACGGCTCGTAGACCGGCTTGTCGGTGGCGATGGTCAGCGTGCCGGGAGCCTGCGTCTGCAGGCTGTCCTTGGCGCACGCGTCGGCGGTCGGGCTCTGCGAGCCGGAGGCAGAGGTGGACGGGCTTGTCGTGGTGCCGGCGCTGTCGGTGCCGTTGTCGGCGGGGGCGCAGGCGGTGGCCAGTGCCCCGAGGGACACGACGGAGACGAGGAGCGCGAGCGTGCGGCGGGTCAGGCGAGAGGTCATGGGCAGATCGTAGGCCGGGACCGGCCCGCGCGGGCAAGATCACCCCGCAGCCGAGACGCTCGCAGCCGGGATCTCGGGCGTACGTCGGTAGGCTGAGGTGCACCGCCCAAGCCCCGCAGTCACCGCTCGCCCGACCTTGCAGGAGTGCCCGGATGGCCCGCGTCGTCGTCGACGTCATGCTCAAGCCCGAGATCCTCGACCCGCAGGGCAAGGCCGTGGCCGCAGCCCTGCCCCGGCTGGGCTACGACGGCATCACCGGCGTCCGCCAGGGCAAGCGCTTCGAGCTCGACATCGAGGGCGAGGTGACCGAGGAACGGCTGGCCCAGATCCGCGGCGCCGCCGAGACACTGCTGTCCAACCCGGTCATCGAGGACTTCACGGTCCATGTCGAGCAGGCCTGATGATCACCCCGATGAGCGACTCGATGCGGGTCGGTGTCGTCACGTTCCCCGGGTCGCTGGACGATGCCGACGCGCGTCGTGCGGTCCGGCTCGCGGGTGCCGAGCCGGTCGCGCTCTGGCACGCCGACGCCGACCTGCAGGCGGTCGACGCGGTGGTGCTGCCCGGCGGCTTCTCCTACGGCGACTACCTGCGGTGCGGGGCGATCGCCCGGTTCGCGCCGGTGATGGCCGCGGTCGTCGACGCGGCCGGCGGCGGCCTGCCGGTCCTGGGCATCTGCAACGGGTTCCAGGTGCTGTGCGAGTCACACCTGCTGCCCGGTGCGCTGATCCGCAACGACCACCGCAAGTTCGTCTGCCGCGACCAGGAGCTGGTGGTCGAAGGCTCCTCGACGGTGTGGACTTCCGACTACGCAACCGGCCAGCGAATCGTCGTACCGCTGAAGAACGGCGAGGGCGGCTACGTCGCGGACGAGGCGACGCTCGACCGGCTCGAGGGCGAGGGGCGGGTGGTGGTGCGGTACTCCGGCGGCAACCCGAACGGCTCCTACCGCGACATCGCCGGGATCAGCAACGAGCGGGGCAACGTCGTCGGCCTGATGCCGCACCCGGAGCACGCGGTCGAGGAACTCACGGGGCCGGGCACCGACGGGCTGGCGTTCTTCACCTCCGTGCTGCACGCGGCTGTGTCGGCATGAGCGAGACCGTCAAGGACGCCGAGGCGACGCCGGACGCCGAGCAGCCCTATCGCGAGCTGGGGCTGCGCGACGAGGAGTACGCGCGAATCCGCGACATCCTCGGTCGCCGGCCGACGAGCAGCGAGCTGGCGATGTACTCGGTGATGTGGAGCGAGCACTGCTCCTACAAGTCGTCGAAGGTGCACCTGAAGCAGTTCGGGGAGAAGGCACCGGCGACCGACGCGATGCTGGTCGGCATCGGCGAGAACGCGGGCGTCGTCGACATCGGCCAGGGCTGGGCGGTGACGTTCAAGGTCGAGTCGCACAACCACCCGTCCTACGTCGAGCCCTACCAGGGTGCGGCCACCGGCGTCGGCGGGATCGTGCGAGACATCATGTCGATGGGCGCGCGGCCGGTCGCGGTGATGGACCCGCTGCGCTTCGGTCCGGCGGACGCGCCGGACACGCGACGGGTGCTGCCGGGTGTGGTGGCCGGCATCGGCGGCTACGGCAACTGCCTCGGGCTGCCCAACATCGGCGGCGAGGTCGTGTTCGACCCGTCGTACGCCGGGAACCCGCTCGTCAACGCACTGTGTGTCGGGGTGGTGCGTGCCGACGAGATCAAGCTGGCCTTCGCCTCGGGCACCGGCAACCTGGTCGTGCTCTTCGGCGCGGCCACCGGTGGCGACGGCATCGGCGGTGTTTCCGTTCTCGCCTCGGAGACCTTCGACGATGCGCACCCGACCAAGCGCCCGGCGGTGCAGGTCGGTGACCCGTTCATGGAGAAGGTGCTCATCGAGTGCTGCCTGGAGGTCTATGCGGCGGACCTCGTCGTCGGCATCCAGGACCTCGGCGGCGCCGGGCTGTCCTGCGCGACCTCCGAGCTGGCCTCGGCCGGTGACGGCGGGATGACGGTGTGGCTGGACCGGGTGCCGTTGCGCGACTCGTCGCTGCGGCCCGAGGAGATCCTGATGAGCGAGTCGCAGGAACGCATGTGCGCGGTCGTCGAGCCGGCCAAGCTCGACGCGTTCCTCACGATCTGCGAGAAGTGGGACGTGCTCGCGACGGTCATCGGCGAGGTCGACGACACCGGTCGCCTCACGGTGCAGTGGCACGGCGACACGATCGTCGACGTGCCGCCGCGCACCGTGGCGCACCAGGGGCCGGTCTACGAACGGCCGTTCGCGCGACCGTCCTGGCAGGACACGCTGCAGGCCGACGTACCCGACGGTCTGCCCCGGCCCTCGACCGGCGACGAGCTGCGCGCGACGCTGCTGCGGATGGTCGCCGCGCCCAACCTCGCGTCGAAGGCCTGGGTCACCGACCAGTACGACCGCTATGTGCGCGGCAACACCGTGCTCGCCCAGCCCGAGGACGCCGGCGTGGTGCGGGTCGATGAGGAGACCGGCCTCGGTGTCGCGCTGGCGACCGACGGCAACGGCCGGTTCGCCAAGCTCGACCCCTACGCCGGTGCGCAGCTCGCGCTGTCCGAGGCCTATCGCAACGTCGCGGTCAGTGGCGCGCGGCCGCTGGCCGTCACCGACTGCCTGAACTTCGGCTCGCCGGAGGACCCCGACGTGATGTGGCAGTTCGCCGAGGCGACGCGGGGTCTTGCTGACGCATGTCTCGAGCTCGGCGTGCCGGTGACCGGTGGCAACGTGAGCTTCTACAACCAGACCGGTGACGTGGCGATCAACCCGACGCCGGTGGTCGGTGTGCTCGGTGTCGTGGATGACGTGAGCCGGCGGGTGCCGATCGGGTACGCCGCCGACGGTGACGTGGTGCTGCTGCTCGGTGAGACGCGCGACGAGCTCGGCGGCTCGGAGTGGGCGCACGAGGTGCACGGTCACCTGGGCGGGCGTCCTCCCGTGGTCGACCTGGCTGCCGAGAAGGCGCTGGCGTCGTTGCTGGTCGAGGCCGCCGCTGCGGAGCTGGTGACAGCGGCGCACGACGTGTCCGACGGTGGGCTCGCCCAGACCCTGGTCGAGATGACCCTCCGCCGCGGCATCGGCGCGAGCGTGGCCATCGGCGGTGACCCGTTCGTCGCGCTGTTCAGCGAGTCGGTGGCACGGGCGGTCGTCGCGGTACGTCCGGACCGGCTCGACGATCTGGTCGCGCGAGCCGCCGCGTACGGCGTCCCCGTCGCTCGCCTAGGCACGACGGGAGGTGCCGCGCTGGCGGTGACGGCGACCGGCAGCGGGGTGGGGTTCGAGGTGGGCCTCGACGACCTGCGCGCGGCCCACGAGGCCACCCTCCCCGCCCTTTTCAGTTGATCATGCAGGAATGGGGATCTTGGACATCGCCCCAGGTCAGCGCCCCACAATTCCCTGTCGATCATGCAGGAATGGGGATCTTGTACGTGGATGCAGCGCGCCTGCGAAGCGGCGCGGGTGAAACGTTGGAGCGGGCGGCTGGTCGCGAACCAACACCTCCACCCTGGAAGGGTGGCGCTCTAGCCGGTTGAGCTACGCCCGCAGGTGCCGCGGCCGGCTCCCATCGGGAAGCAGCCACGGCGAGCGCCCACCCTAACCGCCGCGAGCTCTCGGGCCGTCCTAGGGTCTTGGCGTGACGGAAACGCCCCACGAGTTCTACGACCGGGTGATCGCTCACGCCGATGCCGAGGGCCGGCTACCGCTCCCCGCGCAGTCGATGTGGGAGATCTTCCCCTTCGAGCCGGGCTCGCTCCGGGTCAAGCCGCTCGACCCACTGACCCTGCCGGAACCTCCCCGCGGCGGCGAGGGCGGCCAGAGCTGCTGGCGCTGCGACCGGCCGGACGAGGGCGCGGTGTGGGGCAACGATCGTTGGGTGCTCACCGGTTTCGGCGAACCGCTCGGGCTGCCGTTCGGCGCGATGCTCATGCCGCGCGGGCACCTGGACCTCGGGGATCTCGACGACGAGATGGCGGCCGAGCTCGGGGTGTTGGCCGCACGGATCACGCGCGCCGTCGAGGCGTTGGACGTGATCGGGCGCGTACACCTGCTGAAGTTCGGCGACGGCGGCGAGCACCTGCACGTCTTCCTGCTGGGCCGGCCGGCCGGCATGGTGCAGCTGCGCGGCTCCAACCTCGCCCTGTGGGAGGAGATGCTCCCGAGGCTCCCCGACGAGGTGGGGTCGGAGACGATGCAGGTCGCTGTCGACGCCCTGCGCGACCTCGGTAGCCCGATGCCGATGTGAGTCCGCGACCAAGATCCCCACTCCTGCATGATCAACGGGGAATCTCGGGGCTCTGACCTGGGAAAACGTCCAAGATCCCCATTCCTGCATGATCAACGGGGTGTTTTGAAGGGGGAGGGAGGTACGGGGTGGCTGGGCGGCGGCGGACGGATCCGGTGGCCGGGCGGGCTGCGCTCGCCCGGGTGCTCGATGCCGCGACCCT
>JBBRVU010000222.1:0-6229 GCA_038246575.1 Actinomycetes bacterium | reverse complement strand
GCGCGCCACGAACGTCGCGATGCCGCCCACCGCCGCAAGGTGCCCCCCGGCAGGGTCAACACCTCACGACCCGGACGACTTCACCGGTGCAGCGGGGGCAGCGGCCGGAGCCGGTGCTGGAGCCGGGGCCGGTGCGGCTTGCTGGGCTGGTGCGGCCGACCGACTCGTCGTGCCGCCCGTCGACGCGTTGGTGGAGCTGCCGCCCGAGCTGCTGGCGACGTACGGGGCGGACGAGCCCGACCCGCCCGAGGAAGCCGCGGTGCTGGCCGGTGCCGCCGCCAGGTAGACGACGCGGGTCCGGTAGCGGTGCACGACGCGATGCTTGAGCTCGGGTCGCGCCGACGCTCGCGCGGCCGCGATGGCTGCATCACGGCGCAGCTCGTTGTGCCACGCGGTGGTCAGGTCCGCCTGCATGGCGATCGCAGCAGCTTCGCGATCGGCATCTCGCTGCGCCGTCTGGTTGGCCGCGGCCGCCGTGGCCGCGCCGGTGGCGGCGATCGTGCCGGCGGCGACGCCGCCGGTGATCAGCGCCATCACGGACAGCGAACGGTCGCGGTGGTGGGAACCGGTGCGAGGCTCTCGGTTGCGCATCCGCGGCCTCAGTCGTCGCCCGGCTCGTCGTGCTCGGACTCGTTCCCGTCGTCGCCGTGCTCGTTGTCGTGGTGCTCACCGTCGTCGTCGCTGTGCTCGGACGACTTGGTGGTGGGGCGCGTGGAGTGCTCGTTGTCGTCGCCGGAGTCGTGCTCGGTGGCGTCGTCGTCCTCACGGCTGACCCGAGATGTGGGGGCCGCACTGACCTTGTTCTCCCCGGATGTGCTGGAGGACTTCGTCGCCTCGCTCTTCGGGGCAGCGGCAGGGGCCGGGGCCACCGTCTTGATCACCGTGGTGACGACTGTGCGTACGCAGGCGTCGCCCTTGCGCTCCTCGCCCTTGGCGCAGGTCTCCTCGGGCTCGATCTCGGGGAGGTCCAGCTCTGCGGGGGTGGTGGCCGCTGCCACCGCGCTGCCAGGGGCGCTGGTCGCCGCTCCCGCGGTGACCGATGCGTAGGCCACGCCTCCGAGGGCCAGGCCGAGCGCCGAGCCGATGGCGATGGCGGGCAGTGGACGGATACGCATGTGCAGACCTCCGGAGTGCGGGAGACGGCGGGGCCGTCGAGTACCCCCTGAGCATCGGCAGCCGACCCCTATCGGCGGGTGCAGCCGCCCTCAAGGTTGCGCTAACGATGGAGGCGGGACCGGTCCCGTGTCGGCCCCAGCAGGAGGCGCACGAGCGCCCCTCCCAGCGTCGAGCGCTCGAGCCTGAGGCCGCCGCCCGAGGACTCCGCCATCCGACGGGCGATGTCCAGGCCCAGCCCTGAGGACCCGACCTGGCTGGCGCCTCGCTCGCTCATGTCGACGGGCAGCCCGGGACCGGCGTCCTCGACGACGACCTCCACCGGTCCGAGCTGCGGCGCGAGCACTGCCAGCCGCACCGCTGTTCCCTCCGAGGTGTGGGCGAAGACGTTGTCGATCAGGGCGTCGACCGCGTCGGCGAGGTCGTCCGCGTCGACACCGACAAGCGTCTCGGCCGCCGGCAGGGTCACCCGGAGATCCCGGTCCTGGTCCTCGGCCAGCGGGAGCCAGAAGTCGGCGCGGGCACGTACCACCGCCGCCGCGTCGCACCGTCGCGACACGGCGGCGCTCACCGGGCGGCGAGCGTCGCGCAGGATGGAGTCCACTGTCCGTTCGAGGGCGCTCACGTGGTCGCGCAACCGCTGCTGGGGGTGGACGAGGGAGCCGTAGGTGGGACCCTGCGCCTCCGCTCCGTCGGTGACGTGCCGCCGCTCCGGGACCGGCACCGCCTCACTGTCGGCGTGCAGGCGAAGCGCGGTCAACGGTGTACGCAGTCGGTGGGAGAGGTCGGCCACGGCCTCCCGTTCGGCGACGAGCAGCTCGCCGATCCGCTCGGCCAGCCGGTTGAGGGCGGCCGCCAGCTCGCGCACCTCCGCAGGCCCCTCGACCGGAGCCCGGGTGTCCAGCCGGCCCTCGCGCAGCGCATGAGCCGCCCGGGCGACCTCCGAGATCGGGCGGCCGACGGCGCGCCCCAGCCGGTCGGCAACCAGGAGGGACAGGGCCAGCATGGCCGCGCCCAGCAGGGCCAGGATCAGCAGCGCCGGCATCACGCCGCCGTGCAGCTCGGCCTCCGGCACGGAGGTGCGCACGACGGCGGTCCCCTGCGGAGTGGCCACCGGCAGGTACACCCGAGCGCCCGCGTCGATGACCGTGATGGCGGTTCCGCCCCGGGCCCTGCGCAGCGCCCGGGTGTCAGCCGCTCCTACGGGGGCCGGCTTCCCGTCGCCGACGACGGTGCCGTCGGCCAGCACCACGGTGGTCGACCGGTCGCTCTGGTTGTCGACGAGGTCGAGCAGGTCCTGCAGCTGCCCCCGGTCCTTGGCCGTGGCCACGAGCAGCGCGACGTTCTGTGCCTCCTGTGTTGCCGCGGCGGTTGCCCGGTCCTCGGCCAGGGTGCGCACCAGCATCCCGAGCGGCAGCAGAAAGGCGAGGATCACCGCGGAGGTGGTCGCGGCCATCAGCAAGGTGACCCGCCGCCGCATCAGCGCTCCGTGCTGGACTCGACGCCCGGATCGGTCCTCGCCTGGACGTCCTGACCGATGCTGCTGGTTCCGGCGTCGTCGCGCAGGTCGTGCAGCCGCACGCCGACCCCTCGGACGCTGTGCAGCAGTCGCGGAGCCGCGGCGGTCTCCCCGAGCTTGCGGCGCAGCCACGACAGGTGGACATCGACCGTCCGGTCGCCACCGCCGTACGGCTGTCGCCAGACCTCGGCCAGCAGCTCGCGCTTGGTGACGATCTCACCGGCTCGCTGGGCAAGCACCAGCAACAGGTCGAACTCCTTGGGGGACAACGACAACGGTTCGCCGTCGAGGGCGACCCCATGAGTTCGTACGTCGATGCTCAGTCCGCCCACCAGGAGGGGACCGTCCGGTTGCACCGGCACGGTTCGGCGCAGCACTGCGCGGATCCGTGCGTCCAGGTGGTCCGGGCTGAAGGGCTTGGCGACGTAGTCGTCAGCTCCGGCGTTGAGGGCCGCGACGATCTGCGACTCGTCGTCCCGGGCGGTGATGACCACCACCGGAGTGGCGGACACCACGCGCAGCATGGTCAGCACGGTGACGCCGTCGACGTCGGGCAGTCCGAGGTCGAGCAGGATCAGATCGGGCCCGGTCTCCAGGGCGCGTTCGAGACCGCCCATCCCGGTGGCGGAGGTGTCTATGGCGTGGCCGCGCTCGCCGAGGGCTCGGGAAAGCGCCGACCGGATGCCGGGGTCGTCCTCGATCAGGAGCAACGAGACCACGGGGGTCACCGTACGGCCGGAGGGTCCAGTTCGGTGCCCGGCTGGCACAGTGGTCGGGTGGGTCCGCGCCGGATGGTCGTCGTCGGAGTGCTGGCGTGGTCGCTTGTCGTGGTGGTCGTGGCCGGTTTCTCCTGGTTGGCGATCGACCGCGCCGGCCGCCAGGTGCTGCAGGCCGCCTCGCTCCCGGGCTCGGGTGCGCTCGCCGGTGCCGACCAGACGTCGGACGCGGGGCCGGGTGCGGGTGGCCAGCCGACACCCCGACAGCCAGCCAGCCCGACCAAGAAGGCCCGGTCAGCGGCCGCCCCCACCGCGAAGGTGTCGTCTCCCGCGCCCCGCGCCTCTCGCGGCAGCACCACGACGTCCCGGCCGGGTGCTGGTGAGCCCTCGAGCAAGGAGACGCCGAGGTCGCGCAGTCCTCGGCCGAGCACCAGCGAGCGCCCCGGCAAGTCGTCCTCCCCACCCTCGGCGAGCCGCACCCGCACGGTGTCCGTGTCCGGCGGCCGGGTGGCCGTCTCCTGCTCCGGGTCCCGGATCTCGCTGCTGTACGCCAGCCCGGACCAGGGCTGGCAGGTCGAGGTCGGCGACGCCGGCCCGGAGAAGGTGGAGGTGCATTTCCACCAGCGGGCGGGCGGCGACCGGGAGACCGAGGTGAGCGCCCGCTGCGCCGGCGGATCGCCGCAGGTCAGCACGGGTGGCGAGGACGGCGGAGATAGTTGAGTTGATCCGACTCAAGTCTGTTTGACAAGCCGCGGCGAGGGCCGCATACTTGAGCCCGTTCAACTCAACTTATCTGCGGAGGAACAACAGCCATGGCACGAGCGGTCGGAATCGACCTGGGGACGACCAACTCTGTCGTCTCCGTCCTGGAGGGTGGCGAGCCCACCGTCATCGCC
The DNA here is from genome assembly GCA_038246575.1 of Actinomycetes bacterium. Lineage (GTDB taxonomy): Bacteria > Actinomycetota > Actinomycetes > JACCUZ01 > JACCUZ01 > JACCUZ01. The sequence goes on along the minus strand of JBBRVU010000222.1, from coordinate 1,985 downwards.
AACGCCGAGGGGCAGCGCACCACCCCGTCGGTCGTCGCGTTCGCGAAGAACGGTGAGGTCCTGGTCGGCGAGGTTGCCAAGCGCCAGGCCGTCACCAACGTGGACCGCACCATTCGGTCGGTCAAGCGGCACATGGGCACCGACTGGTCGGTGGACATCGACGACAAGAAGTACACCGCGCAGGAGATCAGCGCGCGGGTGCTGATGAAGCTCAAGCGTGACGCCGAGGCCTACCTCGGCGAGACCGTGACCGACGCAGTCGTGACCGTGCCCGCCTACTTCGGCGACGCCCAGCGCCAGGCCACCAAGGAAGCCGGCGAGATCGCGGGCCTCAACGTCCTGCGCATCATCAACGAGCCGACCGCTGCCGCACTGGCCTACGGGCTGGACAAGGGCGAGTCGGACCAGACCATCCTGGTCTTCGACCTCGGTGGCGGCACCTTCGACGTGTCGCTGCTCGAGATCGGCGAGGGCGTCGTGGAGGTCAAGGCCACCAGCGGCGACAACAACCTCGGTGGTGACGACTGGGATCAGCGCGTCGTCGACAGCATGGTGACGTCGTTCAAGAACTCCCACGGCATCGACCTGTCCAAGGACAAGATGGCTCTGCAGCGTCTGCGCGAGGCCGCAGAGAAGGCCAAGATCGAGCTGTCCTCGTCGAGCGAGACGACGGTCAACCTGCCCTACATCACCGCGTCGGACGCCGGTCCGCTGCACCTGGACGAGAAGATCACGAGGTCGCAGTTCCAGCAGCTCACCACCGACCTGCTCGAGCGCTGCCGGTCCCCGTTCCAGCAGGTGCTGCGGGACGCCGGCATCAAGGTCGCCGAGATCAACCACGTCGTGCTCGTGGGTGGCTCGACCCGCATGCCGGCCGTCGTCGACCTGGTCAAGTCGCTGACCGGTGGCCGCGAGCCGAACAAGGGCGTGAACCCGGACGAGGTCGTTGCTATCGGCGCCAGCCTGCAGGCCGGCGTGCTCAAGGGCGAGGTCAAGGACGTCCTGCTGCTGGACGTGACGCCGCTGTCCCTGGGCATCGAGACCAAGGGCGGCATCATGACCAAGCTGATCGAGCGCAACACGACGATCCCGACCAAGCGCTCGGAGATCTTCACCACGGCCGACGACAACCAGCCTTCGGTGCAGATCCAGGTCTACCAGGGCGAGCGTGAGATGGCCGGGCACAACAAGCGGCTGGGGATGTTCGAGCTGACCGGTCTGCCACCCGCTCCGCGCGGCATGCCGCAGATCGAGGTCACCTTCGACATCGACGCGAACGGCATCGTGCACGTCAACGCCAAGGACCTGGGCACCGGCAAGGAGCAGTCGATGACCATCACCGGCGGTTCCGCACTGCCCAAGGACGACATCGAGAAGATGGTCCGCGACGCCGAGGCACACGCCGACGAAGACCGCCGCCGCCGCGAGGAGGCCGAGGTCCGCAACACCGGTGACCAGCTCGTCTACCAGACCGAGAAGTTCCTGGCTGACAACGCGGAGAAGTTCGCCGAAGGCGACGCGGCTGCCACCAGGGCCGAGGTCGAGGAGGCGGTCGCCGAGCTGAAGAAGGCGCTCGAGGGGACCGACGAGGCCGCCATCCCTGCCATCAAGGCGGCGACGGAGAAGGTCGCCACGGTCAGTCAGAAGCTGGGGGCGGCGCTCTACGCGGAGCAGCAAGCCGCTGGTGCGGCCGACGGTGCCGGCACCGAAGGCTCTGGCTCTGACGGCACCGATGGAGCGGACGACGACGTCGTCGACGCCGAGATTGTGGAAGAGGACGAGAACAAGTGACCGACGCGGAGCCGACCGACGAGCAGGCACCGGTCGTCCGCGACAAGAGGCGGATCGACCCGCAGACCGGGGCGGTGCGGGAGCCGGCGGGGCCGCCGGCGCCCGCGGCCGGGCCGGCCGGGGCCGACGCCCCGGGCGAGGAGTCGCCGGCGGACGACCGGACCCGGCAGGGCGGCGAGCGCCCAGCTGCCCTG
>JBBRVU010000221.1:0-6236 GCA_038246575.1 Actinomycetes bacterium | reverse complement strand
GCTGTACCCGGTGGTCAAGCGGCAGAACCAGAGCATGGCCCTCGGCTTCGTCACCGTCCGCACCCTCGAGGCCGCCATGATCTTCACCGGCGTCCTGAGCCTGCTCGCACTCGTCCACCTGCGACAGGGCCTCGGAGCAGCAGGCGGGGACCCGGCCGCGCTCGTCACCACAGGGGCGTCGCTCGTCAACACCTACAACGGGACGCTGCTCCTCGGACAGACCCTCATGCCCTGCATGAGCGCGCTCCTGCTCGGCACCCTGATGTACCGGTCACGCCTCGTCCCGCGGGCCATCCCCCTGCTCGGGCTCATCGGAGCCCCCCTGCTCATCGCCTCAACCGTCCTGGTCTTCTTCGGCGTCATCGAGCAGCTCTCCGCCTTGCCTGCGATCGCGACCCTCCCGATCGCGCTGTGGGAGTTCTCCCTCGGTGTGTACCTGCTCGTCAAGGGCTTCCGGCCCTCGCCCATCACGGCTGGCATGGTCGCTACTGGCACTCCGCCCGCACCCCGCGACGTCGACGCCGACTAACCGTCGACAACAACGGTCTGGCCCCACATAGGCCCGGCCGCGCGCGGTCGCGTTGTGAGCCGTTGACCGCGACGGGCAGCTGTCCGGTGTTTCCAAGCGTTCTCCCGACACCGCGGCTCAGCCTCGATCCGCCGTCTGACGTTCTCGGGAACGGCGGGTCGTGAGGCACGAATGCCCTTCTGACCTGGGACGATGTGGCTTGTCGAGAGTCACATCAGCACCGGCAGAAGGGCATCCGCGGGATGCGAGTCTCTCACGCTGTTTCCGATGTGTCGGCCAGGTTCGACGACCCGGATCTCGTGTCGTGCGCCGGGCTGGCTCCGACGCTGATGTTGGCGGCGCGGTGCGGGCTGCTCGGGCTGGTCGCCGAGCACGGCCAGGTCCGGGTCGAGGGCGGGGCGAACGCGGCGTTGAAGGTGCCGGCGCTGGTCGCCGGGATGGCCTTCACCTTCGGCCACGTCCGCCAGCTCGACGCGGTGGCCGCCCGGTTCCCGCCCGCAGGAACGTGCCCAGCGTCGACGGTGCCGCACCCCAGCGAAGAGCCGGCCCCATCCCGCCGTGGCGCAGCAGGTCCATGTCCTCGATGCTGTCCGCGCCGGCGACCAGCAGCGGGGTGTGCGCGGCCAGCGGGCGACGTCGATGACACGGTGCGGGAGATCCGACGTGGGCGATCTGGTCGGCCCCGCCCCACGGCTAGGCCCGGCTAGGCCAAGCAGGGCGCCGGCTACGGCTACTGCGGGGTGAACGGGCTCAACGCGCTGATCGCCACGGTGTCCACCCCGTTGGGCGCCCCGGTGATCGCGGCCAGCAGGCTGCGCCGGGGGCCGACCAACTCCGCCCGCGGGGCGGCCCGGCTGGTCACCGACGCGCTGGCCACCGCCCGGGCATGCGGCGCGACCGGGCTGGTGATCACCCGCGCCGATTCGGCGTTCCACACCCGCGACGTGCTCGCCGCCATCGGCCGGGCCGGGGCCCGGTTCTCGGTCACCGCCCGGCTCAACCCGGCCGTGCACACCTCCATCGCCGGCATCGAGGGGGCGGGGTGGACCCCGATCCGCTACCCCGAGGCGATCTGGGACGGGTCATCTCACGTGGGTGATCCGGTCGGCCGCCGCGGTCGCGAGGATGGGAGGAACCACCCGTCTCGAAAGGTGCGACACCATGAGCGACAGACCCCTGATCGACACCCTGGCAGACATGACCGCCGCCTCGTTGGGGCGCGCCGACCTCACCGATCGCGAGTTGATGCTCGTGCGCCTCGGTGCCTTGGCGGCCGTCGGGGCACCGCCGTCGAGCTACCTGCTGAACCTCAGTGCGGCCGCCGATTCCGGTCTCACGGTCGAAGACGCCCAGAGCGTGCTCATCGCCGTCGCCCCGATCATCGGCGGCCCGAAGTCGCTGGCCGCGGCCGGCTCGATGTTCGAGGCTCTCGGCTTCGCGATCGCCGTGCTGGAGGACGAGGACGCTGCCGAGTAGCACGACGGGCGGCTCGCACGAGCTCGTGACGCGGGCGAGCGCTGCTCAGCTCTCGGCCTTGAGTGACGCGAACTTCCTCGGGGTTCTCGACATCTCGTGCGGCAGGTCCTTGGTGAAGGCCAGGGACAACAGCGCGAGCAGCGCCGCGGCGAGCAGGCCGACCTTCAGCGACTGCAGCTGAGCGGTCTTGTAGTCGTCGAGCAGCGCCAGCGTGGTGGGCTCGTCGAGGCCGGCCTTCTGTGACGCCGTGCTGACCTGCTCCGCGGAGACGAAGTTGACCCCCGGTGCGACCGCGACAGTCACCTGTTCGGCGACGGCCTGGTCGATGCGCGGATCCGCCTGGATCTGGGAGACGAACACGCTGGTGAGGCCGCTCAGGACGATCGCGCCGATCAGGGCGACGCCGAGGGAGGACCCGAGCTGCTGACCGGTGTACTGCAAGCCGCCCGCCTCGCCGCGCCCCGAGGCGTCGACCGAGGACTGCACCACATTGCCGAGCTGGGAGACGATCAGGCCCATCCCGACGCCCAGCAGCCCCATCGAGATCGCGAAGGCGGTGTCGGCGAGGTCCGGCTTGATCGTCACGAGCAGGGCCAGGACGGCGACCACGGTGGTGGCGAGCCCGGCCCGGACGACGCCACGGATCGAGTACCGCACCGACAAGCGCGAGCCCAGTGCCGCCGCGACGAACATCGTGATCGAGATGGGGAGCATCTTGATCCCGGTCTGCAGCGCATCAAGACCCAGAACGAGCTGCAGGTAGAGCGGGACGACGAAGAAGACCCCCATGAGGATCAGGTTCTGGGTGAACAACCCCGTCAGCCCCGAACGCAGAGGCGGGATCTTCAGGAGGTCGAGGTGGACCAGCGGATCGGTGTCGACCACCTCGCGGTGACGCTGCCAGGCGACGAACGCCCAGAGGAGTCCGGCCCCCGCCGCGATGACGAACACCGTGAGCGAGAAGCCGAGCGGTTCGACGGGGGAGTCCTTGGGCACGAGCCATCCCCAGGTGGTCGACTGCAGCACTGCGAGGACGACGGCGCCGAGACCCGCGGCGGACAGGAGCGTTCCGACCAGGTCGAGCCGCGGTGCGCGGCCCTCCCGTACGGCGTCACCGATCATGCCGCTCATGGCGAGGATGACGAGGACGAGGACGACCTCGCCGACGAACACGACGCGCCACGTCAGCTCCGTGGTGGCCCAGCCGCCGAGGATCGGCCCGACGGCGATGCCCGCCCCTGCGACACCACCGATCACGGCGTAGGCGACCTTGCGCTCGCCGCCCTCGTAGTTGCCGGCGATGAGGGCGGCAAGGGCCGGTAGGACCATCGCCGCACCGAGGCCCTCCAGCAGCGACCAGCCCAGGGCGAGGACTGCCACGGTCTGAGACACGGCGGTCAGGGCGGAGCCACACCCGTAGACGACCAGGCCCACGACGAACGCCCGGCGGCGGCCTATGATGTCGCCGATCTTGGCGCCAGTGAGCATGAACATGGCCATGACGAGGCAGTACAGGGTGATGACGGCCTGGATCGTCGTGACCGTGGTGTCGAAGTCCTCGACCAAGGTGCTGATCGAGACATTCATCACGGATTGGTCGAGCACCATCACGAACTGCGCGATCGCGAGCGCGGCCAGCGGCCACCAACGCTTCACCGTCCTAGCCCCCCTGGTCCAGGGCGAAAACGGTGCGCCCTCGACGGCGACAGGAAGGGTCGGTGCTCACGGAGGTAGATCCTGGCAGGTGGGGCGGTAGGGATCACCCCCCTTCGGATGGGTCCCGGCTCGGTGGTGCAACGGTCAGGTCGTACCGACCCCGGCTGATCGCGGCGCCGGTCACGTCGGGCCAGTGGACAACTCGTCAACCGCACCGGACCACGTGGATCTGCGCTCTCGTGGCGGAGTCGCCCCGCCGGCGCCATGTCCGCCAGCGTCCGCCGTCGGAACCTCATTCGTCTTCTCTTCGGCGGCTCGATTGGTTGGCGACGAGGGAGGCGACCTGGTCTTCATCGTCGGGTCCGCAGTGCCACACTCGCGGTGCAGGTCAAGACGCAATGCCACGTAGCCTAAGTTGATCAAGGCGTTTTGGCAGGCGTCCGGGCGTACCGGAAGGGCACGCCGACGACGAGCCGGCGCTTGCAACTGCCGGAACGTGCCGGCTGCTCCCGGTTCTCCCGTTCCAGTTCGCGCAGCTGAGGATAAGGGCCGACTTCTTGTCAAAAGCAGCGGCGTACTTCGAGTCGGAGCATCGGTGAGCGATACCTATGAGTTCATCGATGCGGAGTACGCCACCTGCCCGGCCGCTCCACCGGTCACCCTGGTGTGCGCATGGCTGGAAGTCTCTGGAAATCCGGGTCCTGCGAGTGGCGTAGCCGCCCGCAAAGCGCCGCCGCCGCCTGCACGGGTCGCTGAGGATGGTGCCCCCAGCCGAGTACCAGCAGGCTCACCACGCTGCCCACATCCAGCAGGAGCGGCCCGTATGAGACCTGCACGGAAGCCGTACCGGTTGAGGCCGGTCATGGTCGCGGTCGATGCCGTCGTCGATTGGGAGACGCCGGGGACAGCCGGCCAGCAGGTCACGCCCCGCGTGCTGCGCACAAGCCTCCCGGCGGAGATCCATGACGGCATCAGCTGGGGCTGTTGACACAACCCCGGATGAACAGCGTACAGTCAGTTCGCCAAGAGCCCGTCAAGCATAGGAGTTCAGCATGTCGATCGTTCATGCGACAACCTTCCCCAAAGAAGCACAGGATAAGGTGCGGGCTGCGGCGGAGGCGGCGACTGCCGTCGACGGCGTCATTGGCTACCGAATTCTGGGGGCCCAGGACACGATTACCCTTCATCTCGAAGTCGCCGACCACGCGACCTTCGACAGGATCGGGCAGCACCCCGAGGCCAGCAAAGTCTCTGCCGATCTATGGGAAGCCTTCCCGCCGCAGAGCCACAACTTTCTCCATGTGCTCAGCTGATCGGGTCCTGCCCTGGTGACGACTGAGCTCAGGAGAGGACCCGGTCCGGGAATGCCGATCTGGGTCGGCTGGGTCAGCGTCTCTGGTTGCGCGGGTGCGACTCGTTCCGGTGCTTGTGGTTGCCGGGTCGAGCGCGCCATGAGTTCTTGAGGGTCGTCGTCAGCTACGGCCGCCATGAACTGATCAGCGGCGGCGGCGCGAAGTGTGGCCGCGCGGCGTCCGTTGTGGCTGATCACCACGTCGGCGCCGACCAGGCTGTATGCGAACCCACTGGGTCGGCTAGCCATGAACCCAGCATGCCCGCGTCATCGTCCTTGAGGCTCTGAACCAGATTCTCTGCCGCACACACGTCCTCGCGTGTTGCGACGTCGGCCAGGGGTGATCCACTCCGACAATGCGCCACGGCAACCGGCCGGCCTGCAGGTGGCCCAGAGGGCGGCTGCCCCTTCCGGCGCATTTCCCGACACGTTCCCGGCCTCGCGCGGCCATGGTGGGGTGCCCCTCATCTTCCGGACTGCGGGTCCTTTAGGATCCTGACTGGGAGGAGCGAAGCCAATGCCCCAGAAGTACAGGAAGTTCACCCCTGAATTCCGGGAAGAGGCGGCCCGGATGGTCGTCGAAACCTCACGTCCGGTAGCTGATGTGGCGCGCGAGCTGGGCATGAGCGAAACATCGCTCGGGAATTGGGTTCGGGCGTACCGTAAAGAGCACGCCGACGACGAGCCGGCGCTGCAACTGTCGGAACGTGCCCGGCTGCGCGAACTGGAACGGGAGAACCGGGAGCTGAGGATGAAAGCCGACTTCTTGTCAAAAGCAGCGGCGTACTTCGCGTCGGAGCATCGGTGAGCGATACCTATGAGTTCATCGATGCGGAGTACGCCACCTGCCCGACCGCTCCACCGGTCACGCTGATGTGCGCATGGCTGGACGTCTCGAAATCCGGGTTCTACGAATGGCGGGGGCGCCCGCAAAGCGCCACCGCCGCCCGCCGCGACCAGCTGCGGCTGATGATCAGGAGGGCATTCGATGACTCCGAGGGCACCTACGGGCACCGCCGGGTGGCCCGGCAGCTGGCCCGCTGGGGCGTCGCGGCCGGGACGGAGCTGGTCCGCCGGCTGATGCGCCAGATGGAACTGGTGCCCTGCCAGCCGAGGCCCTGGCGCCCGCCCACCACTCAGCAGGGCGTGGCCGGGCCGATCCCGGACCTCGTGCGCCGCGACTTCACCGCCGAAAAGCCTGGACACAAGATGGTCGGGGACATC
>JBBRVU010000220.1:0-6303 GCA_038246575.1 Actinomycetes bacterium | reverse complement strand
CTCGTGGACCGTCGCGCCGAACAGCCAGGCCGGCCGCAGCGCCTCGTCGAGGGGGATCATCGGGGCCTGACCGGCGATTTGGTAGAGCAGGTAGACGAGGGTCTCGGACAGGTTGTCCGGCTGGATGGGGCAGCCCGGGACGCACACGATCGGCAGGCCCGCCTTGGACTTGTAGTCCCAGCCGAGGTAGTCGGGGACGCCCATGGCCCCGGTCGGGTTGCCCGCCATCGCGTGGATGCCGCCGTAGGTCGCGCAGGTGCCGACGGCAACGATCGCCGTCGCCTTGGGCGCGAGCCGGTCGAGCCATTCCGAGGTGGTCATCGGCTGACCGGTTGCCGGGTTGTTGCCGAACCCGCACCAGTAGCCCTCCTCCTTGATCGACTCGTTGGGGATCGAGCCCTCGACCACCAGCACGAAGGGCTCGAGCTCCCCGCGGTCGGCCTTGTGCCACCACTCGATGAAGTTGTCGGCACCGGTCTCGGGCCCGCACTCGAAGTCGATGAGCGGCCAGTGCACCTGGATCTTCGGCAGCCCCGGTAGCGCTCCGAGCACGATCTCCTCGATGCTGGGCTGGGTGGCCGCCGTGAGCGCCACCGAGTCACCGTCACAACTCAGTCCGGCGTTGATCCACAGGACGTGCAGGATCGGGTCGGCTGTGTCGCTCTGGGTCGCCTCTGACGTCGTGGCCGTCATCTGGGCACCGTCCTCCAGGTCGCGGAGCTCGAGGCGTCGTGGCCAGGAGGCGGGTCGCGGAGCAGGCGACGGGTCTCAGGCGGTGAACGCCCTTGTGAGCCGTGACAGTACGGGGGCGAACCGGTGCGCAACAGGCTCAACGCCCAGCCCATTTTTACGTGAATCCGGGAGTCGCGGACTACGGGATTCGGCAGGTCAGGAACCTACGACGACAAGATCCTCACCTGAGTAACAGGGAGTTGGGGAAAGGTTGCACGATGCGACGAGGCGTCGAAGGTCATGTCGATGCTGTCCATCACCAGCGCCGCGGCGGCCTGTCGGGCGAGCGCCGATCCAACGAGGCGACCGGTGGCCGCCAGCCCTCGAAGTGCAACCGCCGGGACTCGCCGCGGCTCCCGCCCCGAGCTCCGCAGGTCTGGCGCGGCGATCGACGCGAGCTGAGTCATGGTCAGGTCGTCCGGGCCGCCGACCTCGAGGATCCGACCGCGCAGTGAGTGGTCGGAAACCGCGGCCACGACCGCTGCGGCGACGTCTGCGACCGACACGAAGTTGATGGGGTTCTCCCCGCGGCCGAACACCAGCGGACGCCCGGATCTGCCCATCGAACGACGCATCAGGTCCAGGTAGAGCTCCGCGAAGGCGGTGGCGCGGACGATCGTCCACGGGGCACCGCTGCGGCGCAGCGTGTTCTCCGCCTCCGCCTTCATCCGGAACAGCTCGATGGGGTGGCCAGACGCCGCCCCGACCACCGACACCAGCACCACCGCGGCGCCGCCGGATGTGGCAGCCGACACCAGATTGGCGTTGCCGTCGCGATCTACCGACGCCGGAGACACGCGTCCCGGCCCGGCGAACCCGTGCACCGCCGACACAACCGTGCTGACCCCGGTGAGGGCGGGGGCCAGGGAATGTGGGTCGCGCACGTCACCTACGACGACCTCCACCCCGAGATCGACCAGCTCCCTGGCCCGGGAGCGGTCGCGCGTCAGCACCCGTACTCCCTTGCCGGCTCCGCGAAGGCGTCGGACGACCAGCTCGCCGAGCCGCCCGGTGCCCCCGGCCACGAGCGTCATCACCGGGCGTCCCCGGCTCCTGCGACCTGGCCCCGAACTGCCGCGTCAACGTCCAGGTCATCTACGTGCACGGGTTCGAGGTAGAACCGCGCCGAGGACGCCCGCCCAGCGGCCACGTGGAACAGGATCACTCCCGCCATGACGTAGGCCCCGCCGTCCCGCCTGGTGCCGGACATCTCCCATTCGCTCCACACCAGGTCGCCGTCGACCGCGACCCGCAGGACTGCCGCCCGCACATCGGGGACACCCTCAAAGATGCGGGCCCAGTTCGCTCGGACCTGTTCCCGTCCGGAGAAGCCTCTGGCCGGGTGCGCCGGCGTCTCGTTGACGTAGTCGGGCGCGAAGCAGTCGACCAGCGCCTCAAGGTCTCGGGCATTGACCGCGTGCGCCAGCCGATCGAGCATCGCCCGAGGCGAGCTGCCCGCAGCCTCTTCAGCCATCGAGGGCTCCGTGGGGAGATTTCCGTTACAGTGGGCTGTATCGGAATTGACCCCAGCATGAACCTTGATCCGGAGGGCGTCAAGACGAGCCACCGGTACAACTCGACTGCCCGGCGCGATCAAGCGGGGCGCAGGCGGGCTGCCGTGCTTCAGGCCGCGGAGACGCGATTCCTGCGCGATGGGTACGCCACCACGACGGTCGCGGCGATCGCCGACGAGGCTGGAGTGTCAGCCGAGACGGTCTACAAGGGTTTCGGGAGCAAGGCGGGCCTCGTCCGCGCCATCCAGGAGGCCGGGCTGGCCGGCGTCGGCCCGGTTCCCGCTCCGGAGCGGTCCGACCATCTGTCCGAGCGCGAAGCCGACCCGCTCGGCGTCCTCCGGGGCTGGGCGACCCTCGCTGCGGAGGTCGCCCCCAAGGTCTCCCCCATCATGCTGCTCGTCCGATCGGCCGCCGCCACGGACAGGGACATGGCGGCTCTCCTGGACGACATGCACCGGCAGCGAGAACGGCGGATGGCGCACAACGCCCGACGTCTGGCCCGCCTTTGCCGGCTGCGACCAGGCTTGACCCAACGACAGGCGCGGGACGTCATGCTCGCCTACACCGCACCCGAGGTCTATGAGCTTTTGGTCCTGCGGCAGGGCTGGGCGGTCGGCCGCTACGCCGAGTTCGTGTTCCGTGGCCTGGCTGCGGAACTGCTCGGCCTGGCATCGACCTCGTCCGCGAGAACCCGCAGGATCTGATCGACCTCGACGACCCCCAGATAGGTGCCATCGCCGTTCGTGCACACGACGGGGTCGTAGCGGTGTCGTCGGGGTCGGGCGGGGATCTGCCGGGCCAGCTGGGCCAGGGAGGTGCTGGTGAGGGTCCGCAAGGTGATGGGGAACGGGTCACCGACCGGTCCGTCCGAGGCCCACATGACCAACGCCTGCGGCCGGCGGGCGGCATCCAGAACCACGTGGACCAGCGCGTCAACCCCGTCCCGGTGTCGGACCGCGTTCCTTGCCGGGGCGAAGACGTCACTGCTGGCGACCCCGGGGGCCCAGTGCATGACCGCGCCGGCGGTGGCGCGGTTGGGTGCCGTGGACAGGTCCGCACGTGAGCGCAACCGCTCGACGGTGCTGATCGCCAACGGCCGGGGCGACTCGTGCGGGTGCCCCAACAGCCAGCCCTGGGCGAGAGGCACGCCGGCCTGCTGGAGCCAGTCCAGCTCCTCGGTCCGCTCCACGCCCTCAGCCACAAGAGTCGCCTGCAGCCGGTGCGCGATGCCGCACAGGGACTCGACGACGGCCGCCTTCACCGCGTCCGTGTCGCAGTGGTCCACGAACGAGCGGTCCAGCTTCACGACATCCGGCTTCAGGGTGGCGATCTCGCGCAGTCCGGAGTAGCCCGTGCCGGTGTCGTCGAGGGCGATGCGGGCACCGCGGGAGCGCACGCCCGCCAGCCCGCGCAGCAGCTCCCCTCGCTCTCCGGGGTCGACGTGCTCGGTCAGCTCGACGACGACCCCGTCCAGCGGGGCCGCCTGGTCGAGGACCGTCTGGACCGCCGACGAGCCGAGCAGGTGCGGGCTGACGTTCACGGCGAGGAACGTGCCGGCCGGCAGCTCGGCGCGACGCTCCAACGCCCTTCGCATCGCCAGCGCCTCGAGCTCGGGGCCGACGCCGGCGAGCTCTGCCGCGGCGAACCACACATCAGGCGGGACCGGGGAGCCGCCGAACCTCGTGAGCGCCTCGTACCCCGCGACCTGGGCCAGGCGCAGATCGATGATCGGCTGCAGCACCACGCGCAAGGCTGACCCGTCCCGCAGGACGTCGTGGATGTCCGAGGCCCCCGGTGCGGTGGTCGGCTGCGTCTTGGTCATGGCCGGTCTCGCGGGCGCCGCAGCGCCTCCGTCATGGCGCCGTCCGCGTCCGGCTTGCGGACTCGGTCGCGGACATGGTCATACTCTGTCACGATTCGCCTGACTGACCCGAACCGGCGCGCTGACGCGCCGGGGATCTGGTCAGGCGCTGGTTGAGCCCGGCCCTACACGGGGGGAGCCGGGCTCAACCAGCCCATCAGCGGCTCAGCAGCAGCGCGGCGGGATCAGGTTCATCACCGCCACCTTCGTCGAGCCGGAGCCGTTGTCGGCGACCGCACCATCGGCCAGACCCCCGCTGAGAGTGAGGACGGCCAGCATGGCGAATCCGAGCGCAGCCTTGCGAAACATGGTGACTCCTGTCGTCATGGGATGTGAAGAGCGAAGTCAAGATTGGGCGATGTCGCCGCGTCAAGGTGCTGATGACCGTTTCGGGTGCCAGACTTGACCGTCGGCGGCACCATCGGACCGATCGGGAGGCGTTCTGATGAGCACGGAGCAACTGGCTGGTCACGGTGGGTTCGGGTCCCGCGTGCGCGAGCGCCGCATCGCGCTGGGTCAATCACAGGCAGACCTCGCCGGCGACCAGGTCTCCGCGAGCTACGTCTCGTTGCTCGAGGCCGGGAAGCGCACCCCGACGCGGGACGTCGTCGTGGCGCTCGCGGAGGCCCTCGACTGCACCCAGGACTACCTGCTGCACGGCCACGACCCCCGGCGCAGTGAGGAGTTCCGGCTCGGCGTCCGCTATGCCGAGCTCGCCCTGCGCAACGGCGAGGCCGCTGATGCCCTGAGCTCGCTGAATGCACTGCTGGCAGGCAGCGACGACGCGCCGGAGGAGCTGCTCCGCGGCGCCAGACGACAGCGCGGGCTCGCCCTCGAGTCCGTCGGCCGCCTGGCCGAGTCGATCGACGAGCTCGAGGCGCTCGACGCCCAGGCCCGCAGTGCAGCCCACGTCGAAGATCACCTGCGCCTGACCATCGACCTGGTGCGCTGCTACCAGGAAGCAGGCGACGTCGCGCACTCGCTCGACATCGGCTCTGACGCGCTCGCGGCGATGGGCGACCTTGGCCAGCACGGGTCCGACCTGCACGCCGAGCTGGTGTCCACAGTCATCGGCGCCCACTACGTCCGCGGTGACCTCGTCACCGCCGGCCGGTTGGCCCGCAGCGCGCTGCATCACGTCGAGAGCCGTGGCACCCCGAGGGCCCGCGCCGCGGTGTACTGGAACGCCAGCCTCGTGGCGGAGGCCGCCGACGACACCCCGGGCGCGGTCCTGCTGGCCGAGCGCGCGCTGGCTCTCTACGCCGAGGGCGACGACGAGCGGTCCCTGGCCCGGCTGCGCGTCGCGTACGGGTGGCTGCTGCTCCGCACGACGCCACCTCAGCCGCAGGCCGCCCGGGACGTGCTCTCCACCGCGTACGCCTCGCTCACCGACGTGGGCAGCGGCACCGACCTCGCCTACTGCGAGACCGAGCTGGCCCGGGCCGCACTCCTGCTCGGCCGGCCCGAGACGGCCCTCGAGCTTGCCGACAGCGCCGGTGCCCGGCTCAGCGACGAAGCACGACTCGAAGGTGCCTACGTGCACCTTGTCCGCGGGGGTGCCCTGCTCGCCCTCGACCGGACCGAGGAGGCGGTCGCGGAGTACCGGCACGCGGCCAGCTCGTTGGCCGCCCTCGACGTCGCGCGACTGGCTGCCGCAGCCTGGCGTGAGCTCGCGGACGCGTTCACCCGGCTCGAGCTGTTCCGGGACGCGGCGCTTGCTTACCAGCAGGCGCTCAGCGAGGTCGGCGTCCGGCCGGCGCCCGAGAACGTCGTGCGCCCAGGGCTGACCGTCGAGCAGTCCAGGCCACACCGGCAGTGAATGCTCGGGCTCAGTGATCGTCCCCGGCCGGGTCCGCCTACGCTTCGCCCGTGACCACGTGTCCGAACTGCAGCGCGCAGAACAAGGACGGGGCCCGGTTCTGCTCTGACTGCGGCAGCTCGATGGCCGCGGCCTGCCCGTCCTGCGCGACGCAGGTGAGCGCTGACCAGCGGTTCTGCGACGAGTGCGGCGCCCCGCTGCGCGGCGCCCCGGCGCCTCCGACCGCGACACCCGCCCCGACGACGAGTGAGGCGCCCGGGCGCGGCGGCCCTGCTTCAGAGCGGCGGGTCTGTTCGGTGCTCTTCGCCGACCTGGTCGGCTTCACGACGCTGTCCGAGTCGCGCGACCCCGAGGAGGTGCGCGAGCTGCTCGGCCGG
>JBBRVU010000219.1:0-6308 GCA_038246575.1 Actinomycetes bacterium | reverse complement strand
TGCTGGCCATCCTCGCCGGCGGCGTCCTGGCCCGACGGGGCCGCCGCGCCAGCCGCAGCGAGGTGCCCGCATGAGCGGCGAGCTGCAGCTGGAGTCCGTCGGGTTCCGCTACCCGCAACGGGACCGGGACGCCCTCGACGAGGTCACGCTCAGTGTCGCCCCCGCCCACCTGCTGGCCGTCGTCGGCCCTTCCGGGTCCGGCAAGAGCACCCTCCTGCGCGTGGTGGCCGGGCTGCTCCGGCCCGACCGGGGCGACGTGCGACTGGGCGACCGCAGCCTGCTCGAGGTCGCCCCGGAACGGCGAGGCATCTCGATGATGTTCCAAAAGCCGCTGCTCTTCCCCCACCTCGACGTCCTGGACAACGTCGCCTTCGCCGACCGCGCTGCCGGCCTACCGCGCGCCCGGGCCCGCGCCGCAGCCCGCGGGTACCTCGACGTCGTGCACCTGGCCGACCTCGCCCGGAGCCGACCCCGCGAGCTCTCCGGAGGGCAGGAACAACGCGTCGCGCTCGCTAGGGCGCTGGCGGCCCGCCCGCAGGTGCTGCTGCTGGACGAACCGTTCAGCGCGCTCGACCCCGAGCTGCGGGCAACCATGCACGCCCTGCTCGAGGAGGTCCGTGCCGCCTTCGCTCCGACGACCGTCATGGTCACCCACGACCTGGCCGAGGCGGCGATGGCCGACACCGTCGCCGTCCTGGACGAGGGACGAGTCGTGCAGCACGCGGACATCGACACGCTCTACCGACGGCCGGCCAGCATCACAGTCGCCCGCCTGCTCGGCGGGTTCTCCGAGCTCGTCGGCACACCCGTGGAGGGCGGGTACGACTGCCCGCTCGGCTTCGTCCCCGCGCGGTCGCCCCGGGTGGGCGAGCCGGCCGTGGTCCTGGTGCGCCAGGAGCTGGTGGAGGTCGTCGACGAGCACGACCCCCACGCGGCCGCCTCGGGTCTGGTCGTCGGGTCCACGCGCGCCGGCACCCGCCAGGTCGCCAAGGTCGAGCTCGACCCGACGGCCCACAGCGGGCCGACCGCGTCGGTGCTGGTCGAGCTTCCGCCCGGGATCCAGGCTCCCGTCGGGCGCCGGGTCGGGGTTCGGGTCACTGGCACCCTGGTGCCCGTACCGGGCCTGTCAGCGGGCCGCGAGGCTCGTGCTGACGTGGACCGATCCCGTGAGGGTGCGGTGGACGGGACACTTGTCCGCGATCGCCAGTAGCGCCGCACGCTGGTCCGACGTGAGCCGATAGTCGAGGTCGATCCGGCGCTCGACGTGGTCGACCATGCCGACCGCGTTCTCGCAGTCGAGGCAGTCCTTGGCGTGGATCCGGCTGTGCCGCAGGCTCACCGACGTGGCACCCAGGTCCCAGCCCTTGCGGCCGGCGTACATGCGTATCGTGATCGCCGTGCACGCGCCGAGCGCGGACAGCAGCACGTCGTACGGGTTGGGCCCGGTATCGGTACCCCCCACCGCCAGCGGTTCGTCGAGCGCCCAGGTGTGGATGCCGTCGGTCACCGACTGCGCATAGCCCGGGGGTGCCGCCTCGGTCACCACGACGCCGCCCGGGCGCTCCATCCCGGCCTCTGCGGCGATGCCGGGTGCCGGGACCGCAGGTGCCCTGATTGCGCTGGCCGGACCGTCCGTGTCGGGTTCGGGCAGGTGGCGGGGTGCCCAGGCCGCGATGACGTCGGCGGTGAACTGTGAGTCCGCGCGGCGCGAGAGCAGGTGGTCGGCGCCGTCGAGCGCCACGAACGACTTGGGGTGCCGGGCGGCGTCGAAGATGGCCCGGGCGTTGTCGACCCCTACTATCTCGTCGGTCGGCGAGTGCATCACGAGCAGCGCCCGGTGCAGCGACCCGAGCCGTTCCAGCTGAGGTTGTAGCGCGATGTCCTCCAGGAACTGTCGACCCACGTCGAACGGGCGCCCGCCGATGTCGACCCGCACGCGGTCGGCACCGTCGTCCTCGATTTGGCTGAAGAGGTGCAGGACGTGGTCCGGGCAGCTCGGCGCGCCGATGGTCACGACCGCGCGCACCGACGGCAACGAGCCGGCGGCGGCGATGACGGCTGCGCCGCCGAGCGAGTGCCCCACGAGCAGCGTCGGTTCTGCGACGTTCGCGCGCAGCCACCCGGCGGCCAGCAGCAGGTCCTGGATGTTGGTGGTGAACGAGGTGTCCGCGAAGTCGCCCCGGGAGGTGCCCAGGCCGGTGAAGTCGAACCGCAGGACGGCGAACCCGCGGTCGGCCAGGGCCGCCGAGATCCGGGTGGCCGCGTGCGACTGGCTCGAGCAGGTGAAGCAGTGCGCGAACAGGGCCACGCCTGTGGGTGCCCCGTTGCGCAGCTCCAGCGTCGCGGCCAGCGGGCTGCCAACGATCCCGGAAAGCTGATCTGCCGGATCGTGGCCCTGCGACCAGCCACGTGCGGCCCGGCACTCATCGGGGCGCCCCCGAGCCAACGGCATCCGCGTCGAAGGCAGTGCGACGTTGCCGGACCGTCGGCATGGGTAGCAGCACCCGCAGCCGGCGGTTCTGCTCCGGGTCGAGCACGCTGTGCTGCACGCACGCCGGCACGAGCTCACCGGTCTCGGGGTGCGCCATCACGTAGAAGCAGCCGGCCAGGCGGTCCTGCGCCTCGCTGACCTGCGGGTCCGTTGCTCTTCGACCCGAGCGGGTGGCCTCCCACGCCGGGGCGACCACGGCGGCATCCATGAAGCTGTGCACCACGAACGTCAGGGGCCGCACCCGTCGCCGGGCAACAGAACCCGCGACCGCACGCGGACCGCCGGCCCTCCGCACGAACCGCACCAGCCAGCCGGCCGCGAGCGGGACGGCACCCGGGTGACGCGCCACGGCGCGAGCGATCTTCGCGGCGACCAGCGCCGGGGAGATGCCCTGCAGGGTCATCCCGCCGAACCACTGCAGCTCCGCGTCCCGGACCCTGAGGTCCTTCGGGTCCTTCGGGTCGAGCAGGGGCACCCACCGGTCGCCGACGACGGCGCCGTACGCGGTGCGGTTGCACGCCGGGTGCCCGAACTGCATCGCCTGCCACGGGACCGGGTGACCCAGGCCGGCCTCGATCCGCGCCCAGACGTCGTCGATGGTCACGCTGGCCATCCCGGGCGACCAGCGCCGGTCGTCCCCGACGCTCGCCGCGGGCTGGAACGACATCATCTGGTAGCCCATCGCGCTGACCTCACGCACGACCTCGTCGACCTGGTCGATGTTCTGCGGGGTCACGGTCATGTTGTGCGCCAGGTAGCTTCCTACTCCACGCCGCCGGCGCAGGTCCTGGAACATCGCCACGAAGGCCCTGCGGTGCTCGTGCAGGTCCGACTCGCGCCGGGGCCTCGGCACTCCGCGCCGACCCCGCATCAGCGAGTCGAAGTGCGCCGCAAACGACACCCGCCCGAGCCGCAGCCCACCGGTGGCGTCGGTGACGAGGTCCTCGAGGTAGTCGGGGCCGAAGTCCCCGTGGGTCATCGACATCGGCTCGCGCCCCGCCGCTCGCATCGCCAGCAGCGCCGCCGCGTGGTCGTCAGGGTCCAGCAAGGAGACCTCGCCGCCGATCAGCTGGGCGTGACCGCGCTCGCCGTGGACGCGTCGCAGCAGGCCCATCTGGGCCGTCACCTCGCGAACCGTGTGCTCACCGTCGACGCGCACCTTGTTGGCGTCGGAGGAGTGGTAGCACGGCGAGCAGGTGAAGTCGCATGCGGGGAACACGCCCTGCGTGCCCTCGCACCCGACGGTGTGCCGGCCGAGGTACTGCTCAGCGGTGTCGAGCGCGGCCGGCATGGCGGCCCGTCGGCGCCGCATGGCCGCCATGGTGTCCGGGTGCACCGCCCTGGTCCGCACCTCCAGGTCTCGCCACGTCGAGCGGGCGCGCGTCCACAACGTCGAGATCGTCACGCGGCGGGAACCCGCTGAGCCCCGCGTAGCCTTCCCGCCGTGTCGTGGGAACCCAAGGGCCCGCCGCCGGGTTCCCATGGTGAGGCGGGACCTGCCCGCGGTGAGGATGTCCCATGCGTATTGACCACTCGGTGCCTGCTACCTCGCGGGGAAGGCTGGCGGCCCGGAGGGCGCCCCGGGCTACAGGGGTGCGGCCATGAGCCGGTTGCCGATCGGCGAGCATGCCCTCCTCTCGGATCGACACGGGGCCGCGCTGGTCTCCTCCGGCGGCTCGGTGGACTGGCTGTGTCTGCCACGGTTCGACAGCCCCTCGATCTTCGCGGCCCTGCTGGACGACGACGCGGGTCACTGGTCCATCCACCCCACCGGGGACGCCCGGGTGGAGCGCCGGTACCTGGCCGGCAGCATGGTGCTGCTCACCACCTTCCACACCACCTCCGGGGTCCTCGAGCTCCGCGACGCATTGGTCATCGGCGAGACCCGTGACCCGCACGCGCTCGGCAAGCACGCCCCCCACCTCCTGGCCCGGATCGCGACATGTACCGAGGGCAGCGTCGAGGTCGAGATGTCGTTCCGGCCGCGGACCGAGTACGGGCTCATCACGCCGGTGATGACCTCCGTGCCCGGTGGTCTGTTCGCCACCGGCGGTGCCGACCAGCTGACCCTGTCCAGCACCGTAGCGCTCGACGTCGAGCCCGACGGCGCCACCGCGCGCTTCCGGCTCGACACTGGCGAGACGGCCAGCTTCAGCGTCGAGCACTCCGCCCTCGGCGCGGCGCCGCCGCAGATCCGCACCGCCGTGCAGATCACCACCGCCCTCCAGGACACCACGGCCGGCTGGCAATCATGGTCCGAGCTCCACCAGAGCTACCAGGGTCCGTGGCACGAGCTCGTCCACACCTCCGGGCGGGTCCTTCAGGCACTCAGCTACCAGCCCACCGGCGCGATCGTCGCGGCACCAACCACGTCACTGCCCGAACAGGTCGGCGGTGAACGGAACTGGGACTACCGCTACTCCTGGGTCCGCGACGCCAGCATGACCATGCAGGCCCTATGGGTCGCCGCGTGCCCCGACGAGGCCCACGAGTTCTTCGACTTCATGGCCGGTGCCGCCGCTGGTTCCACCGCCGACCGCCCCCTGCAGATCATGTTCGGGATCCGCGGCGAACACGACCTCCACGAACGCACGCTGGACCACCTCGCCGGCTGGCGTGACAGCGCCCCCGTCCGGGTCGGGAACGGCGCCTGGCGCCAGCCGCAGCTCGACGTGTACGGAGAGCTGCTCGACGCGGCCGCTCAGCTCCGCGACCAGCTGGGCGCCCTCAGCGCACCCACCCGCGACTTCCTCGTCGGGCTCGCCGACGGAGCTGCCGCCCGTTGGAACCAGCCCGACAACGGCATCTGGGAGATCCGCGGAGAACCACGCCACTTCGTCCACTCGAAGGTGATGTGCTGGGTGGCACTCGACCGTGCGATCGCACTGGCCGACCCCTTGCAGGCGCACGACCGCGTCCCGGCCTGGCGAACAGCGGCCGAGGAGATCAGGGCGACCGTGGAGAGAGACGGGTGGGACGAAGAGCTCGGGGCGTTCACCCAGTCCTTCGGCAGCCAGGACCTCGACGCCACCGCCCTGCTCATACCCATCGTCGGCTTCCTGCCACCCACCGACCCGCGAGTCCGGTCAACGATCGACGCCGTGAGCCACCACCTCACCGACGCGCGAGGCCTCGTGCATCGCTACCGGACCCACTCGGGTGTGGACGGGCTCGACGGCGAAGAAGGCACGTTCCTGTTGTGCACGTTCTGGCTCGCGCACGCACTCGCCCTCACCGGGCGAGTGGCCGACGGCACGGAGGTCTTCGAACGTGCGGCCGGCTACGCCAACGACGTCGGCCTGCTGGCCGAGGAGGTCGACTCCGCCAGCGGGGAGCTCCTCGGCAACTTCCCCCAGGCCTTCAGCCACATCGGACTGGTCAACGCGGCCTGGGCAATGCACGAAGCGGCCCGCTCCTCCCAGCCCCACCAGTGATGCCGCAACTCTTTCCCGGCGGGAAGCACAGACGGCACACACAGGGTTCCCGGCGTGCCCCACCAGACCAGGACACGACCCACCAAGGGAGAAGCACGATGACTGCTACCACTCACACCGAGCCCAGCACCACCCTTCTGACCAACGCCACCCGAGGCGTCATCGGCGGACTCGTGGGCGGCCTGATGTTCGGCCTCATGATGCAGATGATGGACATGATCCCGATGGTCGCCATGCTCGTCGGCTCCGAGTCGGTTGCCGTCGGCTGGCTGGTGCACCTGGCCATCTCGGCCTTCATCGGCGCCACCTTCGGACTCTTGCTCGGCTCGCGAGCCACCACGCTGCTCACCGGCATCGGCTACGGCACCGCCTACGGCATCCTC
>JBBRVU010000218.1:0-6532 GCA_038246575.1 Actinomycetes bacterium | reverse complement strand
ATCCCGGCGAAGATCAGCATGAACGTCGCCACGAACCCGAGCGGCCCCTCGTGGTCCGTGCGGGCCTCGGCCCGCATCGCGTCGCCGGTCAACGCCTCGGCAGAGGCCACCGTGGCGCCAGCCAGCGCCGGGGTGAGGCCCGCGACCAGGTCGGCCTCGGACACGTCAGGTTTCGCGTACACGCTGATCGTGGACACCATGCCGTCCGCGGAGTAGGCCGCGGTCGCGGTCGCCGCGTCGAGGTACACGATCGTGGCGCCGGCCATCGGGCCACCGAGGGACACCTCGCCGACCACCTGCACGTCCTGGATCGCGCCGGCCACGACGGCCTTGGTGTGGTCGCCGACCGTCAGCCCGGAGGACTCCAGGGTCGCGGACTCCAGGGCGATCTCGCCCGGCCCGGCCGGGCCCCGGCCGGCCACGATTGTCACAGTGGAGTCGTCCTGGTACAGGGCCATGGCGAAGCTCGGCGACCGAGTGGACTGCACCGCTGTGCCGTCCGCGCCGACCAGCACGATCGGCCCGGAGATGTCGGCGAACGCGTGCGCGACGCCGTCGACCCGCGCGATCGTGCCAGCAAGGGACGCCGGGATGGTGTTGCGGTTCTCGCCCGTGGTGCCGGTCGTGCTCAGCCCGGCGGCGGGTTCGGCGCCGCGCACGTACGTGTCGGCGGGTATGGAGGACTCGACGATCCCGTCAAAGGTGGAGCTCATCATGGTGCGTAGCGAGAACGTGCCGGCCACGAACGCGACCCCGAGGGTGACGGCCAGGACGGACAGGAGGAACCGGACCAGGTGTGCGCGGATCCCGCGCAGCGCGACGCGCCTCATCAGGCACCGACCGCAACGAGCGAGGCGTCGAGGTGGGCACCGGTGGCGCGGGCACCATCATCGGCGTCTGTGTTTGTGTCTGCGGGCGCGGCGCTCAGGGACCCGAGGACCTTTAGCACCGAGGCCTGGGTCGGGTTGACGAGTTCAGCGACCAGGCGACCGTCGGCGAGGAACAGCACCCGGTGGGCGTACGCCGCGGCGCGGGGGTCGTGGGTGACCATCACCACGGACTGGCCCAGGTCGTCCACCGACCGACGCAGGAAGCCCAGCACCTCGGTCGCGGACGTGGAGTCGAGGTTGCCGGTGGGCTCGTCGGCGAAGATCACCGCGGGCCGTGCGACCAGGGCGCGGGCGCACGCCACGCGCTGCTGCTGCCCGCCGGACAGCTCGGACGGGCGGTGGTGCAGGCGCTCGGCGAGCCCGACGGCGGCCACGATCGCGTCGAAGTGGGCGCGGTCGACCGGTCGGCGGGCGATGTCCAGAGGCAACGTGATGTTCTCCGCCGCCGTCAGGGTTGGCACCAGGTTGAACGCCTGGAAGATGAAGCCCAGCCGGGTCCGGCGCAGCTTGGTGAGCTGGCGCTGGTTCATCCGGCCCACATCCTCACCGTCGATCACGACGGTTCCCGAGGTGACCGTGTCCAGGCCCGCCATGCAGTGCATGAGGGTCGACTTGCCCGACCCGGATGGGCCCATGATCGCGGTCAGCTCACCGCGGCCGAAGTCCACATCGATCCCCGCCAGGGCGTGCACCGCGGTGTGCCCGGTGCCGTAGGTCTTCACCAGGCCCCGCGCCGAGGCGATCGTGGACGCCGAGGTAGCCGTCTCGGAGGGAATCTTGCGAAGGGTGGTGGTCACGTTGGTGGTCATGCTCGTCCTATCTGAGGGTGTCGTGCGGGAGTGGTGGGAGGGCGAAAATGGGTGCGCGAAGTCCACGCGTGTGCTGTAGGGCGGGGAGCGGAGGGGTGGGTTGGGGTTGCGGTCGTCAGCCGCCAGCGGCTCCGTAGCGGGCGAGGACCAGGTCCACGGCCGTGCGGGCGTAGCCGGCGTCGATGGGCTCACCGGTGATGAGGAGACAGAAGTACAGGGGTCCGGCGAGCGTGTTGAGCACGAAGTCGACGTCAGTCTCAGCGGAGAACTCACCGCGCTCGATGCCGCGCTCGATGGCGGCGCGCCATTGGCTCTGGTTGGGCTTGATGATCAGGTCGCGGTAGTTGGCGGCGAGCACAGGATCGGCGGCCATTTCCGCCACCAGGCCAGGGAGCACCCGCCCGAGGGGCGTCCGGGTCAGGACATCGATCAGTTGCTCGGTCAGGACGAGAAGGTCATCGGCCGCGCTACCAGAGTCGTTGTCCTTGCCGGGGCGCATCTGGGTGACCATCGCCTCGACGACGAGTTGGGACTTCTGCGACCACCGGCGGTAGATGGCAGGCTTACTCACCCCCGCCCGCCGGGCGACATCAGCCACGGTCACGCGGGCGTAGCCGACCTCGGAGAGCAACTCGATGGTGGCCGCGAGGATCGCCTGATCCATCTCGGGATCTCTGGGGCGCCCACGGTCGCTACCGCGACCACCGGGCCGGCGGGGTGCCAGCATTGACTCGGACATGATGACCAACTCTCTATTACGGATCTGTAAGTAACGTAACAGAGTTCACCGCGTTCCGCAACTACTAGTTACGGAATGAGCGGTAACGCTACTTTCCCGCGGGGCTCGACCCGTGTCCGGACCGCGGGAGCTGAGTCGCTGGCCACGGCCGGTCGAGCTCGATCCCTGACGAAATGGGTCGTGGCTACCGGGCCGGAGGATGTCCGGCCGCGACATGACGGACTGGACCGGTGCTCTCCCGAATCACGGTCTCGGTCGCGAGGAGAACGTGCTCGCCCTTGGGCGTCGAGCCGTCACGGCTTCGAGCGATGGCTTCGATCAGCGCTGAAGCGGCCGCGCGGCCCGTGGCCGCGACGTCCTGACGCACCGTGGTCAGCGTCGGACGCATCCGGCTGGCCACCGGACTGTCGTCGAAGCCCGCGACGGAGACGTCATCGGGCACCCGGAGACCGAGGGACTGCGCGCCCTCGACGACCCCTCTGGCCATGACGTCGCTGAGGCACAAGATCGCCGTGACGGGATCCTTGGAGGCCAGGATGATGCGGGCGCTGTCGAAGCCTGCCGAAAATTCGGAGTAGGGCTGCTGGATCATGACCGCCTCGGCCCCTACTGGGTTCAGCGCATCGAGCCAGCCTCGCATCCGCTGGCGGGCGACGTAGGAGCTCGCGATGGGCTCCGGATCGGCGAGGACGCCGTGCGGACCGAGGAGGCTTGCGGTCACGATCGCGATCCGGCGGTGTCCCAGGTCCACGACGTGCTGGGCAACTGCGCGCGCTGCGGCGCGGTCGTCGATGTTGATGTAGGTGAATCCAGCCGCCGGTTCCTGATCGACGAAGACCAGGGGCAATCGCCGTCGCACGAGCCAATCGACGGCCGTCGAGTCCGTCTCGCACGAGTACACCAGCGCACCGTCGATCGCGACGTCCCTGGCGGGAATGACGTCTTCGCGACCCGACGATGTCAGCAAAGTCAGCGCCAGCCCGGTCGGAGCGAGCTCGGCGGCGATCGCTCCGAGAAACTCCGCGGCCACCTCATCGGTGAAGGCCGGAGTCAACGAATCGGTCAGCAGCACTCCGACGGCCCCCGTCGCACCTCGAGCGAGGGCTCGCGCGGCGGGGTCGGGGCCCGCGTAACTGAGCGCGTCCGCCGCTGCGAGGATCCGGCGGCGCAGGCCGGGTGAAAGCTGGTCGGGCCGGGAAAACGCGTTCGACACGGTCATCCGGCTCACACCAACCTGATCGGCGATCGTCTGTAGCGTCGCTCTCGCAGGGCGCGTTGGTCGCTGTGCTGTCACCCACGCAACCTACTGCATGTCGTCAGACGGAACGTCGAGAGGTGCCCGGCGCGGGCGAGGAAGTCGTGCGAGGCATCCGACTTCGCGATCTGATGAGCCAAGAGCACTTGAGCACATCGTCTGTACCGGTATAGTAGCGCTTGTGTTCAGCGACCGAGGCTTCTTGAATGACGTGCGGCGTATCGCGCTGCCGATCACGGCCCAGGCCATGATCATGTCGCTACTGCTGCTGACCGATCAGCTGATGGTGGGTCAGCTCGGGGAGACGGCGGTCGCCTCGGTGGGCATCAGCGCGAAGATTACGGCCATCGTCACCGTGGTCCTGGCAGGCCTGGCCACGGGGACCACCATCTTCTGCGCCCAGTACTGGGGCAAGCGTGACATCGGCCGGATCCGGCAGGTCTTCGGGCTCGGCCTCGCGCTCGGCCTAGTCTTCGCGGGTGGCATGACGGCGCTCGTCACCGGCTTCCCCACCCAGGTGTTCGCGCCGTTCACGACCGACACGCAGGTACTGGCCGACGGCGGGGCGTACCTGCGCGTCCTCGCGCTCAGCTTCGTGCCGAGCATGGCCACGATGATCTACTCCGCCGTGCTTCGCAGTACCGGCCAGGTCAAGTTGCCGATGTACGCCAGCACGGTCGCGGTCGTCCTCAACGTGGTGCTCGACTACGGGCTCATCTTCGGCCACCTGGGGCTGCCGCAGCTCGGCCTGGTCGGGGCCGCGGTCGGCTCGACGATAGCCCGGTTCGTCGAGTTCATCCTCATCGTCGGCGGCACCTACGCGACGCGGCACGTCGCGGCGGTCACCCGGCTGGCGGACCTGCGCGGGCACGACGGCGCGCTGCCGCGCCGGTTCCTCGTGGTGTCCCTGCCGCTCGCCGCGAACGAGCTGCTCTGGATCCTGGGCGAGAGCGCCTACGCGGTGGTCTACGGGCGCATGGGGACCGATCAGATGGCGGCCATGAGCATGACGTTCCCGTTGCAGGGCCTTGGCATCGGCCTACTGAGCGGGTTGGCGGGCGCCGCCTCCGTCCTCGTTGGGCATCGGCTGGGTCGAGGCGACTCCGACGGAGCCGCGGACTACGCCCGCAAGATCATCCGGCTTGGGGTGATCCTCGCGGTCGTCGTCGGCGCGGTGGTCGCGGCCGGGTCGGCCTTCTTCGTGAGCCTGTACAAGACCTCCCCGGAGGTCCAGCACCTTGGGCGGGTCTGCATCCTGGTCTTCTGCGGGTTCCTGTGGGTCAAGGTCGCCAACATGATCCTCGCGGGCGCGGTCCTCAACGCCGGGGGCGACAGCAGGTTCGTACTGGTCATGGAGTCAGTGGCGACCTGGGTGGTCGGCGTGCCGACCGCGTTCCTCGCCGCGTTCACCTTCGGGCTGCCCATTTGGTGGGTATACCTGCTGCTGTCCTTTGAGGAAGTCGCCCGCCTCCTCGTCGGGCATCGGCGACTGGTGTCGCAGAAGTGGGCGCGAAGCCTGGTCGGGCTCCACCCAGGGCCGGCCGCGGCCGCCGGGCCGGAGACTACCTCGAGTGGGACGCCATCGATTGCCCGAAACCCTTCCCACGAACCCGCACCAGAGGACACACAATGGACACACTCAGATCAGCAGCCGACCGGACGACGACAGACACGCACCGGTGGGTGAGCTCGCTAGCGTTGATCGCGAACCCGATGGAGATCGTCACCGCGCTTTCCTTCTTGTCCGCGCCCGAGCCCCGCGCGGTGCCCGAACCGCACAGCCCGAACGGCCCGTGGGCCAACGGGTCCGCGGACGGTACGGTAGCCGGATGACTGCCGACGGTCTCGCGCCCGCAGTACCCGGCGGGCCGAAGCGCGTCCGGTTGGTGCAGCTCCCAGCGCAGGCGATCCACGCGCTGGCCAACGGTGACCTAGCCAGCGCGAACCTCTCCGCGTCGATCACCCTGACCCCGTGCTTCGTCGCCACCGACGACGCACGCGTGTGGCAGCGACGCAGTCGGCAGGTTGAGGACGACCCCGCCTGTGTGCCCTGGATCACCCGGGCGATCTGGGACGTGGACTCTCAAGTAACGGTCGGGCGTGCCGGTTTCCACGGTCCGCCGGACTCGTCCGGCATGGTCGAGATCGGCTACGCCATCGACCCTCTCTACCGCCGGCGCGGTTACGCGCGAGCGGCGCTCGAGTCACTACTCCACCGCGCCTCGCTTGAGCCCTCCGTGGCCACCGTCCGTGTGACGATCCGGCCCGACAATATGGCGTCGCGCCAGCTGGCCCAACAGTACGGATTCGCGGAGGTCGGCGAGCAGTGGGACGACGATGACGGACTCGAAACCATCCATGAGGTCCGCGCCCTCAACGCTCTCAGCCCCGCGGTCAGGCAGTAGGCGGCCAGTTCCCCCACCCAGGCCTTACCCGCATTTGATGAAATGGGACGACGGACGCGGTCGTCCCCACCCGGGCGCGTGCGGCCAGCCTCAATAGAACTACTAGCCGGATCCCGCTCCGCGGGCGCCAAACTTCCTCAAGAACGAGGCGTCCCGCTCGTATCCTTCGGCGTCCCGCGACAGTTCGGGCCTACCGAGTTACACGGCCTTCGCCTTGGAGAACACGGCGAGATTCAGTAGCCGAACGATCGCCACGCGCAGCACATCGCCCCATGTCGCGTCGGACTCGTACGCCCGCAGGATCAGCTCGACCCTGCGGCGCGCGTCGTCCATCCCAGGGGCGCCCTCGGGCGTTGATGCCGTGAGCGGCACGATGCGGGTTGCGAATTACGCGATGTCCCACAGCCGCGGCCCCGGCGAGCAGAAGTCGAAGT
>JBBRVU010000217.1:0-6545 GCA_038246575.1 Actinomycetes bacterium | reverse complement strand
GTCGAGGCCGCGCCAGTCGCCGGAGGTGACACGTACGTCAAGATCAACGTGATTCGGAACCCTCCCAATCCGAATCGTTGGAGCCTTGGCAACGACCTACGGGTCTGTGTAATCGTGGCAGTCGATGGGATCACGGGGCTGACCCCACTTCCGGCTGGCGGTACCACCAGAGCGAGAGTCACCATGCGGATCGAGCAGGATGATCCACCAAGGCCAGGGGGATCCTTCCAGGATCCGCTTCCGTCAGGCGTCGGGGATTGGTCGTTCTGCGCATGACGTCTCCAACCGACGACGATGGCGCCATCGCCATTCTGGTCGCAGCGTTTGCGATCGCAATGTTTGCTCTTGCGGCGATCATTGTCGACCTCGGGGACGCACGACTGGTGAGATCAGAAGCGCAGACTGCAGTCGATGCCGCTGCTCTCTCCGGCGCAGACGTCTTCGCCCATCCAGCGAACGTTCCTTCTGGTTTCGGCGGCGACCTCTTCGCCGCCGCCGTGGCTGCTGTAAAGAGCTCGGCAGCCGAAAACTTCGGAACAACGAACGCAGGCTGGAATGCCTGCTCGGCTCCAGTCCCTCCCGGCTATGACCGGCGGACGAGCGGCACCGACTGCATTCTGTTTCACCCAGCGACCGGGGATGACGCGGACCGCATCCAGGTTGTGCTGCCTGCAAAGCGATCGTTTGTTGCATTCGGCGGCATCGCCGGGTACTCCGGATTGCAGATCTCGGCGAGCGCCGCAGCCCAGATCCGGGACGATCCGGTCCCGGCGTGCGGTCTGTGCGTGCTCGATCAACTCGATACTCGTGGTCCAGTCGCCGTGACCGGCGGGGACTCGTTCGCGGCACTGAGGACCAGTGTCCAAACGGGTGGGTCGGTGACCGTGCAGCCTCCCGGAATTCTCATGGATGACCCCCGGGATCCGTTGGCGACCTTCGGGTCACCGGACTTTCCGACCGACGTGCAAAAGAAGGTCACCTGCGGTCCCGGTGGGGTGCTCGCCACCGCGGTCTACGAAGAAATCGACGTCACCGGCTCGTGCACGATTTCAGGCACCATCGCAGTGACCAAGTCCATAGACGTGGAAAGCTCGGGAGAGCTGTCCGGGGTGAATGCCACCATCTACCTCACCTGTGTCAACAAAAAGGTGCCCACCGTGTGTAGCAACGAGAACGGCGGCGCCCTCAAGGTCAAGTCAGGCGGAACCATCACCATCACAACCCTCGGCGGTCTCTCGACGCCCACGTACTCGATTGTGGCGACCGGAAACAGCACAAGGATGGACATCGGTGGGACGGTGTCCCTGTCCGAATCGCTCTATGTGCCGGTGGCAAATGTAGAAATCGGCTCCGGTGCCCATCTAGAGGTAGGAGTTGGCTCGGGTGCCGGAGGCAGACTGGTGGCGGGTGATCTCACCGTGGGTGCGGCTGCGTCGGTGGCTGTGCGTTCCGCCTCGGGATCCACGGTGGCCGGCCCACCGGACGTGCGGTTGACGCGTCTTGCACCATGACCTTGTGAGTCCTGCCGCTGCCCCTGTCGAGATGCGGGTGCTGTCGTGGAACGTGCACGGCCTGCGCGATGACACCGAGGCGCTCGCCCGGATCGTGCGCGAGCTCGACCCGGACGTCATGTGCGTGCAGGAGGCGCCGAAGTACCTGCGCTGGCGCGCGAAGTGCGCCGCCCTCGCACGCGACTGCGACCTGCTCTACGTCACCGGCGGTGGGACCACGGGTGGATCGGCCCTGTTCGTCAACCTCCGCCTCGACGTCAAGCGCTCCGAGCAGACCTGCCTGTCGCGGCAGCTGGCCCGGCCCGACCGCGGGGTCGCCGCAGCTGTCGTGCACAAGAGCGGGGCCCAGCTCGGAGTCGCCAGCATCCACCTGCCCCTTACCGCCCGGGAGCGGCTGGAGCACGCACATCGCTCGGTTGCCGTGACCAGCGGGCTCGGCGCGGACCACCTGCTGGTCGCGGGTGACCTCAACGAGCTCCCTGGTCACGCAGCCTGGCAGGCGCTGCACGACGACGGCCTGCGCGACCTCGGGCCCGACTCCGGCCCGACCTGCCCGGCCAAGGTCCCGCGCAAGCGGATCGACGGTGTCCTCGCCACCGGGCAGGTGGAGCTGGTGAGCTATGACGTCGTCCTGGACCAGCCCGGTGTCGAGCGCGCCAGTGACCACCGGCCGGTGCTGGTCACCGTCCGGGTGCCGGTCGACTAGAGGTCCTCGCCGGGTCGCTCGCCCTCGCGGTAGGCAGGTGCCAGCTCGAGCGCGAGCTGCTCGAGGAACAGCCCGATGTCGGTCACGATGCCGCGGGCCTGGGCCGAGCCGCGGTCCGCCAGCTTGGTGACCGTCGCCGGGTTGATGTCGACACAGACCAGCGGGATGGTGGCCGGCAGGATGTTGCCCGTCGCGACCGAGTGCAGCATCGTCGCGACCATGATCGCGAAGCCCACGTCCTGCAGCCCGGCTCGCATGGCCCGCTGACCCTCGATGACATCGGTGTAGACATCGGGGAGAGGCCCGTCGTCGCGCACCGAGCCGACCAGCACGAACAATTTGCGGTGACGCACCAGTGAGTGCATGACACCGCTGGTCAGCAGGCCGTCCTTCACCGCGTTGGCGATCGAACCGGCCCGGCGGATGTGGTTGATGGCCCGGATGTGGTGCTCATGGCCGTGCTCGACGCCGCGGCCCTGCTTGAGGTCGACGCCGAGCGACGTGCCGAACAGCGAGGCCTCGATGTCGTGGGTCGCGAGTGCGTTGCCCGCGAACAGCACGTCGACGTAGCCCGCCTCGACCAGTGCGACCATCGCGGGCGCGGCGCCGGTGTGCACGACCGCGGGACCACCGACCCAGAGGATCTTCTTGCCCTCGGCCTTGACCTCGCGCATCTGCTGCGCGATCTGGCGCACGAGCAGTGCTTGGGGCTTCTCCGACGAGACCTCGGAGTTCATGAACTCGAACCCGCCGGCGCTGCGGTCGATGGCCGGCAGCGGCACCACTCGCACCCCGCTCGCGCCGGACACGACCCTGTCGCCGGCCTTGACGTCGCTGACGGCGATCGTGCGCGCCCTGTCGCCGTCGACCACGATGCCGCAGTCCATCTCCGGGTGCTCGACCGGGATCCAGTGCCCGCCGAGGCGCACGACGGTCTCGAGGTTGGTGGTGGAGTAGAAGTCGTCCGGGAAGACGCCGTCCTTCTCCACCTCGCTCAGCACGGCCTCGCCGGGGTCGGTCGGGTTGACACCGTGGGTCTGCAGCCGCATCACGACCCGCGCGATGTCCTCCTCCACCTCGGTCTTGACGGTCAGCCGCGCGTAGGACTCGTCCATCGGGCTCTTGCCGACGTCGAACCGGTCGATGGAGTAGTCGCAGCCGTACTCGAGGATGTCGTCAAGCACCCGGGAGAGCACTCCCGAGTCGATCAGGTGGCCTCGTACCTCGACAGTCTCGCTGTGCACCCTGGCAGTCCTCTCGGCGAAATCCTGGACGTAGTCGTCACACGACAGCACCATCGTCCGGGCCGGAGTCCGTGGGGGCACGGTCCTTCATCCGGGCGATGAGCGTCACGAAGCCTGCCATGAAGGCCGCCACGGACAGTCCACCGACCCACCCGTCGAGCGGGAGGCCGGCCAGGGTGGCCAGCAGCAGCATCACCGGACCGCCGAGCGCGCCCGCCCAGGCGAACCTGGTGGCGGTTTCGACCCGCGGCAGCGGGGGCGGCGGTGGGGGCTCGAAGTGGTCCTCGTCGCGGACCGGTGCCGGCTCCGCCTTGGCGCGAAGCTCGCCGAAGCCGACCGATGGTCCCGGCAGGTCCGGAGCCGGATCCGTCTTGTCCTCGTCGTCGTCGACGTCCTCGCTCGCGGGCCACCGCGGCAGCCGGTCGTCGGGGTCGCCGCCGGGATCCCGGTCGAAGTCGGCCACGATCCCCGCCCAGGCGATCTCGTCGGCGACCTCGGCGAGGTAGCCGTCGACGATCCGCCGGGCCCGGTCGCGCTGGCCGCTGTCCACCCAGACGCTGTCGCTGGGTCCCAGCGGCGGGATCGTCTCCCCGTAGGGTCCCCGCCGTCCCGGCGTCGGCGCGCTGTACGCGGCGACCTCCTCGTCGCGCAGCCGGTCGAGCAGTCCGTCGACGAGGTGGGTCTCGACGTCGGCCAGCCGGTCGTAGGCGGCGGCGCGCAGGCCGTTGTCCCGGCGCGGGGCGGCGCCGGTCATGGCCGGCTCACGCCGTCGGTCAGGTCGCTGCTCATGTGGTCGTTCGGGCCAGCCGTCGGACGAACTCGAGGCTGCCCGCCTCGATGGTCGCTGCGTCGTTGTCCAGCGTCGCCACGTGATAGCTGTCCTCCAGGACGACCTCACGGACGTCGGTCGAGGAGACTTTCGACAGCAGCATCACGCAGCTGTCCGGCTCGACGACGTGGTCCTCCGCCGAGCGGAAGACCAGGATCGGCTGGGTCACCTTGGCCAGGTCGGCGCGGGTCGTGACCCACAGCCGGCTCAACTGGTAGGCCGCCTTCACCGGGACCCGGTCGTACGCCAGCTCGGTCATGCCCGGCTTCTTGATGTCGCTCGCGATGCCGGGGATGCTCGGCAGCAGCCAGCGCCCGAGCGGGAGCACGAACCGGTCCAGCCGCTTGGTCAGCAGGCTCGGGTTGACCAGCACCAGCCCGGCGATGTCGGAGCCGTGCTCCTCGGCGAGCCGGATGGCCAGGGTGCCGCCCATGGACAGCCCCATGACGAAGACCTCGTCACACCGCTCGCGCAGCAGGGTCAGAGCTCGGTCGAGCTCGGCATACCAGTCCTCCCAGTGGGTGAGGTTGGCCTCGGCGAACGTCGTTCCGTGGCCGGGCAGCCGCGGCAGCGCCACGGTCAGGCCGGCAGCCGCCAGTGCCTCGCCCCACGGCCGCAGGCTCTGCGGCGTGCCGGTGAAGCCGTGGCAGAGCAGCGCGCCGACCGGCCCTCCGTCGTGATGGAACGGCTCGGCACCGGGCATCACAGGCATGCTCAGCATCGTCGCACGACAGGGCGGTGATCCCCTAGTGTTCGGCTGTCCCCTCAGCACGGGTGACGTCCCTGCCCGCGAGGAGGCCGGCTTGTTCTACTGGTTCCTCAAGCGGATCGTGCTCGGCCCGCTGCTGCGCCTGGTCTTCCGGCCGTACGTCATCGGGCTGGAGAACGTGCCCCCCACCGGTGGCCTGATCTTTGCCAGCAACCACCTGTCCTTCTCGGACTCCATCTTCCTGCCGTTGGTGGTCGACCGGCGGATCACCTTCCTGGCCAAGAGCGACTACTTCACCGGCCGCGGGCTGAAGGGCTGGATGACGGCGAAGTTCTTCCGGGGGGTCGGCCAGCTGCCGGTCGACCGGGCGGGGGGCCGCGCATCCGAGGCCGCGCTGCGCACCGGGTTGCGCATCCTGGGGCGCGGCGAGTGCCTGGGCATCTACCCCGAGGGCACCCGCTCGCCCGACGGCCGGCTCTACCGCGGCAAGTCCGGCGTCGGCCGGATGGCGCTGGAGGCCGAGGTCCCGGTGCTGCCGGTGGCCATGATCGGCACCGAGAAGATCCAGCCCCCCGGGCGGAAGATCCCCAAGCTCGGACGGGTCGGCGTCAAGATCGGCAAGCCGCTGGACTTCTCCCGCTACGAGGGCATGGAGGACGACAGGTTCGTGCTTCGGTCGGTGACCGACGAGATCATGTACGAGCTGATGGAGCTCTCCGGCCAGGAGTACGTCGACATGTACGCGCAGGTGGCGAAGGACCGGCTCAAGGCCGAGGCCAAGGACGGGGACGGCGAGGCCGAGGACCCCGACAGCGCCCAGCCGGCCGCCCCGCGCCCCGCCGCCTAGCCCGCCGGAGACCCGGACGTGGGCATCGAGACCGCGGTCTGGCGGGCACTGGTCGTGTTCCGCCTGCTGGGGCTCGGCTACGCGGTCGCGGTGTTCGTGCGGCGAGCCGATGAGTACGCCCATCCCCTCGGCGGCTGGCTCACGCTCGCCGCGATGGCGGTGTGGACCGTGGTCGTGTCCGCGGCCTACCGGCATCCCCAGGGCCGGCGGTGGCCGGTGCTCGGGCTCGACCTCGCGATCGCGATGGCGGCGGTCGTCGCCGGCCGCTTCCTCGACGATCCCGGCCGCATCATCGAGGGCGCCCAGACGCTGCCCGTGGTCTGGGCGTCCGCCCCCGTGCTCGCCTTTGCCGTACGCGGTGGCTGGCCGGCCGGGACTGCTGCAGCGGTCGGCGTCGGGGCGGCCGACCTGACCCATCGCGGAGCGGTCACCGTGCCCACTGCGAACAACATCGTGCTGCTCCTGCTCGCCGGCGCCGTGGTCGGCTACACCGTCTCCCTGGCCCGCCGTGGCGAGCTGGCGCTGGTCCGGGCGCTGGCCGTGCAGGCGGCAACGGCCGAGCGCGAGCGGCTCTCCCGCGAGATCCACGACAACGTGCTGCAGGTGCTCGCGCTCGTCGGTCGCCGCGGCAACGAGGCCGGGGGAGAGGCCGCCGAGATCGGTCGCCTGGCCGCCCAGCAGGAGCAGGCCCTGCGCGCG
>JBBRVU010000216.1:0-6549 GCA_038246575.1 Actinomycetes bacterium | reverse complement strand
GGGGAGCTGGCGGAGGCATTGGCCTTCGCCGACGCCGCAACCTCGGTGCTGCTGCACCTGCAGGCCCAGACCGGTCCCGACGGCGCGACCCGACTGGTGACCATGGTGGAGCACCGGGCCGAGGTTCACCAGGCGACCGGCATGGTGTCCGTGCAGGCCGCCACCGGTCTGGCGGAGGCCCTGGTGCTGCTGCGGGCCCATGCCTACGCCGCTGAACGACCGATCGCTGACGTGGCCCATGACGTGGTCATCCGGAGGCTACGCTTCGACCTGGAGGTGGATCGTCATGGGTAGGGACAACAAGGAACCCGAGAACGAGTCGTGGGCCGGGACTCGGTCGCGGACCCGGGAGCAGCGCCTGGCCCAGGTGTTCGTCGAGCTCGCGGACACCTTGGTCGCGCAGTTCGACGTGATCGACTTCATGCACAACCTGGTCGACCGCAGCGTCGAGCTGCTCGGGGTGGATGCCGCCGGGCTGATGCTCAGCGACCAGCGGGGCCGGCTTCGGGTGGTGGCGTCCTCGACCGAGTCCGCCCGGCTGGCCGAGATCTTCGAGCTGCAGAACTCTGAAGGACCCTGCCTGGACTGCTTCCACAGCGGGCAGCAGGTGGTGAATCTCGACAAGGACCAGATGCGGTCCCGGTGGCCCAGGTTCGCAGCCCAGACGATCGAGCTGGGGTTCCAGGCCGCGCACGCACTGCCGATGCGGCTGCGCGAGGACGTCATCGGTGCCGTCAACCTGTTCAGCACGACCGGCGCCGTCCTCAGCGCCGACGACGTGGCCGTCGGTCAGGCCATGACGGATGTGGCGACCATCGGACTGCTGCAAGAACGCGTCGGGCGGCAGAAGGACGTGCTCGCCGAGCAGCTGCAGTCGGCGCTGCACAGCCGGATCCTCATCGAGCAGGCCAAGGGGGTGCTCGCGGAACGGTCCCGGATCTCGGTGGACGCGCGTTCAAGGCGATGCGCTCCTACGCCCGCCGGCAGGGCCACACGCTGACCGCAGTATCAACCGCCGTCATCGACCACACCGTGGAGCCCTCCGAGCTCCAGCTCGCTGAAGTCCCCACTCGGGGAAGCTCCCGAGTGGCCCCCACGACCAACGAGCGCTAGCTAGTTCTGCGGGAAGGATCTTCCCTTCGCCCGGCAACTGGCAAGTTCTCCCAGTTCGCAGAAGTGATTTGGTCGCGCGGCCGCATCGACCGAAACCTCACGGGGACCGCGAGCACCGCGCTGGAGAGCCGGCTGGCTGCCCCGCGAAGGTCATCGCCGATGATGAGAGCTTGTTCCGGGGCACGCACTGCATCCGCTAGGACCGTGCCGGCCTGCGTCCGCGGTCTCAGTCGAGGAAATCGCTCAAACGAGGGTCACCCAGACGATCTTGCCTTGGGCAGTGCGGCTGATACCCCAGCTCGCCCGAGTTCCTCGATGATCGCCACGCCTCTACCTCCTTCACGGAGACGGTCCGGTGGCAGTGGCATCGGCATCGCGGACGCACCGTCGGCCACTGCCAGCGTCAAGTTCCGGCCGTCGTACTCGGCCAGGACCAGCGCCGATGTCCTGGCGTGGACCACAGCGTTGGTGACGAGTTCGCTGATCGCCAGGCCCCCAGATTCGAGCAGGCGCTCGGGTACACCAAACTGCAGGCAGTACACGCCCAGCGCCCTTCGCGCGACACCGGCACTGCGTGGCTCGGGCGACACGTGCAGCTCCAGCCACGAGTCGTGATTCTCATCGGACCAGGGCGCGGCCCCGCCGTCGGAGAGGAATAGTCAAGACCTGTGGATCGGGGTGTCACGCGACTTGCTGATTGCCTCCTGATTCGTCGGGTCGTTCGATGAGCTTGCCGTTCTTGAACGTCGCGCCGGCACGGACCAATGCGACGAGGTGGGGTGCGTTCACTGCCCGCCACCTGGCTTGTGCTGACTCGATGAGCTTGAACGCCATCGCGACACCGGCAGCCCTGGAGCCGGGGCCTTTGGTG
This sequence comes from Actinomycetes bacterium, assembly GCA_038246575.1. Classification (GTDB taxonomy): domain Bacteria; phylum Actinomycetota; class Actinomycetes; order JACCUZ01; family JACCUZ01; genus JACCUZ01. The sequence continues at coordinate 4,565 of JBBRVU010000216.1, read as the reverse complement.
ACGCGCTGACGGAGCCGCACGGTGGCGAAGGTTGACTCGATCGGGTTGGTGGTGCGTAGGTGGATCCAGTGCTCGGCGGGGTAGTCGTAGAACGCGAGGAGCACGTCGAGGTGGTCGGTGATCTTGGCGGTCGCCTTGGGCCACTTGGCGCCGTAGAGGTCCTCGAACGCCTTGGCTGCCTTGAGGGCGTGGTCCTTGTCCTCGGCGTTGTAGATCTCCGCGAGCGCGGCCTTGGCGCCCGGGTGCGCCGACTTCGGCAACGCAGCGAGAACATTGCCGCCGACGTGGAACCAGCAACGCTGCTCGCGTGTCTCGGGGAACACCTCACGGACCGCCTTCCAGAACCCCAGCGCGCCGTCGCCGACCGCGAGTACCGGCGCACGCATGCCGCGGCGCTTGGCCGAGCGGAGCAGGTCGGCCCACGACTCACTGGACTCGCGGAACCCGTCGGCGAGCGCGATCAGCTCCTTGGTCCCGTCGGCGCGGACCCCGATCATCACCAGCAAACACACCTTGTCCTGCTCGAGGCGGACCTTGAGGTGGATCCCGTCGACCCACATGTAGACGAAGTCGGTGTCCTTGAGCGAGCGCTTGTTGAACGCCGTCGCCTCGTCCTGCCACTGGCCGGTGAGCCGGGTGATCGTCGCCGCGGACAGGCCGGCTCCGGAGCCGAGGAACTGGGTCAGTGCCGGGCCGAAGTCGCCAGAGGACAGGCCGTGCAGGTACAGCATCGGCAGGACCTCCGCGACCTGCGGGGACTTGCGCGCCCAGGCGGGAAGGATCGCCGAGGAGAACCGCTTCCGCTCGCCGGTCACCTCGTCGGTGCGCTTGTCGTTGACCCGCGGCGCCCGGACCGGCACCGCCGCCGCGGCCGTGGTGACCTCCCGCGTGGCGTGGTGGCCGTTGCGGACCACCAGCCGGTGACCGGCCTCGTCGACATGGTCGGCGTGCGCCTCCACATAGGCGGCGACCTCGGCCTGCAACGCCGCCGCGAGCATCGCCCTCGCGCCGTCACGGACCAGCTCGTCGAGCAGCGACCCGCCGACCGCAGCCGGGACGTGTGCGTTGGACTCGGACTCTTCCTGGACTATCTTGAGCATGGACGTACCTTCCTGAACCAGCGCGTCAACGCCGGTCCTGATCAGAGCTATCGGATTTCAGATCATCCTCGGGAAGGTGCGTCCGTTCACGTCACCCGGCCGAGGGCCATCCACAGGTTCTGATCATTGCTCCCGTCGGAGGACAGCCTGCCCAGAAGGCTTGGCGAATTCTTCACCACCTAGAGTCCCCACGACGCGGCATTGGCTGTCCCGGTAGGGCTGAGTCCGCGCGTGAGCGGAGGCTAGCCCACGCCGCCAGGCAGAGGTGGCCGTGCTGTCTCGCTGATCAACAGAAGAGGCTCTGACCGCGTTTCCGCAGGTCAGCAACGTAGAGCCCTGCGGGCTCGCCGTGGCTCGCGAAGATTTGTGGTTGGGCTGGGGCGGGCTGGTGGCTCTGGTCACAACCGGGACTGCGGGGGATTATGGTGGGTCCGTTCCGGTCAGACACCGATGTCTCTGTAGTGCCTGTGAGCCTGTAGGTCAGCATGGTGGCGGAGGGCTGCCACGGGAACCGTGGATTGTTGCCTTGAGCACGAGCGTCAGACTTCTGGATCTTCTCTTGCCCTCCCCGGGGCGGACATCGTCATCGTCACCGGGTTGAGGAGGAGGAACCCCAGATGGACTTGCTGCACCCGCGGTGCGCGGGCCTGGATGTGTCCAAGCGCGATGCCAAATTGTGTGTCCGGGTCGCCAGCGGCACCCGTGCTGCTGCCCGGTCCACGGTCACGACCTGGGGCTCGGTCACCAACCAGGTGCTGGCGTTACGTTCCCACCTGATCGACGAGCGGGTCACGCTGGTGGTGATGGAGGCCACTGGGGACTATTGGAAGCCGTTCTACTTCCTGCTCGAGGACGGTCCGTTCGAGGTGATGCTGGTCAACGCCCGGCACGTGAAGAACCTGCCCGGGCGCAAGACCGACGTCTCGGATGCGGCGTGGCTGGCTCAGCTCGGCGCGCACGGGCTGGTCCGTGGCTCGTTCGTGCCACCGGAACCGATCCGACAGCTACGCGACCTGACCCGGACCCGGACCACGATGGTCCGCGAACGCGCCAAGGAGATCCAGCGGCTGGAGAAGCTGCTCGAGGACGCCGGGATCAAGCTGTCCTCGGTGGCCTCTGACATCAGCGGGGTCTCCGGGCGGGCGATGCTCGAGGCGTTGATCGACGGCCAACGCGACCCCGCCGCGCTGGCCGAGCTGGCCAAACGCAGGCTGCGGAACAAGATCCCGGAACTCACCGAAGCCCTGACCGGGCGCTTCGGTCCCCATCACACCTTCCTGGCCCGGGTGCACCTGGACCTGATCGATCAGCACACCCACGCCATCGAAGAGCTCACCGCCCGGATCGAGGTGGTGATCGAGCCCTTTCGCGGAGCCCGGGACCTGATCATCACGATCCCCGGGATCAGCGTCCTGGTCGCAGACGTGATCATCGCCGAGACAGGTGTCGACATGGCCCGGTTCCCCACCGCCGGGCACCTCGCGTCCTGGGCCGGGACCTGCCCAGGCCACAACGAGTCCGCCGGCCACGTCAAGTCGACCAAGACCCGACCGGGCAACCCCTACCTCAAAGGTGCCCTGGGCATCGCCGCGATGTCAGCAGCGCGCAGCCGCGAGAGCTACCTGTCCGCGAAGTACCGGCGCATCGCCTCCCGGCGAGGTCCCGTCAAGGCGATCGTCGCGATCGAGCACGCCATCCTCATCGCCATCTGGAACATGATCACCAACGGCGTCTTCTACCAAGACCTCGGCGGCGACTACTACACCAAGCTCAACCCCGGAAAGACCAAACAACGCGCTGAACCAACTCCGCCAGATGGGCTACCAGGTCACCCTCAACCCCCTGACCGCCGCCGGGTGAAAGGAATCTTCGCGTCAGAGGCCCCAACTTCTGTGTCCGAGGGGGGACTTGAACCCCCATGCCCGGTAAAGGGCACTAGCACCTCAAGCTAGCGCGTCTGCCAATTCCGCCACCCGGACGAGGTGTCACGCTTGAGCGAGCACCTGGTGGGTGCCGCTGCGAACGCGTCCGCAACCTTAGCAAATCACCGCCCCGGCTCCTGACCGTCTCGATCGGGCCTGAGGCAGGATGTCAGCACCACCGCACGCGAGGAGCCGCCACGTGACCGACCAGCCTGGACCGAGCGCGCAGGACGAGGTCGTCGACCTCTGCCGCGACCTGATCCGGATCGACTCGTCCAACTACGGCGACGGCAGCGGTCCGGGGGAGCGGGCAGCCGCGGAGTTCGTCGCCGGACAGCTCGCCGAGGTGGGACTAGAGCCGACCGTGCTGGAGTCGGCGGATCGGCGGACCAGCCTCGTGGTGCGCTGGGAGGGAGAGGACAGCAGCCGTCCCGGCCTCCTGGTCCACGGCCACCTCGACGTCGTGCCGGCACAGGCCAGCGACTGGTCCCATGATCCCTTCGGAGGCGAGATCGTCGACGACTGCGTGTGGGGTCGCGGCGCGGTCGACATGAAGGACATGGACGCGATGGTCCTGTCCGTGGTCCGCCAGTGGCGCCGGGAGGGCCGCAAGCCGCCGCGGGACGTCGTGCTCTGCTTCCTCGCCGACGAGGAGGCCGGCGGGCTGATGGGCGCGCACTGGCTGGTCGACAAGCACCCGGGGCACTTCGACGGCGTCAGCGAGGCGATCAGCGAGGTCGGCGGCTTCTCCTTCTCCGTCGGGCAGCAGCGGGTCTATCTCATCGAGACCGCCCAGAAGGGCATCCGCTGGCTGCGCCTCGTTGCCCAGGGTCGAGCCGGGCACGGCTCGATGGTCGCTGACGACAACGCTGTCACGGCACTCGCCGAAGCCGTCGCCCGTGTCGGTCGCCACGAGTGGCCGATCCGGATGACCCCCACGGTGCAGCGCTTCCTCGAGGAGATGGCCGACGTCCTGGGTATCGAGATCGACATCAAGAACCCCGAGCCAGCTCTCGACAAGCTCGGGAGTCTCGCGCGCATCGTCGGCGCCACACTGCGCAACACCGCCAACCCGACGATGCTGGCCGCCGGCTACAAGCACAACGTGATCCCGCAGTCGGCCGAGGCGTCGATCGACTGCCGGTTCCTGCCGGGCTACGAGGACGAGCTGCTGGAGACCATCGACGAGCTCATCGGGCCGGACCTACGTCGCGAGGAGGTCATCACCGACATCGCACTGGAGACGACCTTCGACGGACCGCTGGTGGAGGCCATGGTTGCCGCGCTGCAGGCCGAGGACCCCGGTTCACGGGCCGTGCCGTACTGCCTGTCCGGCGGCACCGACAACAAGTCGTTCAGCCTGTTGGGGATACGCGGGTTCGGGTTCGCGCCGCTGCGCCTGCCCGCCGACCTCGACTTCTCGGGCATGTTCCACGGGGTCGACGAGCGGGTGCCAGTGGACTCGCTGCGGTTCGGGACGCGGGTCCTCGACCGCTTCCTCTCGACCTGCTGACTTTCTCGACGTGCTGCCCCGGCTGGTCCG